>CAXQPB010000116.1:0-14335 GCA_964225545.1 Candidatus Nitrosopumilus sp. | reverse complement strand
GGTGCCCAGATCATGGCAGCGTCCCCGACAGACGTGACATTCGGTTACAAGCACTCCCCACGGCCGTTCCACAAGCAGGCGAGGCCTGCCGCAAAGGCTGCCGGCGCAGCTGGAAAGCAGGGCAAGTTCTTCGAGATGCACGACAAGATCTTCGAGAACTATCGGACACTGAACGACGAGATCTACGCGAAGTGGGCCGCCGAGCTCGGTCTGAACGTGGATCAGTTCAATACCGATTTCGCCTCGAAAGAGACCCAGGCGTTCATCGACAAGGAGATGGCCGAGGCTCGCGCGGTCGGCGTTCGCGGAACGCCCACGATCTTCATCAACGGCAAGAAGCCGCAGGGCCGTTCGTTCCAGCTCTACAAGGGCATCATCGACGAGCAGCTCAAGGCCAAGAAGGCCGGCTGAGCAAAGAGAGGAACTCTCGCGGTTCCATCGGGGACCGGCCGCAAGGCCGGTCCCTTTTTTTGTCCGCTCGAACGAAAAAAGGCCGGCCCCCTCAGGGAGCCGGCCTTTTTTTGCCGAAGCGTTTGCTCGGAGCGCGTCTCAGGCGTTGGCCCGTGCCGCCAGCTCGGTGACCTTCAGGCCTTCCTCGCTCTCGTCGATCCATGCGTAGTCGACCTGCTTGCCGTCCACCTTCACGTAAGCCGGACGCCAGCTCGCCTTGCGCGTCCAGAGGAACGCTCCGCCCCAGAGCGTCGCTGCCTCTGCCGCGATGAAGCCCAACGCTCCGGAGAGCACGGCCTGCGCGACCCCGCCGAGATAGTTCGAGAGCAGCAGCGCCTGCAGCGCCTCACGCGCCCCCTCACCGGCGATGGTCGGCGAGAACAGCGTGCCGAGGATCTGAATGAGGCTCGCGAAGACGATGGGAAGGAACTCGATCGAGGTCACTCCGATGGCCAGCGCGGTAAAGAAGTAGACCACGGCCGTTGTGAAGTGGGTGATGAACTTCGCCAGAAGCGCCTTGAGCAGAAGCCCGAGCTGCCCGTGGTAGGCGGTCACTGCGTCGGTGAAACGATCCACGTGGTGGCGAACCGGACCGGGCAGCACACGGCCGCCGTGGCTCATGAAAAAGCGGATCGCCTGCGGCTTCACAAGGCCGATCACGACCGCGCCCGTAACACCGGCACAGACCGTACCGATCGCCGTGGCGAGGCGCAGAGCATTCTCACCGGCGACCTGCTCGAGTACGAGGTAACCCGCAGGCAGGGTGATCAGGATGCCCATGAACAGGCCCGCGATACCGATGAACTTCTCGAGCGCTTTCGCGGTAACGGCTCGATGCCACTGGTTGGAGTAGCGGCCGGCCTCGTAAAGCGTGTATCCGTCCAGACCGATCGTGGAAGGGAGAAACGTCCCGATGAACCGGCCGATCAGAAAGGCAGTCATGATCTGCTGCCAGAAAGGAAACTCCAGGCGCTGACCGCGCAGCAGCAGGGACCAGCCCCACGCCGAAGCGATGACCCCGACAAACTTGATCGACATCGCGACCGCCAGCCACAGGAAGAAGGTGGTCGCGTTGACGGTGCCGATGTAGTCCAGAATCGCCTTGCTGATGGGGATTCTTCCGATTCCCTCGACGTTGATCTCGTGAGTGAGCAGCAGGTAGAAGGCGCCGACCGTGATACAGATCTTGATCGCCGTGTTGAAGACCGCTCGCACCCGCGCGGGTACCTTTCGCCATGCTGATTTGACAGGGTTCATACTGTGATTCTAGCGGCTCCTGGGGCTTGTTCGTGGAGATTTCAGGGGGGGTACCCCGAATAAGTAGCACGCGGGAAGTGGGGCAGGAAGATGCCTCAGACCGCGTTTTCGCCGCTGTGCTGTCGCTGATACCGTGCCGCACAGCATGGCGCATGAACCAAGTTCCCGTCCGGCAACGCTTTTACCTGCTGCGGCCGTGTTCGGTATTTTTGTAATCGCGGGGTCAGCCAGTCTCTATAACGAGCTGAGCGATCGGCCTGCGCCGCAGCGCGCGGTGCCCGGCAGCCCGACGGCCGCCCCCTCAGGCGGGGTCCCGGCCGGCGAGGGACAGGTGCCACCGGGGCACCCGTCGATCGAGCTCCCCGACCAGGTCATCCAGCTGCTGAAAAATCTTCAGGCCAACGCCGACGCCGCGCCTGACGACCTCGAAGCGTGGCTGCGTCTGGCGCGCGGCTACTACCGCGCCGGCCTGCTGACTCCGAGCTACCACAAGCCCGCAATGACGGCGCTCGATCATGTCCTCGAGATCGACGCGAACAATCTCGAGGCGCTTCGCATGTACGGCAACGTCGCGCACGATGCCCGCCAGTTCGATGTCGCGGAGGGATACTTCAACCGGTATCTGCAGATCGATCCCGCCGATCCGGGCGTCCTCACCGATCGCGCGTCAACATGGTTGTTCCAGGCTCGCGCGGAGGAGGCTGAGCAGGCCTATCGTGATGTGATCGCCTCGAACCCCGGCTTCGTCCAGGCCCACGTCAACCTCGGCATCGCGCTGCACGCGCGCGGGAGCACGGACGAAGCGCTCGAGACCCTCCGCCACGCGCGGACGCTCGCGGACGGCGAAGCCCAGCAACAGCGCATCGACGAAATCATCACTGCCGCGAGCTCGACTCCGCCTCCGACGCAGAGAGCCTCGGCGAGCGACAGGGGTGGTGCCGCGACACGGGGCGGGCAAGGCCTGCCTGCGGCACAAAATGTTCGCAGCAACGCCGCCTCCGAGTTCCAGCTCGAGGCGGGCAGCCTGCTCACGGGCTACCGCATCGTGGGACCAAGAGTCGTGGAGATTGACTGGCAGGGTGACGCGGTGGCGCGCATGATGATTCGCGACTTCCCGATGGACCAGATGCCGCCGGTGATGCGGAACAAGTTCAAATCCGGGATGAACGAAAAGCTCGCCGGTCTCGCCGAATCGAAAAATGTCGACGCCGACTTGAAGATCGAGCTGGTCGACGAGGCGAGCGGTCGTGTGATGGACGTCCTGGACGGGAAGGAATGGGTCGGGGCCTTTGATGAGCAAGCCTATGAGTGAAGCGCCGTTCTATCTGCCGATCGGCGAGGAGATTGAAGTCTTCGAGTCGGCCTACCAGCGCTCGTTGCCGGTTCTGCTCAAGGGGCCTACCGGTTGCGGCAAGACCCGTTTCGTCGAGTACATGACGTGGAAGCTCGCGCCCACGCGAGAGGATCGGCCCAATCCGCTCATCACCGTCGCATGCAACGAAGATCTCACCGCCAGCGATCTCGTCGGCCGCTACCTGATTCGCGGAGACGAGACCGTGTGGATGGACGGCCCGCTGACTCAGGCCGTGCGCACCGGTGCCGTCTGCTACCTCGACGAGATCGTCGAGGCGCGCAAAGACACGATGGTCCTGATCCATCCGCTGACCGATCATCGAAGGATTCTGCCGATCGACAAGCTCGGCGAAATCATACCGGCGCATGACGACTTCCTTCTCGTCGTCTCCTACAACCCCGGTTACCAGTCCGTACTGAAGGACCTCAAGCCCTCGACGCGACAACGCTTCGTGACTCTCGAGTTCGGTTACCCTCCTCGCGACAAGGAGGCCGAAATCATCGCTCACGAGAGCGGGGTCACCATGGACATCGCGCTGGACCTGGCTCACCTCGCCGAGCGAGTACGCGAGCTGAAATCGAGCGGCCTGGAAGAAGGCGTAAGCGCCCGCCTCCTGGTTTATGCCGGTCAGCTGATCTCGCTCGGTATGCCGGCACGCAAGGCCTGCCAGTCCACGGTGGTTCTGGGACTGACCGACGACGCGCAGACGCAGGAGGCGATCGCCGAGCTGGTCGCGTCCATCTTCCCGTGAACAGCGCCCTCGGCGCAGGGCGGCGGCGTTGAACGAATCGCGCAGCTGGCTGAAAAGCCGCCACCTCGCACGAAGTGATCGCGGACGTGTCGCACTCGAACACTTCGATGCGCTGGCGCCGGAGCTGCGCGAGGCGATCCTGAAAAGCGGCGATGAGCTTGCCGCGGTTTCTGTGACAATGGCGCACGGCTTCTTTGCCGGAGCGGTCGCGCTGGCACGCTCGCAATACGCCGGGAACGCCGACGAATGGGAACAGCAGGGACGCCTGCTCCTGCGCGAGGCCGGCGCGGGGCGTGCGATCGCGCAGGCGTGGTTTTCACTGCCACCGGAGCCCCTGTGCAGGGCAACCAGTGCCGCTCGGGCCGCACTCGTCGATGCCGCCTGCTCGCTGTCGAGCGGCTCCCGGCGGCTGGCGGCGACCTTCATGGAAGAGATCGGCGCCGCGCTTTGTGACCGCCGGCTTGACGACAATCCGAAGTCCGCCGCGATCGCCGAGCTTTCCATCCGGGCGTGGCACTCGGGCTGCAGCAGCACGCTCGAACACAGTCGGTGGCGTGGCGAGTTCCTCGCCTCGCGCTTCCTCGAGAGCGCGAGAGAGCTGGCGAACAAGCTCACACCGGAATCGGTCGAGGCATGGTCGACGGTGCTGGCCCGAGTCGGCGCAGCCGGGCGCGGCGCGCGGTGTCCGCAGGCACCGGTCGCGATCGCGGCGCTCGACCCCGAGCTTCAATCCGCAGCCCTGCAGTGCTGCGCTGCCCTCTCGGCCAGGTCCCCGCTCGCTGCCGAGCGCGCCCTCGAGATACTCCCCGCTGCCCTCGTCGCTTTGCCGCAGGAAACCGCCCGCGCCCTGATCGATGCGACCCACGCCGCGATGGGACCGAAAGACGACGAGCTGGTCGACGCCCTGGCCTATCTTGCAGCCGAGGCCCGCACGCTCCCGCCTGACGATCTGCCGGTTCTGACCGCCATGCTCCGCGAGGTCGCCCGGCGCTTCCCTGCCGGAGTAATCCCCTTCCTGCGCGTCATCGACCGTGCTCTCGAGCTCGGCGGCGGCCTCGGCCTTGAGCTCTGGGCGCGACGCGGTTGCGAGCTCGGCGAGCGCAATAAAGAGGCGGGCGTCGCGCATTTCCGTCTGCGGACAAGGACGGCAAACAAAGTCCTGGTCGAGCACAGCACGGCGGTGACGCTGAGTGAGTGCGAGCCGGTGCTCCAGCGCTACCTGGTCATGATGGCGAGGCGCACACTGCAGATCGCGTCGGGCGGCGGCACCTGGCTGCGCCCGCCGCTGGCAGCACCGGAAGACCGCTCGGTGCGCCTGCCCGAGTCGGTCGACCTGTGGGATACATCCGAAGAAAACCAAGCCTTCTACAAGCTCGCTGTCGCCCACGCGGCCGGTCGCTGGGAATACGGAACCTTCTCATTCCGCATTGGCGACCTCGGTGAGATTCCGCCCGGGCTGGCTCGCGACCCTGAGGGCGACGACATCATCGCGCTGATTGACTCGTTCCCCAACCCGCTGCTCGCCGCCGGGCTTTTCATCGTCCTCGACGGCGCGCGTATCGACGCCTGCCTGACGCGCGAGTTCTCGGGACTCGCTGCCGACCTCGACCGACTCGGCCGCGCCTATGCCGCACGCTCGGTGCGCGCGGCAGCGGATCGCAGTCCGGAAGAGATCATCGAGACGCTTTTCCTGCTCTCGGTCGGACGTGTGCCGGTCTCCGAACTTCCCCAGCGACTCCGCGCGACCGGAGAGAGGCTCGCCGCCACCGTTGCGCGATTGCAATCGCCGAGCGCGACGGTCGAGGACAGCGTTCGTGCGATGATCGCGCTCTACGGTTCGTTGAACCTCGCGGCGGCAATGGCACAGGGAGACCCGGACGCGCTGGCGGAGATGGGCGGTGCCACGGTGCTGGATCTCCTCGATTACCTCGAGGATTCGACCGCTGCGCCGGCGATCGACGGCGAAAGCGTCGACGCCTCCGCATCGACCGGCGAGGATGGCGACGGGTTCTCGGAACTCCACGATCCCCCCCAACTCGAGCTGACCGGAGACGAACCGACGAGCGGGTCGGCCGGCATGCCGCTCTCTCCCGAAGAGCTGAAAAAGCTGATCGAGAAGGGCGTCGAAATCGAATTGTCCGAAGCGCGCGGTCCGGTGGATGCGGGACTCGGAATGTACATCACCGAGCTGCTCGGGAAGTTGCCTGCCGACACGGCCGAACGTTTGCGCGAGATGATCGATCGCGGGGATACGCCGAGCATACGCGCGTGGCTGGCCGAGCTGCGCGGCAAAGATTTCTACTGGTACGACGAATGGGATCACCGTATCACCGATTACCGACATCGCTGGTGCCGGGTCAGCGAAATGGAGATCGACGGCGACGGCGGGCGCTACTTCAACCGGATGATGGGCGGCTCGGCGGATCTGGTCGCACGCATCAAACGGGAGTTTCTCCTGATGCGACCGGAGCAGTTCCGTAAAGTTCGCGGCATGCAGGACGGCGAGGATTTCGACATCAACGCCCTGGTCGATGCGCACGCCGATCGCCGCACCCGTCGGACGCCGACCGATCGGCTCTATGTCGCGCGCCGACGGGAGGAACGAGATGTCGCGACTCTGTTCCTGATCGACATGAGCGCTTCGACAGACGAGCCGTTGCCCGGGACGGAAGACGACCCCGATGCGCGCCGCGTGATCGACGTGACAAAAGACACGCTCGCGGTGATGGCGAACGTCCTCGAGGAGATCGGGGATGCGTACGCGATGTACGGGTTCTCCGGACACGGCCACGACGGTGTCGAGTACTACCACGTCAAAGCCTTCAACGAGCGGCTCGGGCCGACGGTCCGCTCCAGACTCGGCGGTGTGGAGCCCAAGCGTTCGACGCGGATGGGCGCGGCGCTCAGGCACTCCCGCGCCAAACTCGCAGGAGTGACGGCGCGCGCGCGCCACCTCATTCTTCTCTCAGACGGCTTTCCGCAGGATCACGATTATGGTGACGACCGACGATCGAACGTCTATGGAATTCGCGACACCATGACTGCGCTGCGCGAACTCGAAGCCGAGGGCGTCAGCACGTTCTGCATCACCGTCGACCCCGCCGGTCACGACTATCTCGGCGATATGTGTCCGGCGACCCGCTACGCGGTGATCGAAGACATCGAGGCGCTGCCTGAGGAGATGCCGCGCATCTATCGTTCCGTCACGCGCTGCTGAGACCGCTCTCAGCGGCTGCGCGTCACGCCGATCTGTGGACAGTAGCGCTGCACAGGACAGTCGCTGCAGATCGGCGACGTCGGCTTGCAGCGGGTCTGGCCGAAAGCGACCAGAAGATCGTTGTATTCGAGCCAGTAGCGCTTGAGCAGGCGTGCGCGCAGCGCATCCTCGGTCTGCTCGGGAGTCCGCGTACGGACATAGCCCCAGCGGTTCGAGATCCGGTGGACGTGGGTGTCGACACAGATGCCCGGCTTCCCGTAGCTGGCCGTGACGACCAGGTTCGCGGTCTTTCGCCCCACCCCTTTGAACGTCAGCAGCGTATCGATGTCATCGGGAACACGCCCGCCGAACTCGTCGCGGATACGCGCCGCCATCGCGACCAGTTGCGGGGCCTTGGTTCGATAGAAACCGACCGGGTAGATCGCGCGTTCGACGGCCTTCACGTCCGCGCAGGCCAGAGCGTTCACATCCGGTGCGAGCGCGAACAGCCGCTGCGCCGCCACCGCCGTCGTCCCGTCCTGCGTCCGCAGACTCAGGATGCACCCGGTAAGAACGCGGAAAGGATCCCGGGTCATTACCGAGATGAAGGTAACGACCGGAGCGTTGCTCGTGGCGTATTCCTCACGCAGCGCCTTGAGCACATGGGGCATGCGGCGGTTGTCGAGAGGATCCGGGGTGTCGCTCGTCGACCTTCGGGCACGGGGCATCGTCGTGTGATTAAGGCCGGCAAGCGCCGGTTGCAAAGATTGCAAGCCGCCCGCGGCGCCCCTATGGTGCCGCGGTGCCGAAGCTGCGCATGGGAATCGTCGGGGTCGGACGTCACGGAAGTCGATACGCCCGCCACGCCGCGAAGGACATCGAGGGCATCGAGCTCGTCGCCGTCTGCCGTCGGGACCAGAGCGCAGGCAAGGAGATCGCCCGGGAGTGTGGGTGCGAGTACACACCGAACGCACTCGAGCTGTGTTCACGCGACGACATCGACACCATCGTTCTGGTCACCGTGCCCGACCTGCTCGAGGAACTGGTCGTCACGGCTGCGTCGCGCGGTAAGCGCCTTCTGATCGAGAAGCCGGTCGCGCCGAACGGCGAGACCGGCTTGCGGATGCTCTCGGCGATCCGGAAGGCCGGTGTCTATTCGATGGCCGGTCACACCCTGCGATTCAATACGGTCGTGAATGCGGTTCGCCGTGAGGTCGGCCGAATCGGCCGTATTGACTCGATCGTGCTTACACAACGCTTCGGACCGCAGACGCAGATCGAGTGGATCGATGACCCCGCGCGCGCGGGCGGGGGCAATATTCTCCATACGGGCGTCCATTCGTTCGACCTCATTCGCTACATGACCGGCCTCGAGACCGCCACGGCGGCGTGTCGGACGAGTTCGGTCTACACCGAGAGCACCGAAGACAATTTCGCCGCGCTGCTGACCTTTCGGGACAGCCACGCCACCGGTCTCGTCAACTGCGCACGCAGCTCGCCCGCGCGAAACGGCTTGATCGAGATCAGCGGGGAGAACGGCCAGCTGGTCGGAGATCACGTCCTCAACACGTTGATGTGGATCACGCCGGACGGTGTCGAGCCGGTCGAGCTGGACGCACCGAAGCAAACGGTTCAGGAAGCCCTGAACGCCCTTGTCGAGGATGCACGAACCGGCGCGGCGCCGCGCGCCGACTTCCATGACGGACTTGTCGCGGTCGCGGTCGTGGATGCATGTTATCGGGCGGCTCAGTCCGGGCGGCACGAAACGGTTGTGCTGCCGCTGGACCCGGCTGTAGTATGACCCTCCATGCTCGACCAGCGGCGAGTCACCGTGGTCAGCCACGGGCCCGGATGCCTTGATGGAACGACCTGCGCCGTTGTCGCGGCCAAGTACTTCGCCGACCAGCGCTTCGAAGCGGTCTTCTCAAGCAACCGTGAGATCGACGAGATCCTCATCAGCTACGATCCAACCCACCCGGAAGAAGAGGAACTCTGGATCACCGATATTTCGTGGCGGGAGCCCGCCACCGACGTGCACCTGGACACACTCGTCTCTCGCGGCCTGAAACTTTACTGGATTGATCACCACAAGACGGCGATCGACCGACGCGCGACGGGCCACCCCCACATCGCCTTCACTGACGTGGTTCTCGACGATCGCTTCTCGGCATCGCGGCTGCTTCACGATTATCTGCTCGAGCGCGCGACCGCCCGGGGGGAGTCGCTGGACGCGCTGCGCCCGTTGCGCAACCTGGTGCTGACGGCAGACGATGTGGACCGCTGGATCCTCGACATCGATGGCTCACGCGAGCTCGCGCTCGCGGTCCGGGCAATGCGGCAGACAGAGGCTTACCGAGAGCTGCTGGCGATGGATTCGGATCTGACGCCCTCGCCGGCGATTCGTCAGGCCATGGAACGGGTCGGACACGAGGTCGCCGAATCGCTCCAGCTTGCCGAGGCGACACGAACAGCCGCACCGCTTCCGGGGACGGACCTGCTGATCGTCGCTGCCGAGTGCGATGACTACGCGGGCGAGATCGCCGACCGCTGGAAAGACGATTTCGATGAAGCGGTGTTCGCACTCTACGATCACCGGGGCGACTGTGTCAGCTTTCGCCGTACGCCCCTATGCGAAGTCGATCTCTCCCAACTCGCCGATCGGTTCGGTGGCGGCGGTCATCCGGCCGCGGCAGGTTGTCACATGGCCACCACATTCGACGGCGACCGGGCGGGCGAAATTACCCGACGACTCGTCGACGCGCTGACCCGGATTGAAAAGGAGCGGAAGAGTTGAGCGGTGCCGTTGAAGTCCTGACAACCAAATTCGGAGAGCCCGAGCGACTCACCTGCTCGCTGCCCTCGATCGCATTTCCGCCGGTCAGCGAGCGCAAACACGGCGAGGTCTGCATGGCGATTCTGAGAAAGAACGGCCGCTTTCTGCTGCAGACTAAGTCGAGCTATCCGAACTCGGTCATGCGTCTCCCATCGGGCGGCATCAAGGCCGGTGAAGATGTCGAACACGCGCTGCTTCGCGAGGTCTGGGAAGAAACCAACCTCGAGGTCAGTGTAGACCGATTCGTCGCGCTGCTGCGCTACGAAGACGACACGGGCCGTGCTGCCTTCCAGACGTTCCTGTTTTTCCTGCGTGAGTTCGACGGTGTTCTGCAGACCAACGACCCCAATGAGAAGATCTCGGAGTGGCGCGAGGCCCTCCCGGAGGAGCTGCCCGGCTACGCGGAAAAACTTCGGGAGATCGAGCCGTCCTGGGGCAACTGGGGTCTTTTTCGGGCGGCCGCCATCGACGCATTGTCGGACTTTTGTTCCGGCTCGCGTTTCTGACGGCCCGAGGTCTCGCCTGCGATGCGAGCACGTATCGGGCTTGCCGCCGGCCCCGCCGCGTTTTTACTGATCTGGCTCCTCCCGTTCGCGGAGGCTATCCCCGGACCCGCGCGGATCACGGCCGCGACCACGGTGCTGATGGCCGTCTGGTGGCTGACCGAGGCCATACCGGTACCAGCCACCGCTCTCGTCCCCCTCGTGCTGTTACCGGCCACCGGTGTGATGTCGGCCGCGGAGATCTCCACCCCCTACGCGAACAAAACCAATATGCTTTTTCTCGGCGGCCTGATCATTGCCACCGCCGTGCAACGCTGGAATCTTCACCGACGGATCGCGCTCCACATCATTGTCCGGTTCGGCGCTCATCCCGCATCGCTGGTGCTCGGGTTCATGACGGGTACTGCGCTGATCTCGATGTGGATCTCGAACTCGGCGACGACGATGATGATGTTGCCGATCGCGCTCGCGGTCTGCGATCACGTCTCGAGGGAGTCGCCCGAGATCGGCGAACACCTTGCCCCGACACTTTTGCTGGCCATCGCCTACGCAGCTACGATCGGCGGCGTCGCGACAATCGTCGGGACACCGCCGAATGCCGTCTTCGTCGGTGCTTTCCGTCAGATCTTTCCCGCCTCCCCGGAAATCGGGTTCCTCCAATGGATGCTGGTGGGTGTTCCGCTCGCGTCGCTGCTCATTCCGATCGTCTGGCTCTACCTGACTCGTCTTGCATCTCCGCTCTGGCATCTGCACGGAACCGGCGACACCGGGATCGTGCGGCAGCAGCTCGAAGCCCTCGAGCCGATCACCACTCCCGAGAAACGGGTCCTCTCGGTATTCGTGCTGACGGCCGTCGCCTGGATGTTCCGGCGACCGATTGACCTCGGAGCGTTACGCCTGCCCGGGTGGTCGGAGCTCGCTCCGGATCCGTCATCGATCGGCGATTCAACCGTCGCGATGGCGATGGCCCTGCTTCTGTTCGCGATGCCGGCCGGTGACCGCGACCGTTCACGTCTTCTGAACTGGGAGTCGGCGGTCAACCTTCCCTGGGGTGTGATCGTGCTTCTCGGGGGCGGGTTCGCGCTCGCCAAAGCCATTCAGATTTCGGGGCTGGCGCAGTGGGCCGGGACAACACTCGGTTGGGTCGGCGCTGCCGGGCCTCTGCTGAGCATCGCCGGCATCGCGCTGATCATCAGCTTTTTAACCGAGGTGACAACGAACACCGCGATCACCACCATCATGATGCCGATACTCGCGGCGGCGGCCATTGCCGGCGGCGGCGACCCGTTGCTGTTGATGGTCCCGTGCACGCTCGCAGCGTCGCTGTGCTTCATGATGCCTTCGGGGACCGCGCCGAACGCCATTGTCTTCTCCGGCGGGCATCTGACTGTCGCCCGCATGGCGCGAACGGGATTCGGACTGAACCTCATCGCCGTCTGCCTGGTCGCTCTGGTCACCTGGACTGTCGCGGTTCCCGTGCTCGGTATCTCGCTTTCGCAGACCCCGTCCTGGGCGGTCGAACAGTCGGATGAAAGCCACGGCTCGCTCGGACCCGGCAGTACGGACCGAGCAACTCCGGCAGACGGCGACAACCGGCCCCCCGGCGGGCACTGAAGCCTGACAGGTCACGGTCGCCGCCACCCCTCCAGAGCTGTAAAATAGTCAGGATGAGCACGCGCAAATCCGAGCGCGGCGGCGCCACCTGCACACACATCGCGATCCACTCACGTGAGATCGAGCGTTCCGTCGAGTTCTACAAAACGTACGCTTCATTGGTCGAGGTTCACCGCCGTGTCGACGACGGAACGACTGTTGTGTGGCTCGGCGAACCGGGTCGCGAACAGGAGTTCGTCATTGTCCTGCTGGGGATTCCCCACGCAGACGCCGTGAATCCCGGACCGATGGGGCACATCGGTTACGCAGTCGACTCGCGTGAGGACGTCGACCGACTCGCGGAGCGTGGGCGAGACGCGGGCATTGTCGCAGTCGCACCTCAGGATGCAGGTCCGATCGTCGGATACTTCTGCATCCTCGAAGACCCCGACGGTAACTGGGTCGAGTTCTCCTACGGTCAGTCGCTCGGCGACCACGCAGAGCACAACTCGTCATCCGCACAGAAGCACGCTCCCTGAAGTTTCCGCCGCTCACGCTGAACCACCCACGGCAGAGCCCGCGGCCTCGGTTCAAACAGTGGTATGCGTAGTCAGCGGCAAGGAACGCACACTCGCAGCGCGATTCCGGTTCAGCGATGAGGTTCGAGGATGCGTCCGATCGGGGGCTTCGTGAAAATCAGGGCCAGTAGCAGCTGAACGGATCTTTCGAGATCTCCCCGAGACATTCGGAAAGCGACCCGACGAAGACTTCGCCACGGTTGTCGTAATAAGCCGTCCATCGCCCGTTGCCCTTCTTCCAGAACAGCTGGTAGGCCCCGACCCCGGGCCGGAGCTGGGCGATTCGACGATCAACGGTCTCCGCGCTGCAGGCATCGCGGTGGCGATGGATGACCGTGATCACACCACCGGCGTTCGTGCGTGAAATCAGCACACCGCGCGGGCCGATTCTCCATCCAAGGTTGCGGCGGACGAGAAACGGGACGAGGTCGTAAACTGTCGCGGTTGCGTGAGACTTACGCGAGGCGGACGAACGTGCCATACCTGTGCAGAATACCCACGGATCACCGTGCGGGCAACCGATCGCAAGGGCCGGGCAGAAGCCTGAGTCACCCTTGAGCGGGCGTGACCGCTCGATTGACGGATGGCCTCGTGCGACAAACACCCTCCGGCCTCCGGTAATCCGGCCGTTACAGAAAGACCGAAAAGAGCAGGAACATGGCCAGCAGCACGCATGCAAGGAAATGCGCCGTAGTCGGCGCGACAGGAATCGCGGGACAGCAATTCGTCGCCGCGCTCGCAAAACACCCCTGGTTCACGGTGACGAGGCTCGCGGCCTCGTCGCGGTCTGCCGGCAAGCCCTACGGCGATGCGATTCGCGACCCCACCAGCGGTCAGGTCCGCTGGTGGGCAGACGGCGACCCGCCCGCGTCCGTCCTCGACATCACCGTCGAGGCGGGGACCGAGCTTGTGACCTCCGACGTCGACATTGTTTTCTCCGCAGTGGAGTCCGACGTCGCGCTCGAGCTCGAGCCGCTGTACGCGGCGACCAAGCCCGTTGTCAGCACCGCTTCGGCGTTTCGTAACGCGGATGACGTCCCGCTGCTCCTGCCGGGTGTGAGCATGGAGCATGCGGTTCTTGTCGACCGGCAGCGAAAGGAGCGCGGCTGGAAAGGCTTCGTCCTGCCGCAACCGAACTGCACGGTCACCGGCCTGGCGATCACACTGAAGCCGATTCACGATCGCTTCGGGATCAAGCGAGTCTCGATGGTCTCGATGCAGGGAATCTCCGGAGCCGGGCGTTCACCCGGCGTCGCGGCTCTCGATGCGATCGACAACATCATCCCCTACATCCCCAAGGAGGAGGAGAAGGTCGCCATCGAGGCGCGAAAGCTGCTGGGCACCGCATCGGCCGATGGCATCAAGGATGCCGACATCGAGGTTTCCTCGACCTGCACGCGAGCCGCAGTGCTCGAGGGGCATACCGAGGCGGTGTCGGTGGAGCTCGCCTCGCCGGCTTCGCCGGCCGATGTCGCGGCCTGCCTTCGCGAAGCCGGAGAGCGGCTCGCGGCCGAGAAATTGCCTTCGATGCCTGAGCGGCTCATCGAGGTTCATGACGACCCGTTCCGGCCTCAACCGAGACTCGATCGCGATGCGGGCGATGGCATGACGACGTCGGTCGGGCGGATCCGTAAAGAACCGCTGTTCGAGAACGGCGTGAAGTACATGCTCGTCTCTCACAATACGAAGATGGGCGCCGCGAAAGGTTCGATTCTGGTAGCCGAGTACATCGTCTCTCGCGGGCTCGCCTGACGCGGGAGTGCAACACCCCCCCGGTCGCGTTGGCGTCTCACGGCGTAATCACCGCCGACGCGCCCCAC
>CAXQPB010000115.1:0-19814 GCA_964225545.1 Candidatus Nitrosopumilus sp. | reverse complement strand
TACTATCAGTGTACGCTCGGTAAGCGCGTCAAAGAAGACGAAGACTCGAAAGCATTCCTAGACAGGCGCCGGAGAGGCTAGACTGAGGGGATACGACTTCAGTCGGCTGATCTTCGATGAACCCTTTTCGCGCACTCAACAGATGGCTGACCGAACGAATCGTTCGCCTTCTCGTCAAAGAACGCCGGGTCTACCACCAGCGCTTCCCGAATGACATGGAGCGACTTCGCGAGTCGCTGCGACCCGGAGACGTGGTTCTTGTCGAGGGATCGCAGCGAATCAGCGAGGTTATCAAATACCTCACACAGAGCTCATGGTCGCATGCCGCGATCTACGTGGGCGATGCGCTGCTCAAGCGCGGTGATCACCAGGCGTCGATCTGGCGACAACGGTATGGAGACGCAGCGAACGCACTTCTCGTCGAAGCCAATGTCGAAGATGGCGTTACCGCATCACCTCTGTCGAAGTATGTGAATCACAACCTGCGCATCTGCCGGCCGATCAACTTGCGCCCGGGCGATCAGAGCACGGTTATCGATACCGTGATCTCCCAGTTGGGAAGCCCCTACAACCGTGACCACATCATGTCGCTGCTCTGGTACTTCCTCCCGGTCGAGATCATGCCCAAACGCTGGCGGCAACGAGCACTGGAGACCTCCGGGCGCCTGTCGAAAGAGATGGTCTGCTCGACGCAGATCGCGATGGCGTTCCAGAAGGTTCGCTACCCGATCCAGCCGATGATCACCCTGACCGAGGACGACGAGTCCGGGACGGTCACCGCGCCGGCCTCTCGTTCGCGACGCCTCGGGGTGACGATGCCCGAGTGGCTCACCCTCGGCCGCAAGCCGGTTCGGCGGACGGTGTTCGACACCGGAGTGTTCGTGCCCTGCGACCCCAGCTTCGTGACGCCGAGAGACTTCGATCTGTCTCCCTACTTCGACATCGTGAAGATCTGCGCCAGCGAGTCGCGGGAATTCGACTACAAGAAGATCCACTGGTCTCTGGCTGAACATGAGCTCGCTGCCCACAGCGAGTCCGCCGCCCGGCCTGCCTCTTCCGCTTCTGCGGATTCGACTGGACCCAACGAGGCCGGCGACGCGGAGAACGGCGACCTCGCCCCTTCTGCCGGTCTCGCGCGCCTGTTCTCCCGTACGGGGTGAACAGCGCGAGTCCCGCTGACGCGACAACCTGATACCATCCCCGGCCGTGTACGCCGCCGGCCGCCAGACCTTCAGCCTCGGGCTTTCGTGCGTCATCGTGGCGGCGGCAGCAGTCATGGCGCTCGCGATCACCGATGTGCCATTCTTCACCAAGGGAGAGCCGCGCGAGGCGCTCGTCGTCCAGCAGATGGCGGCGACCGGGAACCTCGTCCTCCCACTGCTCGAGCGCGGAGAAATCCAGTCGAAGCCGCCTCTGTTTCACTGGCTCGGAACAGGCTTCAGTAAAATCCTCGGCGGCGTGACGGAGACGACGGTGCGTTTGCCGTCGCTGGCAGCATCCGTGGTCATCCTCGCCATGACGGGCCTGACCGGCCTGCGACGCGCCGGCCCGGCTGCAGGGCTGATCGCCACGATCATGCTCGCTACATCGTTCCTGTGGTTGCAGGCGTCGACGATCGCACGTGTCGACATGGTCCTCGCAGCGACAACCGCCGGCGCCGTGATGACGTTCGATCGCGCCTGGACCGGCCCCGCGCCGCGTCTGCCGACGATGTTCTGGCTGCTCGGCGGATTGGGCGTTCTCGCGAAAGGCCCTGTCGGGCTTGCGGTGCCCGCGATCGTAGTCGCGTGTTATCTCTTCGCCCGCGGAGAGTCCTCACGGCTGGCCGACCGTCGCACTCTGAACCTGCCTGCCGCATTGGCAGGACTCGCGTTGCCGCTTCTCTGGTACCTGCCCGCGGCGCTCGAGGGCGGACACGCCTTCCTCGCCAAACATCTTCTCGCCGAGAATCTCCTGCGGGTAGTCGACGCCGAAGGCTCCGGCGCGGGACACGTCAAGCCGGCCTGGTTCTACATTCCCGCCCTCCTCGCGGGATTCGCGCCCTGGTCTTTCCTGACCCCGGCGGCCGCGGCAGACGACTGGCGTCGCGGTCGTCGCGGTCTCGAGGATGGAACCCTGCTCTGGTGGATCTGGGTCGCTGTCACCGTGCTCATGTACTCGGTGGCAGGCTCGAAACGCGCCGTGTACCTGCTGTCGTGCTACCCTGCCCTCGCGCTGACGACGGGTGCATGGTTCGCGAGACGGTTCGCCAGCAGGCCGGCTTTCGCCCCGCATCCGTCACTTCCGAGTTCGGTGACATTGTTTCCGGCCGCCCTCATGGCGCTGGCCGGCCTCATGATCGGGCTCGAGGCCTGCTCGGTGCCGACACTGTCGGCGCTGTCGCCCGTGCTCAGCCGCCATGATGCCGCCAACCTCACCGTCGTCATCGAAACCATACGATCGCGCCCGGCGCTCTGGCTGATCGGGTCGGTCGCACTGGCCGCCGCCGCCGGGATGCTGGCTTTCGCCGGGCGCGAGGGGCGATCGCTGACAGCGTTCGCGACAGTTGCGACATTCATGCTGCTGACCTCCGCAGCGGTCGGCTACGCCGTCCTGCCCGCGCTTGCGGAGCGACTCAGCGTGCGCACCTTGCTCGAACCCTGGCACTCACGTATCGCCGCCGACGAGCCACTGTCATTTTACGGGCGGTTCGACTACCTCGACTATGTACGGCCGGCCGTCACCTACTACGCCGGACGCGCAGTGCCTGTCCGGGACGGTTCGGAGGCTCTCGGCAGATCCGGTCGCTCGTGGCTGCTGATCACGCACTCGCGACTGGATGAACTGCGGCGGGCAGCCGCCGGCGAGCTCGGCGCACCGGTGCGGATCGCGTCGCGCCTCTACGACGGCAGAGGCTCCCGGCGCGAGCCACTGCTGCTGGTCGAAATCGGCGAGCCGGCAGGCGGGCCGGGAAACCGGGCCGCAACCGCGGAAATGAGATGACGATGAGCAATCACCCGGAGACAGAGGTCGACAGCAGACAGGAGCTGCTGGACCTGCTTGAAGGCGGCAACGATGCCCGCCTGGCACGTTACGCCGCCGCTTTGCATCCGGCTGATCTCGCCGAGGTCATCGAATCGCTCGATGACGAGGAAACGGCCACAAGGCTGTTTCGGGTTCTGACCGCCGAGCTCGCCGGCGAGGTCCTTCGCGATCTGAGTGAGGAGGCGCGAACACGCCTCAGCGAGCGGGTGTCCGACGCTCGGCTCTCGGCAATCGTCGAATACCTCGATACCGACGACGCGACGGATGTGGTCGCCGAGCTGCCTGCCGCACGCCGTCGCACTCTGCTCCACCGCGCGTCGCCGGAGACCCGCCGCGAGGTCGAGGAGCTGCTCGCCTACGCCGAGGATACGGCCGGCGGAATCATGAAGACCGAGGTCGCGGTCTGTTCCGTGGACTCCACGGTGAAGCAGATCACGGACTACATCCGCAAGAACGGAGAGGTGTTCCACGATATCCACGCCGTCTTTGTCACGGACGATGAGGACCGGCTGGCCGGTTATATCCCGCTTCGCAGGCTGATCCTCGCCAGCGATTTCACGTCCGCCGATCAGCTGATGGAGCCCGAGGTGATCTCGGTGTCGACGGACCTCGATCAGGAAGAGGTCGCCCACCTTTTCGAGAAATACGATGTCGTGTCCGTACCCGTGGTCGACGAAGAGTCCCGGGTCGTCGGCCGGATCACGGTCGACGACATCGTTGACGTCATCGAGGAAGAGGCCACCGAGGACATGCTGCGACTGGCTGGAATCGGGGCCCAGGCGGCAGCCTCCTCGGGTCCGCTCGCCGGCATCCGCAGCCGCCTGCCCTGGCTGGCTCTGAACCTGGTAACCGCGTCGGTCAGCGTCGCGACCATCGCACTGTTCGAGCGCACGATTGAGGCCGTCGCGATCGCGGCAGCGCTGATGACGATCGTCGCGAGCCAGGGCGGCAACGCCGGAATCCAGACGCTGACGCTGATTGTCCGCGGCCTCGCCCTTGGCGATATCGAAACGCGCAACGCCTGGAAACTGCTCGGCCGCGAGCTGCTCGTCGCGCTCGCCAACGGGGCGGTGCTGGGCGCCATCGCGGGCGGCGCCGTCTATCTGTGGCGCGGAGACCTTGCGCTGAGTCTGGTGCTCGGCAGCGCGATGATTCTGAATCTGCTGATCGCCGCCTGTCTCGGCAGCCTGGTCCCGATCGGGCTCAAGTGGCTCGGGGTCGACCCGGCGGTTTCGTCCTCCGGCCTCGTGACCGCAGGAACGGACATGCTCGGGTTCTTGATCTTTCTCGGACTTCTTTCGCTGCTGATCTGAGCGGCGATTCAGGTCGCGACGCCCTCGGCCAGCTCCCGATAGGAGATCATCTCGAGGTTCGCCTCCTCGATCGCCTGACGCACCGGCTGACTGGTCAGCGCCGCCATCTCCCCGACACCGTCGTATTGCGTCTCGAGCGAGCCGGCGTGGCAGACGAACTCGGTGATCCCACGCCGCACCGAGCGCAGTCGCTGCGCGACGACGTCCTCGGTGACCGGCCGCGTATCGCAGAGCACGGCGACATGATCCGGGCCGAGAAAAGCGCGGGATCGCAGCCTGCCCCAGCCGAGGACGGGCCGGATCAGCGCCCTCTCCGCACGTCGCTGAAACGCCGTCATCGCCAGCGGCTGTGAAGTTCGCCAGAGCGGCGAGACCGGTTTGCGAATCGCCGAGATCGGATAGTCGATCGAGAGTTCTTTGATGATCGACAGCACCGCCGGCTGGAGATGAAGATTGAAGTGGCTCGAGATGTGGCTGAGAAATAACCCGCCGGCCAGAAATCGCTCGATCTGTGCCCGGATCTCCGCCTTGAGTTCAGCCCTCAACCCCCCGCTTCTTCGGTAGAGCCACGCCGCCTCCAGCGGCCGGTTGACGAAGTTCCCGCTGCTGTCCACCAGATTGGGGATGTGGCGGTGCGGAAGCGTCGACTGTCCGTCGCACAGAACGAGATGAAGTCCGACCCCGAGATAGGGTCGCATCCCGCAGGACACCATCGCCGAATGGGACGCGGGCGCGCTCACACGCAGGCTTGCGCTCGTGACGATTCCGGCATCGTAGCCGGACATCACTGCGTCGTTGATCTCCGGCCAGCGACCGAGGTCGTCGACGGTAATGATGACGGATCTGGAACTCACCGGTATCTCACGAAAAAGGCTCTCGTCGCTATCAGCCGTGGATTTCTCTGGCAAGCAGTCGTTTCTGGTAGAAGTCCTGGAGATCCGACCGCCGCAGCATACCGACCACCCGCTTCTTGGTTTCGGAGTCGACGACCGGGACCTGTTCCCAGCCGAGTGTCGCGATAACGGTCATGGCTTCATGCAATGTATCGGACGGCGTGACCTTGCGAATCTCCTTGTGGGCAAGCTCGCCGACGACAAGATAAGGCCACGCGTCCGAGTCGAGCAGAACACCGCGAAGGTCCTGCAGGCTGACCATGCCCTTGAGTTCGCCCTCATCGTTGACCACCGGGAAATACATATGGTGGCTGTTGGTGACATAACGAACGAAATCCGTGATCGGCATCGACTCCGGGATCGCCTCGAAGTCCCGGCTCACCAGGCTGCGGACATAGAGTTTCCGCAGGATATGAGCCTCGGATCCGGCGTGGATATTCAGCCCGCGCTGGGACAGTTCGTAGGTGTCGATGCTGTCGTTCATGAGCCTTCGCGCGACGATTGTCGCGGCCACACTGGTGATCATCGCCGGCACCACCGCGTTGTAGTCACGGGTGAGTTCGAAGACGAGGAAGATCGCTGTCATCGGCGCGTGGGTCGCGCCGGCGAGAAACGCCCCCATTCCCACGAGCGCGAATGAGCCCGGCTCGCCGATCGCTCCCGGCAACACCGCGTTCACCAGCTGGGCGAACCCGCCCCCGAACGCGACGCCGATGAACATCGACGGTGCGAAGACGCCGCCGGATCCGCCGGCGCCGAGCGTCACTCCCGTCATCACGATCTTCACCAGCACGAGCGCGATCAGGAGCTGCCCCCCCATCTCACCCCGGAACGCGGTGTTCATGACCTCGTAGCCGCTGGCCGCGATATGCGGGAACGGGATCAGCGCGAGCCCGACAATGACTCCGCCCACCAGTGGCAGCACCGTCTGCGGAATGCCCGAGCGCTGGAAGAACTCACGGATCCAGTAGAACGAGCGGATGAAGAAGACCGCCAGAAGTCCGCACATCAGCCCCATGAGCACGAGGAACAGCAGCTCATGGTTGAGCGGCCACTCGAACTCGGGCGTTACGAGGATCACGTGATCGCCGCGCAGGTAAAGCGACGCGACCGTCGAAACGCCGGCAGCCAGCACGATCAGATAAAACGCCTGCGCGCCGACTTCACCGATCAGGACGATCTCCTGCGCGAACATCACGCTCGCGATCGGACTGCCGAACGTTGCAGCGATCGCGGCCGCCGAGCCGCACGCGATGAGGACTCTCAGCCGGTCCTGCGACGGCCGCAGTGCTCGTCCCACCGTTGAGCCCACGGAGCCGCCGATCTGCGCGATGGGGCCTTCGATTCCGGCGCTCATCCCCGAACCCAGGGTGATCGCGCTCGACAGGGTCTTGAGTGTGATCCAGCGCCTCTTGAGGAAGCCCCCCTTGACGTTCACGAGTTCGAGAAACTTGGGCATCCCATAGCCCTTCATTTCTCCCGGGAACCAGAGATCAAGGACCACGATCGTGAGCATCCCGAGAACGGGAACAACGGGGATCAGCCACCAGTTCGCCGGGATGCCGGAGAGTCCGGTGGCAAAAATATCGTATGGGAGCAGCGTACCGAGGCCGAGGTAATGACCGATGTCTTCCCAGAAGAACAGGTGGGCCCTGTGAATACTCCAGTGGAAAGCAACATTCGCTACGGCCGTCAGAAGTCCGATCACAACCGCCGCAAAGGTCAGCCACGCGTTACTTTCAGCGACAATACGCAGCCAGCGCCCGCCGAAGCTGGTGTCTTCGCTCTGTTGTCGTCGAGTTGGGAGTGGCAGTCCTGACACGTGAAGGGAACCTGTCGCTAATAATGGACGCGACGGAACCTCCACTCAATGAGAACGCCGGGAAAAGGACCGTGAAAGCGCCGAAGCTAGCCTGTCAGCCAAGAGACTCGAGCACCGGCATCAGCTCATCCCGAGCCTCGGCCATCGACTCACCCAGACGGGAGTCGTCGAGCGCTACCACCAGCCCCTCGTCGGCCTCCGGCGAACGGATCCAGTGCGCGAAAATCGTACTCGCGTCAGCCTCGAACGGGCCGACCCGTCGTCGGCTCGTCATCAACTCGATCGACGAATCGGCGAGGCCGGCGTCGAGATCCTCGACCGAGCGGATCTCGGTAACCAGACGGCAGAATCCGCCGACAATCACCACCACCACGAGGGCACCGGGCGCTCCGGGCAGCGCGGCCAGATAACTCTGGGAGTTGACGACCCACGGCCGTCGCTTGTTGAGCTTGAGCAGACGGCTGAGAACGGCGCCGTCACGCGCCGAGTCCTCGCTTTTTCCGACCCGCGCACGGATCGCCGATCCGTCGCCGGCAAGATCCCGTTGAAGCTCCTCGACCTGCCGCCGGTACCCGTTGGCGTCGACCGAATCGTTGCATGGACTGGAACACCAGCCGGCGGGGCCCAGATAGCATGGCTCGAACTGGGGGTCCGGCTCCATGCGGCCCGGGCACGTGCGCAGTCGGTAGATCCGCGCGAGCAGGTCCGCAGCGTCCTCGGCAAAGCTCTTGCCGCGCAGCGGACCCAGGTAAAGGGCGCCGTCGCCGGCGATACGCGAGCCGACCAGAACGCGCGGGTAACGCCCTCGTAACGCTACCTTGACGAAGTTCCCGCGAGGCAGATGCCGGTCCGCCCGGTTGTAGAGCGGTTTGCGCCGCCGCAGCTCCTTGCTTTCGCGAAGCATCGCCTCGACGTCCGAATAGGTCTGGCGAAAGCCGACATGGACCGCACTGGAGACCATCTCGATCTGCCGGTCGCTCAGGTGTGCGGCTCCGATGAAATAACCCGCTACCTGATGCCGAATCCGCTGAGACCGCGCGACGAACAGCGTCTCGCCCTTTTCATTTTCGAGCCAGAAGACCCCGGCCCCCGTCGGCAGGCTCTCGAGCTCGCGACGCGGTAAGCCCATCCGCATTCGGCGCGTCAGTGCATCGCCGTCCTGCGCAGCGATCATGCCGCCGACGGTGTTGATACCGCGCTCCACGAGCATGCGCATGAAGCGCTTCAGCACAGCCGCCGTAATCTCTGCATCTGCCATGGCACGATGGCGTGACTGCTTGGCGAGTCCGAAGTGCGCCGCGAGCGCGTCCAGAGACGCCTTGTCGAGGCCGGGAAGCAGCTGCCGGGCCAGCTTCAGGGTGCACAGCGAGGGCATACACAAAGGCCCGCCGAGGATCGCACGGCTCGCGTGATCGAGCAGCGCCACATCGAACGCCGCATTGTGCGCAACCAGCACCGCGTCTCGCGAAAACTCGACGAAGTCTCCGATCACCTTCGAAAGAGGCGGAGCATCCGCGACCATCGAATCGGAGATGCCGGTCAGCTTGGCTACATAGGGAGGAATGGGCCGCCCCGGGTTGACCAGACGCTCGAAGCGGCCGGTCTCCTGCTCGCCCTCGAGCCGTGCCGCGCCGATCTCCGTAACCGAGGTCTCCTCGGCTCGCTGTCCGGTACTCTCGAGGTCGACGATGACAAGCGGCGCGCGATCCAGCGGGAGATCAAGGATGCTGCCGGTCGCGAGCTGCCAACGACCGGGGGCGACCTGCTCGAACCGCGGATCGTATGCGAGAAGCCCCTCGAGGAATTCGCGACCGAATTCGGCGTCTTCACCGCTGTCGTTGAAAAGGCAGCCGAGGAGTTCCTCGGCGTCGGCAGGTTCGGCGCCGTCGCCCCTGGCGAGCAGAAACTGATGAATCTCTTCGATCAAGCCGGGATCCGTGAGGGGTCCGGCGGATCAGCCGAAGATCGACTTTTTCGGCGGCTCAGTAGCCTCGAGCACAAGTCGTCCGACCTCGCGTTCGATGGCCGTCCTGATGTCCGCGATGTTCTCCTCAAAAAGAATCTGCTCAAGCTCGACCTGAAGGTTGTGCCTGTCGATCTCCACGTTGAGCCGGTCGGCGTAGGCGTCCAGACGTTTCGCGATCGCGAGGTACATCCGCTGCCCGGGGTTGAAGCTCATGCCGCAATGCGGGCAGCGAAGAATCTTTCCCGGCGACAGATGCTGAAAGGCGACAGCATAGTTTCCGTTGCAGGCACGGCAGAGGATCGGCACATCGAAATCCGCCGGATCGAAGACCGGCATCGGAGCAGCCGCGACCGCAGCGGCCGGCGTTGCAACCGCAGCAGCGGCGGTTGCCGAATCAGCTGCCGGTGCGTCCGCAGCAGCCGGAGCTCCTGACTTGCGGAAACGGGATGGAGCGTCATCGGCGAACTGCTTGTCCGGGTGAAGATCGCGCGCGCGATCAAGCAGGACGGCCTCGGTCTCCGGTCGATCCGGGTCCGGCACGCAGCAATCGACCGGACAGACCGCCGCGCAGGCTTCGTAGTCGAAGAAGCCGACGCACTCGGTGCACTTTTCCGGAACGATGTAGAAGAACTCTTCGCTCAGTGCCGCGTGCTTCGCCGACTGCCACTCATACTCGACACCGCCCTGATAGATGGAGGTGTTCGGACATTCCGGCTCACAGGCACCGCAGTTGATGCATTCCTCGGTGATGACGGTCGCCATCCCCCACAGGTATAGTCTCGTGCACCAAAACTCAACGCCGGCGGGCGGTTTGCGCCCGCGTGAGCCGTCGGCGGCGGCGCAAGCGGGTCGGCTCGATGGTGTCGCCGCGGGGCGGGTGATAGGCACGCCGCCGTCATGGAAGGCACGGGCAACCGACGGCCGCCGGGCTCGCCACGAACGCCCACCGCGATAGCGGGGGTGGGTCTCACCCCGCAGGGGAGGGTCTACGACCGCAATTACGTCGGTTTCGCTGTCGATGCGGTGCGTCTCGCCCTCGCCGACGCCGGGCTCGAGAAGTCCGACCTCGATGGATTGCTGGTAAATCCCGGGCTGAGCTGGCGAAACGCCACCATGGCGTCGGCTCTGCTTCAGCAGGCGCTCGGGGTCGAAAATCTCGGCCTCTCCGTCACCCTCGGCTCCGGCGGGGCCACAGCGGGGTCCATGATCCAGCAGGCCTGCGCTGCGATCGACGCCGGGCTGGCAGAGGTCGTGGCGTGCGTCTTCTCCGACGCCCCGCTGCGCCGGCCGCGGCCCGAGAAGAAAAACTCCGGTTCAGCTTCCAGCTATGCGATGGCTCGCGGGTGGGACGCCGCCTTCGGGTACTTCGGGGTCAACGCTCGGTACGCGATGGTCGCTCAGCGCCACATGCACCGGTTCGGGACCACACAGGATCAGCTCGGCCGGGTGGCGGTCGCGCAGCGCGACTGGGCACGATCGAACCCCTCGGCGCAGATGCGTGACAAGCCTCTCACGCTCGAGGACTACCACGCCTCGCGCTGGATCGTTGAGCCCTTCCACCTGCTCGATTGCTGCCTGGTTTCCAACGGAGGCGCGTGCGTGATCGTGACCTCGCTGGAGCGCGCGCGCGACATGGCGCGGCCTGCAGTGCGCGTCCTCGGGTATGGTCAGGGGCATCCCGGCACCGATCCCGTCGAGACGCTGACCAGCGGCGCGGTTCAGGCGGGGCGAACGGCGTTCGCGATGTCCGGTCTCAACGTCGGCGATATCGATGTCGCGCAGCTTTACGACTGTTACACCTTCACGGTTCTGATCACTCTCGAGGATTACGGCTTCTGCGATAAGGGCGAGGCCGGAGCATTCGTCGAATCCGGCGCGACCGGCCGAGGCGGTTCGTTGCCCGTCAACACAGGTGGCGGCCAGCTGTCATCGTTCTACATGTGGGGAATGACACCCGTCGTGGAGGCGGCCATCCAGCTCAGAGGCGACGGCGGCGACCGTCAGGTCGACGGTGCGGAGGTCGCGCTCGTCTCGGGGAACGGTGGCATCCTGGCGACCCATGCCTGCCTGATTCTCGGCAGCGACTGAACCATTCGATCCGACGGTACAGCGAGCACCACGAGCGACGTGAGCAAATTGAGCAACGACGAGACGACGAGCAAAGTGAGCACAGCGAACGAAGTCATCGCGAGGCCGCTGCCCGAGCCGACCGCGCGGATGCAGCCCTTCCATGAAGGCGCCGCCGAGGGGTGCCTTCGGATACAGCGATGTCGGGATTGTGGGCTCCATCACTTCCCCGCGATCGAGGTATGCAACGGATGTCTCGGCAGCTCGCTGGACTGGATCACGGCATCCGGTCGCGCCGTGCTCTTCAGTTTCGTTCGAATGCACCAGGTTTACCATCCGGCGTTCGCCGACCTCACCCCCTACGTCATCGCGGACGTCAAGCTCGACGAAGGACCTCGAATTATTTCGACTGTAATAGGGTGTGAAGCAGCAGATCTGAAGATCGATATGCCGCTGGCAGTCGAATTTCACAGCTTCGATGATGAAAACGACCCCTCACTGCGCATTCCTGTTTTTCGACCCGTCGACTGACCCAGCGCTCTGCATGTTGTCTACAGGCAGCCCGGACATTACAGTCGCCGAGCCTTGAGCGTTCTATCTTTCCTCGCCGAACTGCGTCGCAAAGCAGATCTGCGAAGACGCCTCGAGGGCTACACGCTCTCGATCGTCTTCCACGTTCTGCTGCTCCTGTTTCTGGCAACGATCACGATCAGTGCCGGTGGGGACGGGTTCGGGTTCGGTCTGCGCCCGAAAGGGGCACGCGTTCAGCTTCGCATGACCGAGGAGTCGGTGAGTGACGCCGAACTCGAGGACATGATCGAGACCGTCGAGGTCAAACCGCTTGAAGTTCATCGGACGAGAGAGCCCAGCATCGAGCTGCCTCAGCTCTCCAGCGTCTCGGTTCCGCGACCGCGTCCCGAGCGTCTGTCCAGCGTGAACACCCGTTTCACCGCGGCATCAGGCGGTGTAGGCACACTCTCCGGCCAGTTCGGGACGTTTATCGGCGGGCTGCGAAAGACCGGGCTCGATATCGCCCTGGTCATCGATGCGACGGCGAGCATGCAGCACGTCATCGATGACATCAAAAGCCGCACCGTCGCGCTCGTCGGACGCATCCAGGATCTCGTTCCGATCGCGCGCGTGGGCGTCGTCGCTTTTCGTGATCGCGGTGAATCGTGGGTGGTGCGCTGGAGCGACCTGAGCTTCCACGCCAGCAAGATCGAGTCGTTCATCGAGAATCTGCAGGCCGAGGGCGGCGGTGACTGGGAGGAAGGCGTGCGTCAGGGGCTGGAAGCCGCCGTAGACGAGCTTCGCTGGAGGAAGCGCGCCAAGCGCGTGATCATCATCGTGGGCAGCTCGCCGCCCCACTCCGAGGATCGTGAGGCGATCCGCGAACTCGCTGCCGAGTTCCGCGATCAGGGCGGCGTCGTCAGCGCCATCGACGTCACCCGGCGCATGCACGAGGAATACGAATACAAGCTGCATATGTGGCTTTACGGCGAGCCGCCCGAGGAGATCTCGCCGCTTCCCGATTTCTACAAGGAAGTTCGTGAGAGCTACGGCGAGATCGCGGACAACGGCGGCGGCGAAATTGCCGCGCTCGGCACCGAGACGGAGCTCGCGCAACAGATCCTCTACTTCGCTTTCGGTTCGCGCTGGCAGAAGGAAGTCGCGCGCTACGGGAAAGTCGAGTGACCGTCGAGAACAAGGACGGAACACACGGGAGAATGTCGAAATGAAACGGACGATGACAATCGCAATGACCGCCATCCTTTTGGCGCTGCACGCTACCGCGAGCGCTCAGGAAGCCGGCGCCGAAGGCGCGGCGCTCAACTACAACCTGATCGACCTGATCAAATTCGGTGGCGTGGTCGGCTACATCATCATTTTCCTGTCGGTGGTCGCAGTCGCGCTGGTCGTCGAGTACGCCATGTCGATCCGGCTCGCGGCCGTCGCGCCGGATGCGGATCGTGATGCGTTGGCCGAGCTCATAACCCGCGGAGCGTACGACGATGTCGCCGCCAGGCTCGACGATGCGAACTCGTCATTCCTGACGGCCGTCGTCGCGCGCGGCGTGAAGGAGCATGATCGAGGTTACGACGCCGTCGTCAAAGGCATGGAAGACGCCGCGGACGAGCGGACCGGCACGCTTCTGCGCAAGATCGAGCATCTCAACATCATCGCGAACATCGCTCCCATGCTCGGACTCCTCGGCACCGTCATGGGAATGGTCAACTCGTTCAACCAGATCTCGGTTTCGGTCGGCGGCGTCGACCCGAGGCGTCTGGCCGGCGGAATCTTCGAGGCGTTGATGACGACCGTCATGGGTTTGATCGTCGCGATTCCGTCCCTGTACGCGTTCGGTATTTTTCGGAACCGTGTCGATGCGATCGTGTCGACGGCAACCTCGACAGCAGAAAGCCTTGTCGAGCCCCTGAAGAAACTGGGCAGGTGAAATCCGCGCGCTCCATACGGCCGCGACATGTCGGCTTCCGGATCACGTCGATGATCGACATGGCGTTCCTGTTGATCACATTTTTCATCATGTCGATCCGCTTCGGTCAGCAGGGGGAGGAACTCGTCAAACTCCCGGACGCCGATCAGGCGCGCGAGGTGACCGACGAACGGGTCGAGCTCGTAACCGTCAACATCACCAGGAAAGGAGGCTTCGTGATCGGCGGAACCGATCACTCAGCGGGCGAGGTGCTCGCCTACCTGCGCGCGCGGAAAGAAGAGGGAGGCGATCTCGAAGTCGTGATTCGCGGTGACAAAGCCAGCGAGTTCAGCGCCATTCAACGCGTGATGCGGATGAGCGCAGAGGCCGGTATCTCCGACGTGAGTCTCGCGGCGCTCCAGCGCGAACCGGGCGAGGAGCTCGAATGAGATGAAGCGATCGCATCGAGCGCGACCGGCCGGAGACACACCGGACCTGCAGATGGCACCACTGATCGACGCGGTGTTTCTGTTGCTGACCTATTTTCTCTTCACGATCTCTCTGGCGACCATCGAGGGACTGCTGCCGTCCGAGCTGGCACTGGGCGATGACTTCCGGGAGGAGAAGCTCGATCTGGATCGCAAGGAGCGCGAGGTCGTTGTGCGCATGGTCCAGACCGGCAGCCGCGTTCAGTACTTCATCAATGACTGGCCGGCCTTCGGCTTCGAGAACGTCCGCTCCCGGCTCGACGATCTCAGCGCCAGCGACATCGTCGTGATCGATCCCGGGCCGACGGTCGGTTACGAACACGTCGTCCGGCTCTACAACTACTGCCTGCGCGCCGGCGTGGAGAGGGTCGTGTTCCCGCTCGCTTCGACCGCGACAGCGACGCCACGGTTATGATGAAAGGCTGCAAAAGACTGCCTACGTTCCTCCTGGGCATCGGAGCGGCTGTCGTTTTTGCGGCCACGGCTGCGCAGGCGATGACGGCCGACGAACTCACCGCATCGATTCGCTCGGCCTCCTCGAGCTCGCGATCCCTTGCACGCAAGACCTGGGACACCCGCGCCGAGGAGAGACTGGTCGGGCGCATCGATCGTCTGGCCGATGCTTTTCACGACCTGGCCGCCGGCGGCGCCGCAATTCCGGAAACCGCGGCGGCGCTTACCGACCTGCTCGCGTCGGTTCGCAAACGCTACACCGATGTTCTCGAGGAGATGCAGGCCGAGGTCATTCGGATCGACGGCGATCTGGAGGCGGTGCAGGACAGCGCCGCGTGGCGTGAGCGCGAGATCCTCGCGATGCGGATCCTCTACCGACTGAACTGGATCCGTTACGAACGTGCGATGCGTTATGAGACGAGCAGCGCGACGCGCAAGCGACTCCTCCAACAGGCTGCCACAGGTTTCGGGGAGTTTCTCGGCTCGGGCGACGCGGCGCTCACCGCAGAAGCACTGCTCGGTCGCGGACTGACCGCGAAGGCCATGAAGCAGTACGACCGCGCGATCGAGGACTTCAAAACAGCGTTGGCCCAGAACCCGGACGCCGAGATGAAGGCGCGCATCCGCATCGCTCTGGTCGAAGCCGAGCTTGCGACGGGTAACGTCAACGCCGCGCTCGATACCAGCCGCCGACTCATTGCCGCGGCGAAACCCGGCGGGGCGGCGGCGCTGCTGAGGCCTCAGGCGCTCTTCCTTCGCTCGAAAACACTTCTTCTCGCCTCGCCGAGCGCGGGCGCGGCGGCCACCGGCATGCGCGCGGAGACCGCAACGATGCTCGAGGAGCTTTACGGGCTGGGGGGCTATTGGCGGAGCAAGGTCGTGCAGCTCGTCGATGCCGGAATGGACGACCCGGAAGCCTGGGCTGATGTTTCGGCGAGCCCCTTCGTCACATGGCTCGTGGCCGATTCATTCCGACGACGCGACGAATGCGATCGTGCCGTCACGCTTTACGACGGTCTCCTTGAAGCCGACCGTTTCGTCCAGGAGTCGCTGTTCGGGCGCGGATACTGTCGCTTCCAGGACGGCCGCTACGCGCAGTCGCTTGACGACCTCGGACATTACATTCAGGCGGCAGGGCCCGACGGCGCGCTCACCGAACGTGCGGCCTATCTGCGCTTCAAAGCGTCGGAGTCGCTCTTTCTTCAGGCCACGCCGGCCGAGCGCGAAGCCGCAGGCGAACTGTATCTCACCAACCTGACCGCATTCGTCGAGGTCGCTCCCGAGCACGAGCGCGCTTTCGAGGCATGGTTCCGGCTCGGCGAATGGCATCGAGATCGATCGGAGTACGACCGCTGCGCCGATGCCTTCTCGAAAGTCCGCGGCGACCGGGCCTTCGAGATCAAGGCGTCGTTCCTGTCCGCCCAGTGCAGGGTCGAGCTCGTCATCGCTGCGCCGGACGACTCCCCGGTGCCACCGGAGCAGGTGACCGCAGCGATCGATGCACTCGACGGATTCCTCGAAGCCTGCGGCGGCCTGCGCGCGGGCGATTCGCAAAGCGCCGCAGCGGAGCAGCAACGCACCCTCGCCCCGCTCGAGGCCAAGGCGACGCTGATGGCGGCGGCGCTGATGACCCGCTCCGGCATCGGCAGCATGGAGGATCGTATCCGGCGACTCGATCGCTTCGAAGAACGCTATCCCGGATCCGAAGAACTGTTCCCGGAGGTCCGATCGCTTCGTATCGTCGCGTACCGCACGACAGGCGATCTCGACGCCGCGGGAGTACAACTCGAGGCGCTGCTTGCGGCGGACACCGAAGGGGCGTGGCGAGGCGACTCGCTGCGCAAGCTGGGGATCGTCTTTCTCGAAGAAGGTGCGCGCCGCGAGGAGGCGGGCGACGGCCCGGGCGCAGCGCGCAGCCGCCGCGTCGCGCTGCGAATCTACGAGACCTTGCTCTCCGATGCGCGTAACGGCGGGCCGGTGCCGCCCGAAGGCATCGCCGGTCTCGAGCAGCTCGTCAACGACCTCCGAACATCGAGCGGCGGCTGAGGCGCCGATTCACAACTGCTTCAGAAATCGACGAGGAAACCTTCGGTCTCGCCGGTGGCGACATCGATCATCGTGACTCGGGCGCGATCGTAGGAGCCGACCGGATAGTAAAGAAAGCCTCTGGCCCGTTTGCCGGGCGAAAGCCGCAGGCTGCGCAGCATCTTCTCGGGGATGATCCGCGTAGCCGCACGGATGTCGCCGAGTTCACTGTCCGCGGTCACATCGATCGGCCCGATCGCGGCCGAATCGCTCTGCGCGTTGCCCTCCGCGATGGTGCGCCGATTGGCTTCGTGGAGCAGCGCGATCGCCTCGTCCGGTGTCATCGGGTAGGCACGCTGCCTCGAGCCGGCTCGACGCAAGACGACATCACGAGCGTCGAACGCGTACGCACGCTCCGTGCCGTTGGCGATCGTCACGCGCACCGGCAGAACACCTGCAGCATCAAGATTGGCCTCGAAATCCAGGACCGTCGTGAAACCGGTGAGCGGCTCGATCAGCACGCTCACCCCGGTCCCGAGTTCGACGACATCGCCGCCGCTGCCCTCCGCTCTGCTGCGAACCGCCGCCGCGCTGCTCGATGACTTTGCCGAACCGCGGCTTACGAGCCTGCCTGGATTCTCGCTGTCACGGATCAGATCCGCACGGCCGGTCACGCCGAGATATACGCCGCGCTCGAACTCACGCTCGTTGACCAGACTCGCCTCGCGCGAGTTGATGTGAACCCCATCCTCCTCGCAGCGGATTGTGACCCGGCCCCGCATCGTGCCGCGGGAGCTCTCGCGGGTTGCCTCGACGTATCCGGGCGATCCCATTCTCGCGACCTTGATCCCGGTCACCGTCATCCCCATCCCGACGACGGCGTCGTGCACATGGCGGTTCGCCTCGTCGCATTTCAACGCGGCGGTGTCGATTTCATACTGTTTCGCCACTTCGGTACTGCAACCGAGCACGGTGGCCAGCAACAGCATGCAAAGCGACCTCGGAGTTGTCGCTGTTCGTGTCGCCATGAAGGCTTCTTAGCGCTTTTGCCGGTCTCGAGCGAGTCGGAGTCGGAATCCGTGCGACGGCTCAGCGCGAGCGTTGGACGAGCATCTCGACCATCAGTCCGATGTTCTCGGCAGCGCCTGTCAGGTTGAGCAACGCGACCGTGACGAACGACGGTTCGAGGATCCACGGGGTTACTTCGATCCCCGGCAGGACGGCGACACCCCCGAGAAGCGCGAGCAGATAGTTGGCCACACCCGCCGAATGACCGCGCGCGGACGGCCGTGGCTCGACGCCGAGACGCCTGCTCAGACCCCAACGCAGGAGGTACGTGCCGAAGGAGATCGTGAGCGCGATCACAGGAAGCCAGTTCGCATGCTCCCAGTAACGCATGGCGCTGCCGACAATGGGATAGCTCCAGATCTGAAGCTGAGCGAAACCCGTGAAGACCAGCAGCAGGAAGACGACATCACAGGAGTTGTCGATGAATCGCCCGGTCTCACTCTGGACGGAGAGTTTACGCGCGAGACGGCCATCACCGAAATCCGCGGCCGCGGCTGCGATCACGAGCGGCAGGACGATCCAGGTGCCGACGACCGGGTCCAGCCCCCGCAGCGTGATCAGCGCGAGAGCACCGAGCGCGATACGGCTCAGGCTGAGCAGGTGTACGCTCAGCGCACGTACCCGTCCCAGCAGGCGAAGTGGCCGCCTGCGACGCGCTGGGCCGGCGCCTCGCCGGTCAGCGGCAGTACGTATACGCTGCTGTCTTCGCTCGCCATGTTGCCTGCGTCATCGGTGACATGGCCCGCGAAAGTGATGCGTTCGCCATCCGGAGAGATCAGCGGGTGTGAGTTGGCGAACTGGTCGAAGAACCAGCAGAAGTACACGAGCTCTCGACTGGGATAGAAACGCACATCGAGAGTGCGTCGACTGCCGAGAACATCGAACACCGACCACTGCATTCCGCCCTGGTCGTTGAACGAGATTGAGACCAGCCGGGACGAGCAGGGCGACCAGAAGAAGCCGACGATGCTCGAATCGTTGACCACCTCGCGGTGACCGGTGCGAACGTCCACGAGGCTGACTCCGGTGAACATGTGCGGCGTCTCGCCGAGCGCCTCCGAGACGGCGAGATAGCGGCCGTCCGGTGACCAGAGAAGTGCGCTGTGACCTTCGACCGGTCGCACGATCTCGCTGACACCGTCCTCGAGGCGATAGATCGCGAGGCGCTCCTCGTCATCGTCGGACTCGACGTACGCGATTCGCTGACCGTCCGGCGACCACGCTGGAGTCCTGAATTCCCCGGGGGCGAGGCGAGCGATTTCTTCGCAACCGTCCTCGGTGTCGTAGATGCAAAGGCGCGCCTCTTCGCACACGGAGCGACTGCCTCCGGCATGCACCGCGATGTAGCGATTCTTGGGCGACCACGACCAGAACAGCGGTGAGCCATGTTCGACGACCGTACTGCGTCCCGGACGGTTGATATCGACGACCTCGAGGCGGAGACCGTCATCGCTTTGCAGCAACAAAGCAATACGCGACGAGTCCGCGGACCAGCTTTCGCAGATCGGAGCCGCTCCGGTCATCCGCCAGATCTCCATCATGGAGACGCCGTCCTGAGCGACCGCGTACAGACCGGCCTCCGGGGAGTTACCGGGCCGAACACCGAAGCATGCAACATGAGAGCCGTCCGGCGAGTAGGACGGCCAGACGTAATAGAGGCGACCGGCAGCGCCGGTCCCCTCCCAGCCGCAGGTCAGTCTCTGCGGGTCATCGGTCCGCTCTGCCTGGTACAGGTCACCGTCTTCTCCGACGTAGACCAGACGGCAGGCGCCGCTGTGCATCTCCATCACCACCTCCACCACCACGCGGCATGCGCCGCGAAGCTGCGCGTTACCAGCTTGCGCGCGCGCCTTGCGGGAATCGGCCCGGTCGAGCCCGTCGGCCTCCCCGCATCATCATCAAGTCTTCACCCTCGAACCTTTCACGCACCGCCGCCGGCCTCCACATCGATTCTGTGTTTCCTGGCAACGTTGCTCCGCAACAGGACATACATCGCTCCCTCACCGCCATCACAGGGTCTCGCCGTTGTGAAGGCCAGCACGATTCGCGAACTCGGGCCACGCGCGAGCCATTCCGGAATGTGTTCGCGGAGCACGCCTACCTGCCTTGGTGAGTTCTGCCCTTTTCCTGTGATCACCAGGACGCATCGCTCCCCGCGTCGCTGGCGGGCCGAGAGAAACTCGTCGACCGCTCTCTTGGCATCGTCGAGGGGCATGCCGTGGAGGTCAACGTGCGAACGCACCGCGAACTCACCATTCTCG
>CAXQPB010000114.1:0-4464 GCA_964225545.1 Candidatus Nitrosopumilus sp. | reverse complement strand
TTCGCCTGATGCGCAATCCACTCACGCGACCGTTGATTGAAAGCATCACCCCACGGTCGCTCGTCAAGCAATCCCTCATTGACTCGATCGCCGACCCGGAACTCGCGACCGACGAGGTCGTGGATCGTTACTGGGAACTGTTGCGCTTCCCCGGCAACCGGCGTGCGACCGCGATACGCGCTTCGACCGACCGCGAACCTGCCTACGCCGATCGGCTCGCTGAAATCCGCCGGCCGACCCTGATCGTCTGGGGAGACCGCGACACCCTGATTTACGTGAGCGCGGCTAAAACGTTTTCAGAACGCATTCCGAACACCGAGGTCGTCATTCTCGAAGACATCGGCCACATCCCGATGGAAGAAGCGCCGGACAGGACGGCACACGCGATCGGCAATTTTCTCGAATCCCTGAGAGACCGCGGGATCGCGACACCGGCGTCCGGCCGCTGACGCCCGGCGGGGATCAAACTCGGCCCCCCCCCTGCCAGGCAGCGCTGGCGCTCGGCAACCCGCCCGATCGCAGCAGCCAGCCGACAGCAGCCAGGATCATGTGCCGCTCAGGGCAGCGAGGGTCGCGAGAAACTTGTGCAGACGGCCGAGGACAGCGGTTGGAATCGACGCCACCGAACGCTTGCCGATCACCCGGCGGCGCTTCAGCTCGGCTTCCGATTCACCGGCTTCGAAACGCGCGAGCAGGGCCTCCGGGTCGAAGTCGACACCGATCGGGTTGTCGCTGAAGTCCTTCGTACTCGCCCACTCGAGCATTGCCTCGGCGCTGTCGAAGTTCTCGATCTGCAGCTCGGCGGTGTTGCCGTCCGGGTCATCGTAGTACAGCGATGTCGTAGGACCGTGGTTGGTTGCCCATACCGGCTCGATCCCCAGAGACTTCAGCCGCCGATACGTTGCCAGCAGATCGCCGAGCGAACCGTACGTGAACGCGACGTGGTCGAGTCCGCGCACCGCCTTGGGCCGAGGCGCGAGCAGTGGAGTGCCGACGATCGCGATCCGGTGATGTTCTTCGTCGAAGGTCAGGAACGCGAGTTCGTCGTTGCGGATCGCGGGCTCGGCTTCAAGTACCGTACACCACCAGTCCACCATTCGGTCGAGCTGCGGGGTCTTGAAAACCAGGTGTGCGATGTATGCAGGCGCGATTTTTCCGCGCTCGCGTGCAGTGGCAGGAAGTTTCAGGGACTGAGCCATCACGTCGTCCTCGCAGAAGTCGATTGCAGACCCATCGTTGCCGGCTCCTGCGCTCCGGCGCTGCCTTCGGCAATATGACCGTCGGGACGTACGAGCCACCACCCCCCGGGCTGCAGACCCAGTGCCCGGGCCGCGTCATCGTACGAAGCGACATCAACGGACGCGAGCGGCATTCCGAACGTTTCCAGCCCTTCGGGCGGCTCCTCGACACCGAAGTGCACCAGCGTATAGCGGTCATAGCACAGTCGGTCGAGAATCGAGCCGTCGGCAAGTGCCGCGTGAGGCAGCCGCGCACCGGTTGCAGCGACCGGTACGAAGTCGACAATGTCAGAAGCCGGCGTGTCGGCTGCAGCTGCGGACACCGCGCAGCCATGCCTGTAGACGTAGCCGAGTTCGAGTCCGGGCATGTCGAAGTGTCCTCGCTGTTCATCGATCGATTGTGCAACCCGGGCACGGATCGCCGCGCCCCGCGCATCGCCCGCACCGGCGCGCTCGAGCGTGCGCGTTGCCGGCGAGACAATGAGCCGGAGCAACCACGAACGTAGCCCGGCGGGCAGCCCTCTCACAATCGGCGCGGAAAGGATCCGCGCCGGGATCGAAGCCTTGCCCGGGTCGAGACCGATCGCCCTCAGGACATCGTCGAGCCTGCGGAAGTTGGCAAGGCTCGCCGCGCAGTTGCTGGACGCGACCGGTTCGCGTTCGAGTCCGTAGCTGTCGAGCAGCTCGTCCGTGCCTTCGCTGCCTTCGCTGCCTCCGCTGCCGTCGCCGGTGATACAGGCGGCCAGCTTCCACACCAGATTATGAACGTCGGCCACGCCGGAGTTCAGACCCAGCCCTCCGGTCGGGGGAAAGCGATGCGCAGCATCCCCGACCAGGAACACGCGACCGGCGCGAAAACGTTCGGCGACCTGTGCGGTCATCCGCCAGACGCCCTTGTGCAACAGCTCGACATCGGCCCCGCGGCCGAACAATCGCTCGAGCAACGCCCGGCAGGCTGCGTCATCGTAATCGTCGACCGACTCGTACGGCTCATGGAGTTGACGCATGTAGACCGTCAATGCCTGCGGGTCGTGGGTAATGGTGACACCCGACAACATCGGGTCGAGACACCACTCGAGCAACGCGGACCCGTTACCGACGATCGCGTCCTTGTTGACCCGGCAACTCAGGCTGAGAAACGTCGCAACATGATCGTCACCGCGGGTCCGAATCCCCAGCGCGCGCCGCACCGGGCTTCCGGCGCCGTCGGCTGCCAGCACCCAGGACGCGTGAATCCTGTACCGCCGACCGCTACCGTCGCGAACCTCACTGACGGCATGGTCCTCGTCGGTGAACCCCAGCCACTCGTGGCCGTAGCGGATCGCGCCCGGCGCGAGTGCAGCGGCCTCGATGCCGAGCGCATCCTCGATCAGCGGCTGCGAGATATTCGCAAGCCGCTCAGGCGAGAGCGAAGCGCGTCGCGCCTGCTCCCCGGACGCCGGATCAAGATGAAGCTCACCGAGCGTCGGCCGATCGAGCCCCGCCGCCCAGCGGATCGACAGCGCGCCCGTTCCATGTGCGTCAAGCGCGTACACGCGATCCATCGCCAGGCCTGACTGGCGCAGGATTTCCATCGTTCTGCGGTTGATCACGTGTGCGGCCGGCGCCGGCTGCGGCCCCGCGCGCCGTTCGACCAGCACATGCTCGATCCCGAGTCGGGAACACAGAATCGACGCAACCAGACCGGAAGGCCCACCGCCGACGATCAGAACACGAGTCGTGGTCTGCACTGCGCTCACCGGACCTCGAAGTTACCTCCCGTCCAGGAACGACGTAAGCGGACACCGGCTCGGTGGCGGTCCATCAGTAGCTGCCCCGCCGCTTCGATTCCTTGCCTCGGCTCAGTCGCTTTTGTATGAAACTGACTTAACTGGAACGCGAATTTTTCTTTCCGCGATGCCCCCCAAACGCCCGCACGGAGTAGAGAGTTTTCATGAGACACACCAGACATGTGGCGTTCGGCCTGCTGGCATCTCTCGTCGTTTGCCTTGCAGTCGGATGCGGCGATGACGCCGATCTCAATTCGCAATGGCAGCTGGTCGAAGATTCCGACGGCATAGCGGTCTATTCACAGCATCGACCTGACTCGCGCGTGAAAACATTTCGAGGCGTCGGGATCTTCGAATCGGAGAAACCGTGGGCGCTCTTGAACGCGATGGGCAAGAGCGATTCCTCACCGGGCGCAGCCGGGCTCGCCAGGTTCTTCATGGGCGACCACGGAGCCCTCGACTTTCTGGTATCAGCAGAGATCGAGATACTCGAGAGCGGGTGGGATAAGTTTTTGACGCGTGTAAAGATCGACCCGATGTGGCCCGTGCAATGTCGGGAATTCCTGATCGCAGGCCGCGTCCGTCAGGACAAACAGATGCTTGATGCTTTCTCCCGGGCGACGGTAGTGGAATACCAAAGCGTCGGCGCCCCGCAAGAGACCACCAACGAATGTGTTCCGATCGGCGCCGCTTTCGGCGAGCTTCGACTTTTTCCAGTCGCCGACGGGGAGGTCGAAGTCACGTACGAGGTCCTCTTTGATCTGGGGGGCAATGTTCCCCCGAGCCTGGTCGAGAGAGTGACTCGTGAGGTTCCTCGTCGCGCCTTGGAACGCGCAAGAGCTGCGATGCTCAACCCCGAGAATCAGGACTACGACTTCCCTGAATTGGAAGATCCTGAGTTCTGAGGACGCAGCCGCACGGCCGGACTACTCCGCGTACCCCAACGCGCGCAGCTGATCGAGAAGCTGCGCGTCGTATTCCACCGCTCCGGGTTGCTCGCCGGGCTCAGTGCGACTGCGCATGAGTGCGTGAATCGAACGCAGCCGCGCGACATCCGCTTCTCCGTTCGAAGAAGAGAACGTCTCCTCACCGTTATCGGACACCAGCAGCGTGCCGCCGGCCGACACCACGCCGCTGCGGTGGGCATGAAGCTTCAATTCATCCGACAGTGGGAGATCGAGATAGACAAACTCACCGGGCGGCTCAGCGGCCCGGATCGAGAAGGCGGGTATTCGAAAGCTGTCAGGAGCTGGAATATCGAGCTCCTCGAGCAAGCCGGGGCCGAGTCCGCCCGTGTTCACCGGGCTTGAAACCAACGCGCGCGTCGAGTCGGGAAGGCTGATGATCAACGGCACGCGAACAGCAGCCTCGAACAGACTCGCCCCGTGGCCGAAGATTCCGTGCTCTCCGAACTCCTCACCGTGATCGGAAGTAACGATGACGATCGATCGCCCTAG
>CAXQPB010000113.1:0-10647 GCA_964225545.1 Candidatus Nitrosopumilus sp. | reverse complement strand
TGATGTGCGCCTGAGAAAGAAGCATCAAACTCCGCTCAGAAGCACAAGGACCATCCATCGATAACTGAAACGGTTCCCCGGGAAGCGTCCGATGCGTTGCCGCAGACCCGGAACCGGTCTGAAACTTCCTGCCCGCGGGTTCTGGTCGGTGGACTTCTGCAGAGCAGGGAGGCCGGAAAACCGGCGCCCCTGCCATTTCAGATCCCGGCCCCGGGGGCCCTCTGCTGGCATTACCCGGCAGCGCGCGGCGCAGCTGCTCCGAGTGCCGCGGGAAAGCTCATTTAAAAAAGACCTGCGCCGCCTGAAAATAATTGACAATGTAAATTTTACATCGTAAGTCCACATCCATGCCTCGGACGAGCCTAAGCGAAGGCGGGCTCGCAGCCTTCCGTTCCCGCGTGATCGATGCCGCGACCGCCCTGTTCGCAGGCACCGGCTACGACGGAGTCACCATGAGGGCCATTGCGAATGAAGTCGGCTGCAGCCCGATGACGCCGTACCGCTACTTCCGCGACAAAGACGAAATCTTTGCCGAGGTGGCTGCTGCTGCGTACCGCCGCTTCGCCAATGCGCAGGCCGATTCCATCACGAACATCGAGGACCCCGGCGAGAAACTCACCGCGCTGGGCATCGCTTACGTCCGCTTCGCGCTGATCGAGCCCGACGCGTACCGCGTCATGTTCGAGCTGACTCAGTCGCTCCCCGCAGACCACGCCGAACTTCAGGCCCAGGCTCACCGTGCATCGATGATCATGCGCGACACCGTCGCCGCTGCCGTAGACGCCGGCGTCATCCAAGCCGATCCCGAAACTGCCTTCCACATTCTTTGGGCGGGCCTTCACGGGGTCATTTCTTTGCACCTGGCGGGCAAGCTCCAGTTTGGCCGCACCGTAGATGAACTCATTCCGGCGATGATGATGAACGCGCGCGCCGGCTTGAGCGGCCACAACGAAGACGATTCCGAATAGGCAAACAGGAGAGAACTGATGGCAACAGCAGCAGCGCAACCCGTATTCTCACAGGAACAACTCGACACCTGGTTCAAGAAGTCGTGGTATCCGTCGGAGGTACAGGAGTCCTACGAAATCACCGAGATCGAGGGAGAGATTCCCAAAGACCTGCACGGTACGCTCTATCGCAATGGACCGTCGCAACGGATCATGCCGCCCACCGGCTACGAGTCCCTGCATCTTTTCGACGGCGATGCGCTTGTCCATGGATTCCGTTTTGACGACGGCAAAGCGCACTACACCGGCCGCTTCGTGGAGAGCGAGTCCTACCTCATCGAACAGGAAGCCGGTGAAATGGTGCTCGGTACGGTAAACGTCAGAATCGACGACCCGACAGATAAAGTCTTTCTGCGTGAGCAGCACAACACCAACATCGTGCATCACGGCGGCAAGCTCATGGCGTTGGTAGAGAACTCGTGGCCTTTCCAACTGGACGAACGCACGCTGGAATCGATCGGCAAGACCGACTTCGGAGTCGAGCAGTTGGGCATGAGCGTTACCGCGCATCCGAAGATTGACGGCAAGACCGGGCAGATGATCATCCACGGGTACCAGCCTTTCGAGCCTTACGTTCAGCTCTACATTGTCGAGCCTGACGGAAAGGCCTCTCTGGCTGAAACCCTCGACATCCCGTACGCCACGATGATGCACGACATCGCGATCACCGAGAACTACATCATCATTGTGTTGGCTCCGGCGATGATCGACGGCGAGAACCTGGTCGCAGGCACCAAGCCGTTCTCCGAGTGTCTCTCGTGGGAACCGGAGCGCGGCCTCAAGTTCGGAATACGAAAACGCGAGCCGGGCGCGAAGCTTCAGTGGTTCGACGCTCCGACGCCGGGTTTCATCTTCCACCCCGGAAACGCCTGCGAGCGTGATGGCAAGATCATCATGGACACCTGCACGTACCTCAATCCGCAGGGCCTGTTTGACACCCTTCGCACGTGGCGTTCAGGCGGGTTCTCGGACCGCTGGTACGCCAACCCCTTCTCCTACGAGTTTGATCTCGAGACAGGCAAGTGCGGCGAAACCAGGCTCGACTCGCTCCCTGCGGAGTTCCCGCGCCTCGACGACCGTTTGGTCGGCTACCCGAACCGCTACGGCTACGCACTGATGGGCGAAAGCGAAGAGGGCATCGGTGCGGGCTGGCTCAACACGGTACGCTACGACCGCACGGGCGGCCCGAACCAGGTGCACGCCTGGGGCGACGGCCGCTACGCGAGCGAACCTGTATTCGCCGCACGCGACGCAGACAGTGCCGAGGATGAAGGCTACGTGCTGTGCACGGTCTACGACGGACCGACCGACCGCAGCTACGTTGCCATCCTGGACGCCCGGAATGTAGATGCGAAGCCGCTTGCGAAAGCGTACCTCAAGCACCGCATCCCGCAGGGCTTCCATGGAAACTTCGCGCCGGGCGTCGTCTAGGACCTCCGAATCGCGAACCGGAAAGAACGGGGCGTCGCATATGCGGCGCCCCATTCGCTCAGACGCACAAGAACCGACCATTCGAAACTCAAAGAGAAGTTACGATTCGAACAGAGAGAGAAAAGACGAGATGGAAAAGAAGAACGGAGTTGCGCTCATCACAGGGGCGAGTTCGGGGATCGGGCTGGAAATGGCTCGACTGCTCGCGAAGCGCGGCTACGACTTGCTGCTTGTCAGCCGCAATGCGGAGCGCCTCGCGGCTCTGGCCGAGTCGCTGCAAAGCGAAAGCGATGTCGCCGCCCACATCTGCGCCATCGACCTCGCGAAAGCAGGTAGCGCGCGCGACCTGTTCGACTTTACCAAAGAGCGCGGGCTGGAAGTCGAGTTGTTGATCAACAATGCCGGTGTCGGTCATTTCGGAGAGCATCTGTCGGTCGACATCGAGAGCGCGCAGGCCATGCTGCAGCTCAACATTGTCTCGGTCTGCGAGCTTTGCAGCCTCTTCGGCCAGGAAATGCGTACACGCAAACGGGGTCGGATCCTGAACATCGCCTCGACAGCGGCCTATCAGCCCACGCCGTATTTCGCGGCTTATGGAGCGTCCAAGTCTTTTGTACTCAACTTCTCCGAAGCGCTCGCGAAAGAACTCGAGACACAGGGGGTCACGGTGAGTTGCCTCTCTCCGGGGCCGACGGCTACGGGCTTCTTCGACGCCATGGACGAACGCGGAATCCGGAACGGTCACTTCGAAAAAGGCGGCCGCCACGATGCACGCCGGGTCGCCGAGATCGGCGTCGATCTGATGCTGGCCGGCAAACTCTCGAAGATCGTCGGTACCGTCAACGCAATGCGGTCCTTCTCCGGACGTCTGGCGCCGCGCGCCGTGGTCGCCAGCGTCTCCAAACGACTGATGCAGCCGAAGCAGGGGAGCGTGGTGTGGAAGGAAAGCGGTTCCCGCTGATCGGGCCCGGGCTCGGGCGCCGAGTTGAAAGCGCCGGAGGGCTGGCCATCGAGGCGGCGGACGAGGCCTGCAACCGCGAGACGATCGGGTGGTTCCGCTTCGACCACCCCCGCGCAGGCACCGGAGCACGCGCAACCATGAAGTCAGGAATTTCAAAGCATGTTTTTGGCCCGAACGCTGGCGACATTCTGCTACCTCCGGGTCTGGGGGTCGTCGCGATGAGTAAACGATGTCTTCGTTGCCTGGCCGCGCTCACCGTGGCGATTGGATGCTGGTTGGCTCCGTCTTTGGTTGCCGCGGGCGAGGGTGGTGTGGTGACGGTCGTCGCGAGCGGTTTTACCTCGGAGAAGGGCATGGTGCTCGTGGCGCTTTGCAACTCGCGCGAGGACTACGAATCCGATGAAGAGTGCTTTCGCGTCGCTCGCGTGCAGGCGAAAGACGGGCAGGCCACCCACGCCTTCGAAGGAGTTGCGGACGGAACCTACGCCGTCAAGCTCTTCCACGACGAGAACTCGAACGACGAACTCGACATGGGCTGGATGGGGCCCAAGGAGCGTTACGGTATCTCCAACGATGCGCGCGGGCTGTTCGGGCTACCCGATTGGGACGAGGCGCGGTTTTCCTTCGACGGATCCGAGCAGACCGTGAAGATCAAGGTCGAGTAGCCTCGAGCCGCCACCGCTGACTCCGCGACTCAGCGCCGGTTTGCTTCCGGCCCCGGTGAGCGGTCGTCCCCTTGACGATTGTGCTCGGTGGATGCCGGAGATCGACCGGGACACGAAGCAGGCCGAACCTCCGGACGTCGTGAGGGTCGAAACCGGCTTCGAGCCACTGGCACACTACCAGCAACTGCGCGATCAGGCGCCGAAGTTCGTAAACGCCGGTTGATGGATCCGCACCCCCACACAGAGTGCTGTATTCGGGCCGGATCCCGACGACTCGATGGGGGTAAACGGGCAAGGTGATTCTGCTGGATCGGGCCGAGTGCGCCAAACTCCAGTGACAACACGGCTATCTCTGCGCAATAGCCAATACGGCGGTAGGGCCGCCTCATTATGTCGCTCCGCGGCCTGCAGCGCCCGCGTAAATGTTCTCTTGTCGAGGAGCCTCAATCCATTCACGGGGCTGGACGGCAGGTGCGGAAAAGAGGTAAAGACAGCCAACTGCTGCCCGCGGGCGAGGAGCTGCCATGTCGATCCCGTACGTCTTGAAATCTCGAATCGTTTCTCTTGCGACGACCGGCTTCGTCGTGAGCCTCTTCCTCGGACTCCCGCTTGCGAGTGCCACCGCTTTGGACGCGAGCGCAATCACGTGTGTGACCAAGATGGCGAAGCAGGCGCGTGTTGTCGCTGCGACACAGAACAAAGATGTCGCCAAGTGTCTGCAACTCGCCGCGAAGGGAAAGGTTCTCTCCGCGCAGAATTGTATCGAGACTGATGCCAGTGGAAACGTCGCTGTGGAGACCGGAAAGACGAGCACGCTTGCCGGTGCGCTTTGCGAATCGCCGCCGGCGTACGGATTCGCCGGAGCCGGCGAGCTGAACGCATCGGTCGTCGCGGAGGAGCGCGACATGACGACCGACATCTTCGGCGACGATGTCGATGGTCCGGTCGCTGCGGCCGCGGGTGTGACTCGCGGCACCAAATGTCAGACCGGCCTTGTGAGGACCTGGGGCAAGCTCGGACAAACCGCTTCGAAGCTTTACGAGAGATGCCAGAAGCGGGGCTTCAAAGATTCCACGAACATGATCGATTCGGGCGACGATCTGGAAGCCTGCGTCAACGAACTCGCGTCAGATCCGACCGGAAAGCTTTCCAAGCTTGCCGCCAAGGTCACCAAGGTCGTCGATAGTGCGTGTGCCGGTCAGACGTTCTCCGCGATCTTTCCCGGCGATTGCGTCGAAAGCGGATTCGCCGATTGCGTTGTCGAGCGGGTACGATGCCGGACCTGCCGGCGGATCGCGCTGGCCGGTGATTTCAACGCCGACTGCGACACCATCGATGATGGCTCGGCCAACGAGAGCTGCGACGGGCCGGGGTATCCGGTGACCGAGCCGCCCACCGACGCGCTTGTGGTGCGATTCACGAAAACGAACGAGTGGGTCGGTGGGTACAATGCGCGCCTGAGACTCATCAACCACACCGCACCTGTGACCGATGGCTGGACTCTCGAGTTCGACCTTGCGGACGGTATCGACGGGTCGTCGTGGGGGAGTGGAGTTCTTCAATCCTACGAGAGCGGTCACTATATCTTCGCGAACGTCAGCCACGCGCCTTTTCTGCTGACGCGGACCTGGACGGATATCGAGTTCACAGCGATATCCTCCGGTACCAATGAGCCGGCAAACTGCGTCTACAATGGATCGCCGTGTGAGTTCGAGATGGATCTCGACGGTTCCTTACCGGATCCGACGTTCAGCCCGGTCGTCGACCCCGACCCCCTGCCCAACGTCGGTCTGACCAGCTGGCTGAGCGAGGAGGAGTTCAGCGAGATATTCCCCTGCGCCGATGCGGCCGGGTACGGCCCGAACGGTTCGAGCTGCGCCGTCTGTCTGCGCAATGTCGGAGGGGAGATCCTTCCTTTCGCGCCTGACGGCCAGCCCATGTTCAGTTATCGCGGATTGCTCGAAGTTATGGAGTACATTCACGACAAAGGGCTGACCGGACTGCTGCCTTTTGTAAACGTCGGAGACAGCGTTCAAAACCGACAGGAACTCGCTGCGTTCTTCGCCAATGTGACGCAGGAGACGGGAACGTGGGATAGCGAAGATGGACAGAATTGCGGGCTTACGGTCTGGGAAGAGCTGGCCTGCACCGGCAGCCCGACCGGCTGTCCGAATACCTACGGACCGGACATGGACTGTTCGGCGGGTACCGATGCCTACGGCGAGCCGATCGGCGCGTTCTGCTGCGACCAGACCGGCGATTCGCGCGATTGTCAGTACTGGGGCCGCGGTCCGATCCAGTTGAGCTGGGGAGACAATTACCGCGATCTCGACAACTTGCTCGGTCTGGACAACGCGCTGCTTCACAACCCGTACCTGTTGACGTCGTTCGACCGTCAATTCGTCCCGCCGGCGATTGCCGACAAGCTGCCGCCGGTACGCGCATTCCCCTGGCTGGCCGCGATTGCGTACTGGATGGAGACACGCGACTGGGGCGGTGACGACTACATTCCTTCGGCTCACCGGCTCTTTCACGAGACAGACCAATTTGGTGCCTGCGTCCCTGCGGGCAGCAGCGGCTTTGCCCAGACGATCAACAACGTGAACGGCAACCAGGAGTGCGGCACCAACACGAACGCGAAGATGCTCAATCGTGTTGCCCAGTACGAGCGTATTTCCGCAATCCTCGGGGTGCCCGTGGTTCCCGGCGAGCTTCGCTGTGGGGAACAGATTACTGCGGAGTTCCAGATGCCGTGGCAGCAGTCGACCTGCCCGATTCCCCCGCTGCCCAGCTCGCCCTGTTACCCCAGTCCGTGCATGCACGGAGAGTGCGCAGACAGCACCGGGCCCGCAGTGTGTACGTGCTTCAGTGGCTGGTCGGGACAGTACTGTGATGTCGCGGACTGAAGAACACCGACGGCCGTGGTCGTGAACGCAGAGCGGCCCGTGTCAGCGAGCCCGTCACGCGCGAACTTCACGGGAGTGTGACGCTGCGAATATAGTCGACCCGCCGCTCGGAGGCACAAAGACCGTCAATCCGTAACTGAAACGGGTCAGCAGGAAGATCACGAAGAAGCGCCGACCATCTTGTCGCAGACTCAAAACCGCTTTGAAAACTCCCACCCGCCTCCATTCGAGTTTCGACGTTCGACGATCCCGACCGCTCCGGCGAGTCGCCGGGTAACGCTCACGGACTCTCAGAGAAAACCGAGGTCGAAGTTTTGCACCGTCCAGTACTTGTCGGCCGGCGCGAGCGAATCGAGCGGAAGAACGCTGGAGAGGATCTGCGACTCGGGCATGTTCACCCAGTGCTTCAAGATCCCGCCTTGTACGTCGCGGAAGTCGGTCGATCGGAACGGGTCGGACGGGTCCTGGCTGTAGGGCGTGTTTTCGTCCGAATCGAGAGCTGATTCGGCGATGTTCGGGTGGTTCCCGTACACGCCGCCGTTCACGGGCTCGCCGATGACAAACATCGGAGCCTGCGAGCCGTGGTCCGTCCCGTTGCTGTTTTGCGGGATTCGGCGACCGAACTCGCTCCAGACCACCATCGTCGTCTTCGCGCCCAGGCCCATGTCGGTGATGTCCTGGAAGAACAGGTCGATCGCGTCGGAGACCTGTTCGAGGATCTCGAAGTGGTGGCCGGTCGCTCCGCCCTGGTCGGCATGCGTATCGTAGCCGCCGCTGTGAACCTGGAAGAAGCGCGCGTTGATACCCGGCTGCGAAGTGGCCGTTCCGTACATGATCTTCGCGACCTGGCTCAGATCGCGCGCCGGGCGGGAGCCAAGCGCTGAGTATGCGGCCTCCCATACCGCGCGATCCGTCTTGTAAAGGCCATCCAACGGCGGGTAGCTCTCCGTGCTTTGCAGCGTCGACTCGCCTGCGCTTCCGAGCAACGCCGTCAGCGCCTCGTCGCTGGTGCTTGCCGACTGGTAGAGCAACTCGAACTTGTCCTTGTAGATCGCGTGATCGGCCGGGTCGTAGTTGTCGAGCGGAAAGCCGAAGCGGCTCAGTCGGTCGATGGCCAGGACGCTTGTGTCCGTGGTGCGCAGCTCTCCGGCAATCGAGCCGTCGATCGTCACGCCATAGGCGTCCAGCGGCCCGTACTCGAGTCCAAGGTGACGGCCCGCCCAGCCGGTGCCCGCGATGGCGGCCTGGCCTGTGGGGTTGGCCGTTGTCCAGATGATCCGCGAGGTCTCATGCGAGAGGCTGTAGTTCGGGTAGCCGGTGCCCTGCACCACGGCGACGTTGCCCGCGTCGTACATGCCGGCGATGCCCGAAAGACCCGTCTTGTTGCTCGCGAAAGCGGGGTGAAAGCCGAGCGTCCCGCTCGTGCCCGGGTCCGTCAGCGGCACCACCGACGGGATGGCCATCTGGTCTTCGTTGATGCGCAGCCCGCCGCCGCCGGTCCGGCGCGCGGCTTCGTACGCGGTGCGCAGTCCGCCGGCGTTATTGATCGGAATGACTGTGTTCAGACCGTCGTTGCCACCGTCGAGGAAGAAGATCACCAGATACCGGTCACCGATGGTGTCGGCGCAGGCCTTCCGGACCAGCGGGTTGCCGAACAGGCCCGGCGCGGCCATCGTGCCGGCCGTCGCCAGAGCTGTGCGTTTTAGAAATTCTCTGCGTGTTACGCCCATGAGTTCTGACCCTCGGCCTCAGTGCAGTTGGTATGCGGTCGTTTGCATCGCCATCGAGAACAGCCCGTTCAGCTTTATGTTGCGCACGTCGGGGTCGCCGAGATCCAGCTCCGTCACCGCTCCGTCGTCGGTCGCGTAGTCAATGAAGATCTGCCGCTCCGCCGGGGAGAACTGGCCGTTCAAACCGAGCGCGGCGAGCACCGCGTCGACGATCTGTCCGGGGTCTGAGAGACCCCGGTCGATGAGCTTTTCGGGCCTGAATCGGCCGCTCTCTCGGGCATTGGCGATGTCGCGAGCAAATTGGTAGCGCGCGAGCAGAGTAGAGCTGCTGATCCACCCCTTTTCCCAATCCCAGCCGAACACGCTCGGCGGCTCGCCGATGATCTGTCCCATATTGCTCAGATGATCGATGAGTCGCAGGTACTCACCGCCCGGGAACTCCAGGTCTCTGCCCTTCGCTTTCATGTTCGTCGTGCGCATTGTGCTCACCACGTAGTCGATCGGGTGCTTGACGGATTTCCGCGTCGAAGCCGAGAACGGCTGTTGTGCGCTGGTCTCCCAGAACGCGTCGTGGACCAGAATGGCGCGGATCAGATCTTCAATCTCCCAGCTGCCGACGAATGCGGAGTTGGAAACGACGTCGTCGACCACGTCCTTCCCCGGGGCCGCGTACGCGAAGTACTCGAGCAGCCGGTACGCCGTGCGGCGCGCGACGGTATTCTCGCCGTCACTGTCCAGGTGACTGAAAATGATCTCGATAACCTCGTCAATCTCCGGCTCGCCCTCGCCCTGAGCGTCGAACGCAGCGCCGCTCGGCCCGAAGCCGTGCGCATTGACGAAGATGTTTTTCGGACCGCGCTGCGCGAGGAACTCCGAGTTGTAATCGTGCTCTTCCGGCTCGAAGTACGCTTCGTCGAAATCGACCCTCCAGCCGGTAAAGGCGCGGGCGATCTGCACGATATCTTCCTGCGTGTAGTTCTCGACCCCGTTGAGATCGCAGACGCCGAGCGTGAACAGCTCGCATAACTCGCGTCCGTAGTTTTCGTTCGGGATGTCTTTGTTGTTCAGCTGAGTGTCGAGGAAAATCATCATCGCCGGGTCGGTGTTGATGGCCTTGCAGTATTCCTTGAAGTTGCCGAGCGCGAAATCGTAATGCGTGCGCACGTGCAGCTTCATCGCCGCGACTTCATCGACAACCGAAGCGGAGGTCGCGAAATGGTCATGCCAGAACAACGCGACTTTATCCTGGAAGGGGGTCTTCCCTTTGATCAGGTGCCGTACCCAGGAGTTGTGCAGGTCCTCGTTCTCTTCGCCTTTGAGCCTGATCGTCTTGCGCTTGAGGTTGAGGACGTAGTCGGCACCGGCCGCCGGCGATTCGCCGACGAGCGACTGGGCTTTCTTCCAATCCTTTCGCGAGACACCGAACCCCGTCCGCCGCAGCAAGTGGCGAACATCATCTTCATTCATGGTTACGGGTGCTGGCATGGAGAGCTCCTGTCCCGGTGAAAGACGTCTCGGGGTTCCGTTGCCGGTGCCCGAAAACCCTCCGGTCTCCGAAGTTCGTTCGGCGACCTCGACCTCTTAGAATCTGGGACGGTCCGACTTTAATTTCGCGCTGCGGCTTTGTCACGCACCCAACGGATTTCCGCAGACGGATTTCCGCAGGTGGACTTCATTACGCACCCCATCCGGCGAACTGGCTCTAGCTTCGCCACAACCCTACAGCTTTTCGTCTGCGGCGCACACCGAAAAGCCGCGCCCGGTCACAACGAAAAGGAGTGAGTAACAGCCTATGAGCGAGTGGAAGAACATTCGATACGAGATGCCTGCGGAGCGCGTCGCGCGGATCACGCTGGCGAGAGCGGAGAAGGCCAACGCGCAGGACTACGCTCTGCTTCAGGAGCTCAACGAGGCGTTTGATGTTGCGGCGAAAGATCCGGACGTCAG
>CAXQPB010000112.1:0-6097 GCA_964225545.1 Candidatus Nitrosopumilus sp. | reverse complement strand
CTCACGACGTCACCGAGATGCGCATGGCTCAGGAGGCCCTGCGTGTCAGCGAGGAACGCCTCGCCCTCGCCGCTCGAGGATCGACCGACGGAATGTGGGACTGGCCGAACATCAAAGAAGACCGCTTCTGGATCTCACCGCGCTACGCGGAGATGATCGGGCTCGCACCCGAGGGCGCTGAGATGTCGATGAAGGAGCTTCAGACGAAGGCTCACCCGGACGACCTCTCCGCCGCCATGAGCGGCGCAGAACAACAGATCCGTCAACGATCCAGCTTCGACCTCGAGCTTCGGATGAAATCGAAGAACAGAGAGTACCGCTGGTTTCGACTGCGCGGCGAGCGTTTCCAAAGAAGCGGCGATCGCCCTCCACGAATCTCCGGGTCGCTGCTCGACATCCACGCGCAGAAGAGTGCCGAGCTGCAGGTCGAACACTACCAGGCCAGACTTCGCTCACTGGCCGCCGCGGTCTCGGAGGCGGCGGAGCGGGAACGGCGTCGAATTGCCGCCGAGCTGCACGACCGGACGGTTCAAACTCTCGGTGCGCTGCGGATGAAATTGTCGCCACTGAAAAGCGCCGGTGAGCAGACGCTCGATGATTCGCAGCGAGAAGAGGTCTTCTCGCTGATCGACCTCGCCATCGGCGAAACCCGAGAGCTGCTGCACGAGATCGGGCCGCCTGTTCTGTACGAACTCGGCTTCGAAGCGGCGGTCGACTGGCTGGCCGAACGCACCCGGAAACAGTACGGCGTCGAATGCGTGATCGATGTCGATCAAGATCTGCCCGCGATCCCCGATGATGTCCAGATGGCGCTGTTCCAGTGCATTCGCGAGCTCTTCGCCAACGTGGGCAAACATGCCGATGCGAGCCGTGCCGAGCTTGTCATTCTGTGGAACAGCGACAGACTGATGGTCCGGTTGAGTGACGACGGCTGCGGCTTCGACGTCGCCGGCCTGTCTGTGAACGGAACAGCCTCGGGCGGCTACGGCCTTTTCAGCGTGCGCGAGCGGCTGCGCGTCGTCGATGGCGGGCTGGCAATCGACTCGGCACCCGGCCAGGGCTCCCGCGTCACCATGACCGTGCCGATGTCGGCTCCGCCCCCCGCAACGGGCCTCTGAGCCGGTCGACGGACACCGCGATATCAGCAGCCCACGAGCCGCCTTCAGGCTGAGGGCCGGCCCGGACGCCGCGGGGTATACGCGCAACATCCGGGTGCGCAGGGATCGGGGCGCGCGGACCGCGAGCCCAGTACCTCCGGCGTGCGCCCTTCCATATGCGCGACGATCGCATCGCGAAGACCGCGAACAAAATTCGGTGCAGAGCCGACGCACGCGGCGCGCTTCATCTCCATGCCGAGTTCTTTCGCCACGTCGCTGGCCTCGGTGTCGAGGTCGTACTTGACCTCCATATGGTCCGCAACGAAGCCGATCGGGACCACGACCACCCGCTCGATCCCGCTCGACGCAAGTTCTCTCAGATGGTCACAGACATCCGGCTCGAGCCACGGAACCGTCGGCGGTCCGCTGCGACTCTGGTACACCAGGTCCCAGCTCATCTGCGGGGCGACACGCTCGACGACCAGCGCAGAAGCCTCGCGAAGCTCGACCTCGTAGTCGCAGGTGGCCGCCATCGCGGACGGGATAGAGTGCGCGGTGAAGACCAGCCGCGCGCCCTCAGGTGCCGAGGAAGACAGTCCGTCGAGCGCGGCGCGAGTGTTGGCGGCCATGGTGTCGATGAAACCGGGGTGGTTCCAGAACGGAGGAATCTTCTCGATGATCGGCGCGTTCTCACCGACCGCCGCGCGTGCACGTTCGATGTCGTCGAGATACTGGCGACACGCCGAGTAGGAGCTGTACGCCGAGGTCGCCACGGCGACGGCTCGCTGAACACAGTCTTCGGCCATCTTCGCGACGGTGTCCTCGATCATCGGGTGCCAGTTCCGGTTTCCCCAGTAGACCGGCAGCTTTGGCCCCTGCTCGGCGATCAACGATTCGAGCGCAGCGATCAGCTCGCGGCACAGGTCGTTGATCGGGCTCACGCCTCCGAACAGATGGTAGTGCTCGCCGACCTGGGCAAGCCGCTCGCGCGGTATTCCGCGGCCGCGCGTCACATTTTCCAGAAACGGCACTACATCGTCGGGCCCCTCGGGGCCGCCGAAGGACACCAGCAGAATCGCGTCGTATTCCTGCGTCATCGTTTGTCCAGAATCTCGCGGGCGATGATCTCTTTCATGATCTCGGAAGATCCGGCGAGGATCCGGTTGATCCGCTCGTCCTTGTACAGGTGGCAGATCTCGTACTCGTCCATATACCCCGCCCCGCCGTGCAGTTGCAGACACTCGTCGACGACGCGTCCATTGAGTTCGCTGGAGATCAGCTTCATCCGCGCAGCGTCTTCAGGAGTCAGCTTGCCGTCGTTGTGAACGGCCACGCCACGGTCGATGTACGCCTGCAGCGTCTCCGCCTCCGCGTCGAGGGCGGCGAGCTTGAAACGCGTGTTCTGCATCTTGCTCAGCGGCTTCCCGAATACATGTCGCTCGCGGACATAGTCCCGGGTGATGTCGATCGCGAGCTGCGCCGCCGCGAGATTTCCCACGGCCGCGATCAGCCGCTCTTCGGCCAGCGCTTCCATCAGGTGGAAGAACCCGTGCTCGGGGTGACCGAGGACGTTGTCTGCGGGAATGCGGACATCTTCGAAGAACAGCTCCGCAGTGTCCTGCCCCTTCATCCCCATTTTCTTCAGATTTCGCCCGCGCTCGAAGCCCGGCATCCCGCGCTCGACCAGAAACAGCCCCATGGTGTGGCTCTTGTCGGGATCGGTCTTTGCCGCGACGATGACGACATCGCTGAGGATCCCGTTGGAGATGTAGGTCTTCTGCCCGTTGAGGATCCAGTCATCGCCGTCGCGCCGCGCAGCCGAACGCATCCCGGCCAGGTCACTCCCCGCATCCGGTTCGGTCATCGCGATCGCAAGAATTGATTCCCCCGAAACGAAGCCGGGCAGGAAGCGCTGACGCTGGTCTTCTGTACCATAGTGCTCGAAGTACGGGCCGACCAGGCGGCTGTGAAGCGTCATGAAGAAACACGGATCGCCGTAGCGATTGTTCTCTTCGATGATGATCTGCTCGTAGCGGAAGTCCTTCAGACCGAGGCCGCCGTACTGTTCGTCCGCCCACATGCAAAGCAGGCCGGCTTCGCCGGCTTTGAGGAACGTCTCTCGTGAGACCATCCCCGCGTCGCGCCACTCTTCCTTGCGCGGACCGACCTCGCGCTTGAAAAATTCGCGGGCGGACTCGCGAAACATGTTCTGCTCTTCGGTGAACGGTAGTCTGTCCATGGTTCTTCGTTCCTAGCCGTGTCTTACGGCAACGACAACAGACAGGCCCGCCGGCTCATTGTGGACACTCATGCCCTGTCCGATCGCCGTCCGGCACCGCGCCGGCCCTGCCTCGCCGGTCAGGGCCGGCGCGATGGGCGGTCGCGAATCGCCGCCGCGCCCGAACCGGGGTATTTAGAGATTCGTGAAGCGAGATCGCGTCAGACCCGAATCGCCGATGTCGACAGGGCCGTCGGGCCGCAGGTCGGCGCAGTTATCGCGCTTCACGCCGCGTCGACGAGCGATCCACGCTGCAGGCTCGCTCGGGGGCTGCCTGAGTTTTCTGTTTTTCGTGCTCTCGTTCGTGTCGGCCGCTGACAAACAGCCGCAAGAGGTCGGAGCCGAGCTCCCGGTGCTGATGGTCACCGGCCCCGTCCGCCAACCGCCGACCCGATTCGTTTACAGCTTCACATGGGGTCGGCTTCTCAAGGTCGGGGAAATCGAGATCACGGTCGGAGAACGACTCGAGGAGGAAAAACCCGAGCGCATCGAGGTCTTCGTCCGCGCTGCCACCGGACGCTTCATGGATCTGTTCTGGCGATACCGGCTCAACGCCGAGGGGTACGTCCGGCTGGCTCCCTTCCGGCCCGGAAGATTCGAGGTGCGCGAGTCCGTCAAACGCTGGCCGAAGACCTCACGCGTGGTGTTCAACGACAGCGGCGACGAGGTTCAGACCTACCGGATGAAGAAGGGCGTGGTGAAGCGCTACGACTTCGCGGTCGCGAACGCCTGGGACATCCCGTCGATGCTTTACGTACTGCTGAACCAGAAACTCGAAGTCGGCGACACCTACGAGGTTGACACCCTGGCCGGCGTCAAGCGGTACGTCTTCAGCGCCGAGGTGATCGCACATGAGACGATCCATGTCGCCGGTAAGTACCGTCCAGCGATCGGTCTGCGCGTAGCGAGTCACAGTCTGACCGACCCTGACGAAGACTCCCGGCACGGGACGACCGAGGTCTGGGTGTCGCGCGACAACCCCCGCTCGCTCCTGCGCGCGGTGAGTGAACTGAAGTTCGGCGCGGTTCGCTTCGAATTGCAAAGCGAGGAGCCGGCCGCCGGCTGGCCGTATGTCCCCGACGAGGTCGACCCGGGACTCGACGAGCAGTGGACGGATCTGCCCGAGGACGCCGACCCCGACGAGGAAGGGTACCAGCGAACACCCGAGATCCGGCCGGCGCCGCCGCGCAACTGACCGCAGATCTCAGCCGAGATCGGGTACGTCGCTGCAGCGATCCAGATAATCGACCAGAACGTTCCGAACCGCAGCGTGGGCTTCGGCGAGATCCGGAACCCCACCATAAATCGCTCCGGACTTCGGCGTGGCGACCGGCGGATCGAGCGCGTAGGCGATCGCCGCCTCCAGATCCTCAGCGAACTTTTCGATGACTCCCGGCTGCGTCTGTGGCCTTGTGACGCACATATGAATCGCATTCGGATACTGCTGGCCGTTGAAGCGCCAGCCGCGCGTGCGCATGAAATCATTCAGATGGTAAATGTCGAAGGCGTCCGAAGTGAAGGAGAAGCAGAACGTCGGATCGCCCATCATCCGCAGCTCTTCATGGGACCGGACGATGTCCTGCATGGCGAACGCCGTCTCGAAGATCGCTTTCGCGTAGCGCAGGTATCCCTCGCGGCCCAGACTCACCATCGACGCCCATGTCGCGGCAAGCAGACCGCCGGAGCGGCTGCCCGCAATCCCCGGCGAGTTGTACTTACCGCCCGGCCACACCGGCGTCATGAAATAGACGTGATCGCGGAACGACTTGTCGCGATACATCAGAACCGATGTGCCCTTGAGCCCGTAGCCGTACTTGTGGGTATCCGCGGAAATTGTAGTTACCCCGGGCAACCGAAAGTCGAAGACCGGGATGTCGTAGCCGAGCTGCTCTCCCCACGGCAGGATGAATCCGCCGAGACAGCCATCGACGTGCAGGCCGATATCTTTCGCGACCGCCAGGTCGGACAGCTCCTCGATGGGGTCGATCGTCCCGTAGGGGTAGTTGACCGCCGAGCCGACGAGCATGACCGTATTCTCGTTCACGTTGGCTCGCACGAAGTCCATGTCGACGAGCGTGGTCTGCTCATCCACCGGCGCATGGATGACTTTCAAGCCGAACAGATGTCCGCCTTTCTCGAACGCCGGATGCGCTGTTCGCGGGAGAATCATTTCGGGGGCGGTGATCCCTTTCTCCGCCCGCGCCTTGTCCCGGTACATCAGCACTGCGGTGATGATGCTCTCGGTTCCCCCCGAAGTGATCGACCCGCGCGGACTCTGTCCGGGATGATGCTCTGCGACCGCATCGGCGTGCATGAGATCGAGCGCCATCGCCGAGATCTCGCCTTCGAAGCGGGTCGCGCTCGGACAGATGTCGCGCTGCAGCGCATTGACGTGCGAGTAGAGACCGAACGCCTCATTGAGGAATTCGTAATGCGACGTATCGCCGCAGTACATCGTCCCCGAACACTGCCCGCCCTGCCAGAAGCCGTCTTCCTCGACGGCCATTGCATGCAGTTCCTCGAGAATCTCCTCACGCGGACGTCCATTCTCGGGCATACGGTCGATCACACCGAAACGGCGTGCGTACGGATAAAGTCCGCTGATCGGGGCGTCGTCATCACGGGCCATGGGTTCTACCTCCTCAAACGGCGCGCAGGACACGAAGTGTCTCTGCATGAAGTTCCGGCGATCCAGCGGCGACAATGAAGCCGCCTTCGGCCG
>CAXQPB010000111.1:0-11130 GCA_964225545.1 Candidatus Nitrosopumilus sp. | reverse complement strand
CCACGCCACGGCATGCCCGGATCATCGGCGACCTGCGGTGAATGGCGCAGCGGGTTGCCTGTAGAGGGAGACGGCCGACCGCCCGGGGACGTGAGTACCCACGCCCGGGCGGTCTTCCGTCGACAGTTCGGGCCGTTCAGGCCCCGGGCGCGCCCTTGACCCGCTTGCCCGCAGTGATCCCGCTGTCGAGCACGAGATCAGTGCCGGTACACGTCAGGCTGTCGTCCGATGCAAAGTAGAGAATGGCCTTCGCGATATCGCCGAGGAAGTCGGCAGTCTCGCGGGTCCGCTGGTGGGAGAGCAGGCGGTGCTCATACTGCCGCGGCAGATCGGCACCGACACCTTCGGGCAGATACGGCTTGATCATGTCCCCGCTTCCCGCCTCCGGGCAGACGGCGTTCACACGGATGCCGTGCTTTCCCAGCTCGAGCGCAGCAACCCGGGTCATCCCGCGCACGGCCCACTTGCTCGCGGCGTAGGCGACGAGTCCGGTTTTCGCCTGTACTCCGTCGATCGACGAGACATTGACGATCGAACCGCCGCCTGCCTCCTGAATGGCGGGCGCGGCCGATTTCATGCCGAGGAACACGCCTTTCTGATTCACCGCGAACACGCGCTCGTAGTCCTCCACAGTGGTGTCACCGATGGCCGCCATGTGCAGGATCCCCGCGTTGTTCACCAGCGTGTCCAGCTTCCCGAATCGCTTCACGGCTTCGGCGACGGCCGACCTCCAGGAGGTTTCGTCGGTGACATCGAGCCGGACGAATTGCGCCTCACCGCGCTCGCCGATCTCCGCGGCGACCTTGGTACCGGACGCCTCGTTCACGTCGGCCACCACGACCTTCGCACCTTCGTCCGCGAACAGTCGCGCGGTGACCTCGCCCGTTCCCCGCGCCGCACCGGTGATCAGCGCTACGCGGCCTTTCATTCTTGAACTGCTGCTCATCGGGCGAAGTATTTAGCCCATCGTGCGTGTCGACACGAGGCCCCGGGCTGGGCCCCACGAGGGCAGCCCTGCCCCACGCAGCGCAGTTCATTCGAGCTTCTTTGAAGCCCTGCCGGATGCTAAAGATTCTGAAGAACGGAGTCGGGTCTGCATGACGGATTTAGCCGAACAACATGATGAACGCGCCGCGGACCTCGATGAGGTCACGCGGGCGCTGATGGAGTTGACGTCCGACTCCGCGATTGTCGCTGCGCCAGATGGCGCCATCCTCGCAGTCAACACGACCGCCGCGAGGACGTTCGGTTACAACCCGCGCGAGGCGCGCGGTCTGCCCGTCGCAACGCTGTTTCCCGACCTCGAGGCGGACGCGAAGAGGGGGCAACAAACGGGAGCCTTTGAAACAACGTGCACGGACAAGCACGGTCGCCGATTCAGAGCCGTTCTCCGAATGCTCTCCCGCGTTGCAGGGAAACGCGACCTGACCGTGATTACGGCGAGGGTCTCTTTCCGGGAGAAGCGCGAAATCCTGCGCAGTGAGGGGCGCTTTCAGGCCATTCTCGACACCACCACGGCCGTCATCTACGCGAAGACCGTTCAGGGTCGGTATCTGCTCGTCAATCGACGTTACGAAGAGATCTTCAATCTGCCCAAGGAAAAGATCATCGGGTTCGATGACCATTCGATCTTCCCGAAAGAAATCGCCGACCGCCTCGTCGAGAACGACCGCGCCGTGTTCGCGGCGAAGCGGGCGTTGGAGTTCGATGAACTCGTTCCGCAGGAAGACGGGCTGCACACCTACATCTCGATCAAGTTCCCGCTGTTCCATGAAAACGAGATTTACGCGGTCTGCGGTATCTCGACGGATATCACCGAACGTGCGCTAGCGGAGAGCCAGCTGGTCCGCTCGAAAGTCGAGCTGGAGCGAGAGGTGGCAGCCCGCACCAAAGACCTGACCACGGCAAACCTCAGGCTGCGCGATGAGATCAGGGAGAAAGAGTCAGCGACAGAGCGGCTGATGCATCTGATCAATCACAGCAACGAGGGCGTCTGGACCATGAACATCGACGGCAGCACCCGCTTCGCGAACCGAAGAATGAGCGAGATGCTCGGCTACGCGCCGGAGGAGATGGTCGGCGCCCGCTTCGATCGCTTCGTGTTCGACGAAAACAGAGGCGTCGCGTACTCGAAACTGAAAGAACGGGCAGAGGGCATCGAGGATCACTACGACCTCGAACTTCGCCGAAAAGACGGCTCTTCGATGTGGGCGCTCATCAGTGGCAGCCCGATTCGTGACGTGGAGGAGAATGTCGTCGGCTCTCTGAAACTGGTGGTCGACATCACGGAGCGTAAGCAAGCTGAAGAACACCAGAGACTGCTCATCCGGGAACTGGACCATCGCGTGAAGAACGTGCTGGCGACGGTCATCGGCATCAGCGATCTCGCGCAGATCGAGAGCCAGGAACCCGAGATGTTCCACCGGTCGTTCCGAGGTCGCGTCGAAGTACTCGCCCGCACGCACGAAGCGCTGGCCCTTGCGCACTGGCAAAGCGTCGACCTGGGGGAAGTCACCCGGCTCGTCCTGAACCAGCACATGTCGGCGGCCAGCGGCCGGCTGGCCTGCACCGGGGACCCCTTCGAATTGTCGGCCCGCGCCTGTACCCCCCTGGCGCTCACGCTCAACGAGCTGGCAACCAACGCGCTGAAACACGGTGCGCTGAGCGCCGCGGCGGGCCGCGTGGATCTGACCTGGACAAGCGGCCCAGACAACGACCTTCGGCTGAGTTGGATCGAACGAGACGGCCCCGAGGTCTCCCCGCCCCGGGATGAAGGCAAGGGCATCGAGCTCATCCGCGGGCTCATCGAATATGAACTCGACGGACAGGTCGAGATGGACTACGACCCGAAGGGGCTGGCGTGCGTCATCGCGATTCCTCGGATCGAGTAAGACGTGCAGAAGCTGCGCCGCGACGCTTCCGTCAAGCGTGCTGGCTGCTGACCGAGAGAACTTCGCCCGTCATGTAGGAAGAAAGGTCGCTGGCAAGAAAAAGAATCACGTTGGCGATCTCCCACGGCTCGGCGGCGCGGCCGAAGGCCTCTCGAGCGGTCAGCTCCTCGAGCAACCCGTCAGGCGTCACCTTCGAGAGAAACTCGTGCATCGCCAGGCTCGGCGCGACCGCGTTGATGCGAACCCCTGAACCGGCCGCCTCCATCGCTGCGCATCGGGTAAGGGCCATCACCCCGGCTTTCGCGGCTGCGTAGTGAGCCTGTCCTTCCTGGGCGCGCCACCCGAGCACGGAGGCATTGTTGACGATCGCCCCGCCGCCGCGCGCTGACATGTGCTGGAGCGCCGCTCGGGTCATCCTGAAAGTCCCGTTGAGCGTCACATCGAGCACCCCGCTCCACTGCTCGTCGGTCATCTCGACCAGCGGCGCATAGCCGCCGAGACCGGCATTGTTGATGACGATATCGACGCCGCCGAGCTCGGACGTGGCGGTCTCGAAAAGAGCATCGACTTCATCCTGCCGGGTGACATTGCACAGTGCAGACGCAACTGCGCGGCCGCCGATTTCACCGAGGCGCGCGGCCGCCTCCGCGAGCCGGCGCTCATGCAGATCGCTGATCAGAACCCGGGCGCCCTCTTCGACACAGCGACGTGCCGCCGCGAAGCCGATCCCTGTACCCGCGGCCGCGGTGACAACAACGGTCCGCCCCTCGAGCAGGTTTCGCGCGGAAGGATACGGTGGAGTTTCCTTGCTCATCGGAGTCGCCTCGCCTCAGCTCTTTTTCTCGGGAACGACACGCGGTTCTCGCGGCAGACCGAGCGCACGCTCTCCGATGATGTTGCGCTGAATCTGATTCGTCCCGGCGTAGATCGTGTCGGATCTGGTGAACAGAAACAGACGCTGCAACGCGCTGAGTTCATACGGCGCGGCGTCCGCGATCTCGGCCTCGGGGCCGAGCACGTCCATCGCGAGCTTCCCGAGTTCGCGGTGCCAGGTCGCCCAGTACAGTTTGGTCATCATGGCTTCGCGGCCGAGCTCGGCGCGATCGCCCGCGAACAGAGTGCGAAGCGCGTTGAAGCGCATGATCCGAAGGCCGATGTACGCATCCGCAAGCCGCTGCCGGATGAGCGGATCGGAAGCCGACCCGTTGTTGCGCGCGATCTCCATGACCTGGTCCAACTCGTTCGCGAACTGATACTGCTGACCGAGCGTCGATGCGCCGCGCTCGAAAGCCAGCGTTCCCATTGCGACCTTCCAGCCCTCGCCGGGCTTGCCGACAATGTTGGAGGCCTCGGTCGAAGCGTTGTCGAAGAAGACCTCACTGAACTCCGACGTACCGGTCATCTGTACGATCGGCCGGATTTCGATTCCGTCCTGCTGCATCGGGACCAGAAGGTAGGAGAGCGCCTGGTGATTCGGGGCCTCGGGCTCGGTGCGGCAGACGACAAAGCTCCAGTCCGACCACTGCGCCAGCGACGTCCACACCTTCTGACCGTCGATCACCCAGCGGTCACCCTCGAGCCGCGCACGCGTCTGCACATTGGCGAGATCCGAGCCGGCGTTGGGCTCGGAGTACCCCTGGCACCACAGCTCTTCGCCGCCGACGATGCCCGGAAGGAAGCGCTTCCTCTGCTCGTCCGTACCGAAGGCAATCAAGGTAGGCCCGAGGAGGGTCTCGCCGATGTGGCCAAGCCGGCCGGGCGCTCCGGCCCGCGCGTACTCCTCGTAGAAGATGATCTGCTGAGAGAAGCTCAGCTCACGACCGCCGTGCTCACGAGGCCAGCCGACGCAGGTCCAGCCCGCCTGGCCCAGACAGCGCTCCCACGCCCGGCGCTCTTCGAACATCGAGTGCTCGTCGCCGGGGCCTCCCCTGCCCCGCACCTCGGAGAAGTCGCCGGAGAGCTGCTGTTCGAGCCAGCCGGAGATCTCTGCGCGAAACGCCTCGTCTTCTTTACTGAAACGCAGATCCATCGTTCTTCCGCGAGACTCTAAGAAGGTCCCCGTCCGCACGCAACCGGGTCAGGGGTCGGCTCGATTCGGATCCGGCTCGCGCGTGACCCGCTGCACCACTCCCTCGCTTTCGAGCTCACGGATACGGGCATCGGACAGCCCGAGCAGCGAGCCGAGCACGTCATGATTGTCCTGTCCGATCTCGCGGCCGGTGTCCGGGGTCCGTCCGGGGGTGCCGGTCAGGCCGAGCGGGATGCCGTTGGCGAGGACCTCACCGAGGTCGTGATGGAAGATGCGCTCGAAATGACCGCGCGCCGCAAGATGATCGTCATGCTCGAGCAGGTCGTGAACAGTCTGAACCGCGCCGGCCGCGATCCCGAGCGCCTGGAGATCGCGCATCGCCGACGAGGCGTCACGCCGCCGGAGCCAGTCGGCCAGCGCAGGTTCGAGCGTGGCGCGTTCGCCGTCGACTGCGCCTTCAACCTGGAGCAGACCTGAAAGCCGGGCGATCGCTGCGGCGTCATCGCGCTCGACGGTGATCGCACACCATCGCTGTTCGACGAGACCGTCGCGGCCGACGCCGTCCGCGCAGCGATAGCAGCCCTGCAGCCACGCATCCGGCGAATCGTTTCCCGCGCGCGCCGGCTCCTCGCCGGTCTGCAACGGACCGGCGAGCACACGACCGAGCGCCGCTACCGAAGTCTCGTACTGGGAGAGGTCGATATACTCGCCGCCTCCTCCTCCCGCACGCCGGTCAAGCGCGGAGATCACCGCGAACAGCCCGTGCAGCGCGCTCAGAGGGTCGGGATACGCGTACTGGGTCGACGTACACTCCCGATGTGAAAACCCGCTCAGCCCGCTCATGCCGGATAGCGCCTCGATGTTCGGCCCCCAGGTAATGTAGCGGCTGTCCGGTCCGGTCTGACCGAACCCCGATGAGCTCAGCATCACCAGATCCGGGTTGCCTGCCGCCAGCTCGTCGTAGCCGAGGCCGAGCTTGGTCAGCACACCCGGCGAGTAGTTCTCGACCACGACATCGCAGACCGCAGCGAGCCTCCTGCACAGCTCGCGTCCCTCCCGATGGGTCAGGTCGAGCGCGACAAAACGCTTGCCGGCGTTCCAGTCGGTGAACCATGGCGACAGCGTCGAACGGATCACACCGTCATCCGCGCCCGGCGGAATGAACAGTCGCGTAACGTCCGGATAGCCGGTCGACTCGACTTTGATGACCTCCGCTCCGCACCACGCCATGAAACGCCCGACCCACGGACCGGCCATCCCGGCCGACAGCTCGAGGACGCGCAGCCCGGCCAGCGCTGCCGGGGAGTCGCCGGCGGCCGACGCGGCAGTCGCTCGCGAAGTTTCTCTTGCCGCGGTCCCGGAAGAGGCGGCCGGCACGGCGGCCTCTGCCTTCAACTCCCTGACGACCGCCGCGGTATCGTCGCCGGGCGCGGCAACACGCCGGTCTTCGCGCCGGGGCGCGCTGCGCAGGCGCCAGGGGCTGCCGGGAAATCGCAGCCGCGTGTCGCCGACCGGCGTGTCGACGAAAAACCCTCGGTCCTTCAGATGCGGGTCGGCGATCACCTGACCGGCCGTGCTCACCGGCGTCATCGCGATGTGCCGGCCCTGTCCCTCGCGATAGGCCTCCTCGACCGTGAGCGTCGAGGTCAGCTCGGTGACGAACAGGTCGATCAGCTCACGATACGGTTGCCGCACCGAGGACGGCCCCTCGAACATCGGCTCGAGGACCTCGCGATTGCCGCTGACCTCGTGAATCCAGCGCGCCAGCGCCTTCCAGTGCGCCGGCCGGTTGACCATGAGGTAGATCAGCCCGTCGCGGCACGGGTACGCGCCCGATGGGACGGACGCGAACAGCCCGGTGCCGAAGCGCTGCGGCACGAGACCGTCGCTCATCAACTTCCCGACACCGCAGATGTGCGTCACCGAGGCGACGACCTCGACAATGGAAATATCGACATGCTGGCCGCGCCCGTCGCGCGCAGCCGCATACATCGCGATGACGCTGGCAGCAGCGGCGCAGGCGCCGGCGCTTACGAACGCCTGACTCCCCGCTATCGTGACCGGCGGATCGTCGGGGAAACCGGTGACATGCATGGCGCCGCCGCGCGCGGCATCGACGAGGTCGCTTCCCCGCCAGCCGGCGCGCGGGCCGTCCGCTCCGAAATCGCTGATCGTGGTCACGACCAGCCCCGGTGAGGCTTCGATCAACGCCGACGGTCGCAACCTCGCCGCGTCGGCGGCAGCGGCCGGCATCTCCTGCGGGCTCAGAATCACCGCGTCGGCGCTGCGCATCAGCGCCTCGGCGTGTTCGAGACCCGCGTCGCGCGCGAGATCGAACTCGACGCTGCGCTTGCCGCCGTTGAGGAAGGCGAACGGCAGGCTGCGCAGCGGGCCGCTGACGCCGGCACGGTGAGGTCGAAGATCGCGAACCGCATCCCCGCCCGGAGTCTCGACCCGGATCACCTCCGCGCCCATGTCGGCCAGAAGCTTGCCGCAGTACAGCCCGCGCTCGCCGGCGATCTCGACGATCCGACGTCCGGCCAGCGGCCCCCCGTCTGCGCGCCCGCCGTCGGAACTCTGTCCAGCCCGTTCCATCACCTCAAAGCGCGGTGTTTACGGCACTTTCGGCGACGTGTCGATTGGACTTCCCGGGACGTGGACGGGTCCGGGCGTGTCGAGTAGAACGTGTTGCACCGTATCCAGACCTCCGATACTCCACGTGTCGGGGGCCAAGAACCTGCGGCAGCGAGCTCGCAGAGGGACCGGGGAAAGAACCTTGAGCATAAAAAGCGGCAAGCACATCGAGGACACCGAGGTTGATCTTCTGATCGTCGGCAGCGGCGCCGGCGCGATGACGGCGGCGATCTGCGCACACGATCTCGGGGCGTCGACACTGCTGATCGAGAAGACCGGCCAGTACGGCGGGTCGTCGGCGATGTCCGGCGGATCCCTGTGGATCCCCAACAACCACCTCCTTTCAGAGGCCGGTATCGAGGACACCCCGGAAGAGGCCCTGAGCTACCTCAAGCACATCACGCGGGGCCGGGTATCCGAGGAGAAGCTGCAACGCTACGTCGACGAGGCGCCGCGGATGCTCAAACACATGAGCGAGCATACCCACCTCGATATGTTCCCGATGGTCACCTACACCGACTACTACCCGGAGGCGCCCGGCGGTAAGCCGGGCGGACGCTCGGTCGAGCCGTACCACTTCGACGCACGCGACCTCGGCGATGACTTTTATTCGCTGCGCGAGCCGGCCATCCAGGAGCTGGTCTTCGCCCGTATGTCGATGACGGCGACCGAGGCTCATCACGTACTCGCGCGGCACCCCGGCTGGGTGAAGCTCGTGATGCAGATGATGATGCGTTACTGGAGCGACTTCGAAGGACGACGCAAGTCCAAGCGCGATCGCTGCCTGTCGCTCGGCAACGCCCTGATCGGCCAGCTGACCCGCTCCGTGCTCGACCGTGACATCCCGTTGTGGCTGGAGACCTCGGCCCGTGAGCTGATCGTCGAGAACGGCCGCGTCGTCGGCGTCGTCGCGTCCCACGGCAACAAGACCGTCAAGCTGCGCGGCCGCAAAGGAGTGCTGCTCGCTGCCGGCGGCTTCGAGAGCAACGATGCCATGCGCAAGAAGCATCTGCCCTCCCCGACCGAAGCCAACTGGACCACGGCCAACCCCGGCAACACCGGCGACCTGATCAACATGGGCATCGAACTCGGTGCCGCCGTCGACCTGATGGACGACGCATGGTGGGGACCGACCACGGTTGTGCCCGGCGAGACGCGCGCCCGCATGCTGGTCATCGAGAAGGGCCTGCCCGGTTCGATCTTCGTCAACAAAAAGGGCGAGCGCTTTCTCAACGAGGCGAGCCCGTACAACGATATCTGCAAGGCGATGTACGAAAACGACACGCCGGAATCGCCTTCGGTGCCCTGCTACATGATCTTCGACGGGACCTACCGGAAGAAGTACCCGTGCGGACCGCTGCTGCCCTCGAGCCAGCAGCCCGACTTCGGCATCCCGCGGGAGCTGAAGCGGACCGGGTATCTCAAAAAGTCCGACTCGCTGCGCGGCCTTGCGGCCCAGCTCGGAATCGACGCGGAAGGACTCGAGGCGACCGTGCTGCGCATGAACGAGTTCGCAGCCCGCGGCAAAGACGAAGACTTCCAGCGCGGCGAGAGCCTGTTCGACCGCTACTACGGCGACGAGAAGGTCCAGCCCAACCCGTGCCTTGCGCCGATCGAGACCGCTCCGTTCTACGGGCTTACGATCTACGCGGGTGATCTCGGCACCAAGGGTGGTCTGCGCGTCGACAGCTCGGCGCGTGTACTGCGCGAATCCGGTGAGGCCATCGAGGGGCTGTACGCGGTCGGCAATACGTCGGCGTCGGTCATGGGCAACACCTATCCCGGTGCGGGCGGGACCATCGGCCCGGCCATGACCTTCGCATACATCATCGCCAACGAGATGTTCGGTCAGGCCTCCGTCGGTCGTACCGAGCACGCGGCCTGAGCCGGTGGGGTTTCGCGTCGAGACCGGACTGCTCAACCCCGACACCGACCAGTACGCGGGGAAGGGTCAGCATATCCCCGGCATTCGCGATGTCGCCGAGGCGGCGTCGCGGGTCGAACGCCTCGGTTTCGACGGTGTGTTCACCCCCGAGGCCGGACACGATCCGTTTCTGCCGCTGATGACCGCGGCCGAGCACACCGAACGCATCGCGCTCGGAACCAACGTGGCGATCGCTTTTCCGCGCAGCCCGATGATTACGGCGCAGCTGGCATGGGATCTCCAGCATTTCTCGGGCGGACGCTTCAAGCTCGGCCTCGGCACTCAGGTCAAGGGCCACAACGAGCTGCGCTACGCCACCCCGTGGACAGCGGGCCCGGGTCCGCGGCTGCGCGAATACCTCGAATGCATCCAGGCGATGTTCGCCAGCTTCGCCGATGGTCAGAAGGCCGTGCCCTTCGAGGGCGAGCACTACCGGTTTTCGCTTTGCCCGCCGTTCTTCAATCCGGGGCCGATCGAGTACGAGGCGCCGCCGATCTATATCGCGGCGGTCAACAAGTACATGTCGCGCCTGGGCGGTGAGCTGTGCAGGGGACTGCGGCTTCATCCGATCGGCACGTTCGCGTACACGCGCGACATCGTGTTGCCAACCATCGCCGAGGGTGCGAAGAAGGCCGACCGGCCGATCTCTGACGTCGACGTCGTGGGCGCGCCGTTCCTGGCCACCGGTGCCGATGAGGAGGCGGTGGTCGCTGCACGCCGCGCACTCAAGCAGCACATCTCCTTTTACGCCTCGACACGCACGTATCACGGCGTGCTCGAATACCACGGCTGGGAAGACGTCGGCGCACGGCTCCACCAGCTCTCGCGTGAGGGCAAGTGGACCGAACTCCCCGATCAGATCACCGACGATATGCTTGACGAGTGGGCCGTCTCCGCGACCTTCGACGAGCTGGCCGGCGAGATCTCGTCGCGCTGCGACGGGATCTTCGACACCCTTCTGCTCGACCTGCCCGGGCGACTGATGAACGACGAGGATCGGGTCGCCGAGCTCGTGTCGGCGTTGCAGCACGGACCGGCCTGAGCCGGCCGGAGCCGGCCTTGCTCGTGGCCTGATCCGTCCCGCCGGGCTCAGCGCGCAGGAACCTCGAACTCGACCGACGCCAGGCCATCGACGCGGGAATTCGGCGCGATCCACGCACTGTAGCGGATGTCCTCGAGGACCCAGCGACCGAGCCCCTCGTCGAAGTAGCGCAGGCTGTCGGGGTCGACCCCGAAGCGGACCTCGACGCTCTGACCCGGCTCGAGCGCGATACACTCGAATCCGCGCAGCAGCTTGCGCGGCCGGTCGATCCGCGAGCGCTCGAAGCCGACGTAGAGCTGGACGATCTCACGGCCGGCGCGTTCGCCGGTGTTGGTGATCCGACAGCTCAGCTCCGGTCCCCGCGGTCCCGGCTCGCACTGAACAGGTCCGTACTCGAAGGTCGTGTAGCTCAAGCCGTAGCCGAACGGATACGCCGGCGCATGACCGTCACGGTCGAGCAGCGTGTAGCCGTGATACAGGTCGTAATCGATCTGTTCGGTGTCCGGATCGAAGAACGGCAGATGGTCGGCGCTTGCCGGAATCGAGAAGGGCAGCCGGCCAGAGGGCGAAACGTCACCGAAGAGCAGCCGCGGCAGAGCCGCCCCGCCTT
>CAXQPB010000110.1:0-47548 GCA_964225545.1 Candidatus Nitrosopumilus sp. | reverse complement strand
GCCGGCGGTGAGCGGCTTCAGGGTAATTTTGTGAAGATCGCGCTCAATGTGGTTACGCGTCCCGGGGAGTCGACCAACGTTCTGCCTGGCATTCTCCGCGGCTGGTTTGGTGAGGAAGCGGGCCTCCCCGGCCGCAGCGATCACGTCGTCTTCCGCCGCCAGGGCGACGCATACGAGATGACCCCTCTGCGAGAGGATTATGCGGAGGTTAAAGGCCCGCAGCTCTGGCAGCGCTACACGCGTAAAGAGGCATTCGAGAAACTCGAGATCACTGCTACTGGCTGGGATCGACAGATGGGGGTAATCGAACGGCCTGACAAGCTCGTGTTCTTTGTGACGCTGGACAAAAGCGGAAAAGAGCAAGCGCACCAATACGAGGACAAGTTTCTCTCGCCGACCGAGTTCCAATGGCAGAGCCAGAACCGCACAGCGCGCGATAGTGAATTAGCACAGCGTTTTAAGGCCAGCCCGCCCGATAGCTCTCCCATCCATCTCTTCGTCCGCAAGTCTGCGAAAGTCGGAAGCAAAACCGAACCCTTCACATATGCGGGCGAGCTGAAGTTCTCGCGATGGGACGGCGACAACCCGATCACGATCTGGTGGCATCTCCAGCATCCGATCCCGCCAGAGCTGCGCAGCGACTTAGGCCTCAGCGACTAGCGCTTCGCCGCGCCTTCAAAACCCTCTGACCCCTCACCCCACCAGCACCATCGACAGCGCCGGCCAGTAGGTGATCACCAGGACGGTGATGAGCAGGATGACGAAGAACGGGATGGTCGCGCGGTAGACTTCGATCACCGGGCGTTCGAAGCGGTAGCTGGCGATGAACAGGTTCATGCCGACGGGCGGGGTGATGTAGCCGAGCTGCATGTTGGCGAGGAAGATGATCCCGAGGTGCACGGGGTGGATTCCGTAGCTGAGCGCGATCGGCAGGATGATCGGGACGACGATGACCAGCGCCGAGAAGATGTCGAGCATCATCCCGAGCGCGAGCAGGAAGATGTTGAGCAGGATCAGGAAGGTCAGTTTGCTCGAGACCTGTTCGCGGATCAGCTCGAACAGCTTCGTGGGGATTTCGGCGTCGATGATGTAGTTGGTCGAGGCCAGTGAGACCGCGACGATGATCAGAATACCGCCGACCAGGACCATCGACTCGCGCATGACTTCGGGCAGCCGCGTCAGCGAGATCTCGCGGCGCACGCCGACTTCGATGATCAGGACGTAGAGCGCGGTGACAGCCGCAGCTTCGGAGACGGCGAAGTAGCCGGTGTAGATGCCGCCCAGTACGACCAGCGGCAGCGGCAGTTCCCATCCGGCTTCGAGCAGCGACGCCCGCGCTTCGGGCCATGAGAAGGGCGCCGCGGTCGAGACCACGCCGCGCTGTGACCAGACGCTCCATGCCGACAGCGCGAAGACCATCAGCAGGCCCGGGATCAGCCCTGCGAGGAAGAGGTCGTCGATTCGCACCGGCGGGGTCGGGTTCATCTGCTGGGCGACGACGGCATAGACGATCAGCGGCAGCGCCGGCGCGAACAGCAGGCCGAGGCTGCCCGACGTCGTCACCAGTCCGAGGCTGAAGCGTTCGTCGTAGTCGGCCTGCAGCAGCGCCGGGTAGAGCAGCGCGCCGAGCGCGACGATGGTCACGCCCGAGGCTCCGGTAAACGCCGTGAACAGCGAGCAGGCGACCAGCGTGACGATGGCGAGTCCGCCGCGCATCCAGCCGAGCCATGTCCGCGTCAGCCGAACGAGCCGCGCCGGGCTGTTGCTCTCGCCGAGCAGGTAGCCGGCGAAGGTGAACAGCGGGATCGCGCCCAGCACCGGCATCTCAGCGAGCCGGTAGATCTCGATGGCGACGACCGACAGGTCGATCTCCGAACGCAGGAAGCCGATCATCGCGCTCGCGGCGATGATCGCGAACAGCGGGGTTCCGAGCAGTACCAGCAGCAGCAGCGCGAATGAGATCAGCACGGGGTTACGATCCGCCGGCGACCACGCGCCGCGCGCTCGCTGCGGCGAGCAGGAGATAGCGAAGCCCGATGCCGGCGAAGGCGATCGGGATAATGCTTGCGAGCACCCAGGTCGGGATGTTGGAGAACGCTGTCGTCGCGTATTCCATCTCTTCGCTGACGAAGCGGCCTGCGTGCCACGCTACGGTCGCTGAGATCGCCGCCGTCGCCAGACACGTTACCGTGCGGACGGTGTTGCGCAGCCGCTCGGGCAGCCACCGTGAGAGCATGTCGACGTTGATCTGCCGATCGTCCCGGCTGGCGGCGAGCGCGCCGAGCAGCGCCACCCACAGCACCAGCACCCGGACCACCGGGTCGGCCCATGTGAAGCCGGTCTCGAACAGGTTACGCAGCAGGATCTGGCCGGCGGCCAGGAAGATCATCGCGGCGAGCAGAAGCGAGAGGAGGATGTCTTCGCAGCGATGCAGAACAGCAATGGCTCGGCCTGATCCGCCGGCCGGAGGATCAGGGCTGCCGGGTTTCGCCGAGCCGGCAGGCGCGGCTGCGCCGGTTTGCGGTGGTTCAGTCACCGCCGCTGTTCCCGTTGTTCTTGCGGTAGTCGGCGAGCAGGCTCTGGATGTGGTCGATGCGGTCGTTCGAGTAGATGTTCTTCGTGCGCAGCTCGGCGACGGCTTTGCGGCTCAGCTCTCGCCAGCGTTCGACTTCGACCTGAGAGGCAGGCTCCACGGTCTCGATGCCCTGCTTGCCAAGCGCCTTGTAGGCTTCGCGCTCGCCGACGCGATTCTCGCGGTCCAGTTCCGCGCTGGCCGCAGCGACTTGCTCGCGGACGATCTTCTGATCGGCCGGCGAAATCTTCTTCCAGGCGCGCGCGTCGATCGCGAGCAGTCCGAGCAGGTACATCAGCGGCGCATCGGTAAGGTATTTGACCTGGGTATGCCACTGAAACGCGATCGCACCGATCGGCGGCGCTGCGATGGTATCGATCAGGCCGGTCTGGAGTCCGGTGTAGACGTCGGGCAGCGGCAACTGGATCGGGCTGACGCCGACGACTTTGAGCGCGGTCTCGCTCATCACGTCACCCTGCGGTACCCAGACTTTGGCGCTGTCCAGGTCGGAGACCGCGCTGACGCGCCGATCCGACATCAGATAGGCGAAGCCGTTGTCGCTGAAGGCGAGGACCACGATGCCCTTCTTTGCGAGGGCGTCGACGAGGTCGTGGTCGAGCCGCTTGCGTACGTAGTCGACCTCGTCGTACGAGCGGAACATCAGCGGCAGGCTGTACAGGTCGACGTCGGGAACCAGGCCGGAGACGGCGCCGCTCGGGAAGGCTCCACCCTGGAGCTGGCCCGCACGCATCTTGCGCAGCACGGTCTCGTCGTTGCCCATCACGCCGCCGGGGTAGAACTTCAGCTTCACGCGCCCGTCGGTGGCCTTCTCGATGGCGTCGCCGGTGGCCTTCATCTCGTTCAGCCACGAGCTGCCGCCCGGCGCGAGGGTCGCGATCTTCAGAGTCACGGCGTGCGCGGTCGCGGCAGGTACGAGGGTTGCCAGAAGACCACCGAACGCGACGGCGGCGGCGGCGATCACAGGGCCGCCTGCTCGCGGGCGCCGGCTCGAGCGGTGGAGGGAGAATACGCGTCGGATCATCATCAAGGGGCCGGTCCTAGAAGTAGTCGTCGCCGTCGGCGAGCAGCGCGCGGGCCTGGTCCTGGGCAATGGTGTTGCTCAGCGTGAGGCCCGGTTGAGTGGGGTCGGCTTCGATTACGGCGGTCAGCAGCTGGTCGTGCAGTTCGCGGTCGAAGACGTTGCGCGTGTAGTAGCGTGCGAACAGAACGGAGGCCATGAGGTTGCGTCCGTGGCTGATCTCGATGGCGCGCTCGAAGTGCACTCTGCCCTGCTCCGGCTGACCGCCGAGCGCAGCCGGTCTGAGATTTTTCAGCACGGCCAGATAAAGATGCGCGCCGCCGCCGTCGTAGGTGTCGTCGAGCTCGACGACCCGCTCCATGAGTGCCTCAACCTTCGGGATGTCGGCCACAGCGGACCAGTCATCCGAGCGCGCCTCGATCCAGCCGGCCCAAGCCGATCCGAACGCGTACAGGACTCCGGCCTGCCGCCGGGATGACCGGCCGACCGCTTCGGCGAACGGCTCGAACGGTCCGCTCGCGGTCTCACAGACGCGGCGGTCGCGCGCGCACAGTGCGCGGCGGCCGTAATCGAGGGATCGCGCGGTCAGTCGTTTGCGGCGCTCGGGGTCTTCAACGAAAGCAGACGCGTACGCGCCGTAGAGCTGGGAGCCCGCGAGCAGCAGCGCCTCGCTGTCGGGGTCTCCGGCGATGAAGCCGTCGAGCATTATAAGGTAGGCCGGCGCGCCGTCGCGTACGGTCTCGATGTCGTTCTGGGACAGGATCGCAGTGGATACGTTGTCTGCCAGACCCGAAGAGGCCGACCCGACCACCAGGCTGCACCCGCTCACTGCGGCACTCACGCCCACTGCGGCCAGAAGCGTGGCGAACGCCGCGCGCGGGCGACGTGTCAGGCTGCGCGGCTTGGCTTTCGTGATCGTCATCGTCATCGACATCGTTATCGTTATCGTTAAAGGCTTCGAGCGGCGGCGACATCCGGGCCCGGGCGGCTTTCCGACGGCGATCCTGGGGTCACCGCAAGGGCCGGGTTTCGCGGCGGCGAACAGGTAAAAACCGTGTCACGCCGGTACGGATTGTCAACCATGTGGGCGCGAGCGCGAGGCCCGCGGCGCTTACGGGATCGGTGAGGCCCTCAGGGGGGAGTGGGCAGTGCGGGCAGATCCGGATCGACGCTCGACAGCCCCGGTCCTGCAGGTTCGGTCTCGCGCCCGCACCAGTAATTGTGCAGTGCGCTGACCGGGTTGGTCGAGCGGTTCTCGAGCTGCCGCGGCGCGAGGGCTCTGTCGACGTTCGCGCAGATCACATTGAGGCCCCGGCTCGAGAGGGTCTCGCCGTCGATCGTGACCGCACCGCCGCCGAGATCGACGTGCGCGGAGTCGAGCACGGACACGCCGCCCTCGCCGGCCTCCGCGCTGTATTCGCCGCCATTGCCTACGATGACATTGCTCTCCAGGCGCGCGCGGCTCTCACCGGTCGCGAGAACGCCGCGCAGCATCGCATTGCTTATCCGGTTGCGCGTAAGCACCGCGGCGGCCTGACCGCCGATGCGTATCCCGCGACGACAGCCGCTCATCTCCGTATCGGCGATATGAACAATCAGTTCACCGGGCAGTCCGCTGCTGAAGCGCGGCCCGCTGCACTCGAACAGTCGATCCGGTGTGGACCAGGGCGTCGCCAGAGGCAGCGGCAGCAGGCGGCTGCGCTCGATCCGGTAGCGGCCCGCGTCGGTCATCCGCGCAGGCTGCGCGCAGCCGATGAAGTCGATGTTCCGAAAGATGCCGTTGTAGTGGGAGTCGAGCCGCGGATCGGGGTCGGTGTCGGCGAGGTCGCCGAAGCTCTGCATGCATTTGTCGCATCCGCGGCGGATCACCAGGTCGCTGAACACGTTGCCGGCGCCGCCGCTCAGCGTCCCGATCGCGTCGTCGCAAAGCCGGTCGAATTCGACGTTGCGGACGAGGTTGTTGCGACCACCGAGTTTGATGCCCTCGAAGAATCCTCTGACGGTCAGGTTCTCGACCCGGTTGTCGCTGCCGAGCAGAACGAGAAACCCGGTGCCGTTGTTGATGTCGGGGCAGTCGCAGGTGCCGTCGCTGTTGAGCGCGACGGCGCAGCGGTGCGGCAGGATCGGAATGGCATTGCAGACCGGATCGAGCGCGAACTCGATGTTTCGGTCGAGGCCGTCGATACGCAGGCCGTCACAACGGACGATGCGGCCGTCGTCCCCTCGCTGGTTCGATAGCGCGATGGTGGTATCGGCGCAGTCGAACGTGATCGTGCCGCTTGGCGCGCCGCAGGTGGCCAGGGCCTGCTCGAAAGCCATCTCGCTGCATTCGATCGAGCAGGACCACGAGCCGGGCAGGTTCACGCACGGGGACTCGGCACCACAGCCGTGTGTGCCAAGCGAACACTCGTCAATGTCGGCGCAGATGCCGTCGACGAGCGCGTAGCCGTCGTCGCACTCGCAGGCCGCGAAGGCCGCATCCGGCTGCATTGCGGGCGGGCAATACAGGCATGCGACACCGGTGCCGGTGTTCTCGCAGGTCTCGCGGCGGCATTCGGGGTCGCAACCGTCGCCGGCTGTGAGGTTGCCGTCATCGCACTCCTCGCCACCGCCGGGGATGCCGTCACCGCACGTTTCAGAAAGCATGCAGCCGCTGCTGCAACCGTCGCCGTCGTGGTAATTACCGTCGTCGCACTCTTCGCCGGCCACCGGGTTGATGTGGCCGTCGCCGCAAACGGTGCTGGTACAGTCGAGATCGCAGCGTTGCGACTCGCTGATATCGTCGCAGCGCTCGCCGGCGCTGCGATTGACCTTGCCGTCACCGCACCACGCAAGCGTACAGTCCTCGTTGCACGCCGAGGATTCACGGCCGTCATCGCACTGCTCACCGGCAGCCGGGTTGAACCAGCCGTCACCGCAGACCGCCGCTGTGCAGTCGGCGTCACAGATCGCATCGGCCCGGCCGCGGTCACACTGCTCACCTGCGGCCTCGTTGCGGAATCCGTCTCCACAGACGGCGAGCGTGCAATTCGCGTCGCAGCTCGAAGTGGAGGTGCCGTCGTCGCATTCCTCGATGGGAGTATCGACGATGCGGTCACCGCAAAGCGGGTTGCAGGTCGCAGGGCAGGCGAGGGAAATGTTCAGGCCGACGGCACGTTGCAGGATTCGCAGCGCATCGGTCGGTGTGATTGTCCCGGAGGAGTCGACGTCGCACGTGCACGGTTTGCACCTGCTCGCGCCGGTCGCGGCCCGGATCGCGGTCAAAGCGTGAAGCGCCGTCGGCCGCATGCCGGCCGCCCGCGGCGCGGAATCGCCGGGCAGGGATCGGTGATGAAAAAAACAGTCAGCGCGCGCTGCACCGGCGGTGAGAATCACCGCGGTGAAAGCAGCGCATATCAGAGCGCATGAAAGAATCTGGACAGATGCGGCGGGTTCGCAGGTGTGATTCGGTTTTCGGGCACGCTGCCTTTGCATCACTCTCGCTTTGAGAGGAGCGGGGGCTGCAGGCCCTCATCTGTGGATGAACGTCAGCGCTCAGCGATGCCGAAGGTAGCTGTCGGTCCCTGCCAGCGCGAGTCCGCGGGCCCCCGAGGGGCCGAGGGGTCTCGGCGTGGTCCAGGTCGGAACAGCGGTCCCGTCCACTTCGAAGGCCTCCACCTCTCCACTCCCCACCGGTAAGACGATGATCTCTCCCATGCCGTCCATGTCGACGTCCGCAACGGTGAGCCGTGCTCCGGAGATCCACGGCGGCGCGTCTACGAAGAAGTCCACCGGGTTACCGCTTTGCGGGTCGAGAAACGGCGTACCATCGCCGTGAAATGCTTTGATTCGAGGCTGTCCCTCGAAGGGCGCCGCGATGATCTCGTCGATTCCGTCCGCATCGAGATCTCCGGTCGCCACGTTGGTTCCCACGTTGATCCCTTGCGGAAACGCCTGCCACTGATGCAGCAGCACGCCCTCATTCGAGAATACACGCAAAGCGGGAAGCCCGCCGATCGTTCCTGTGACGATCTCGTCGCGATCAACAAAAGTCTCGCCTTCGGGCGGCTCCTCGCCCTCGGGGGGAGGCGGAGGCGTCAGGTCGAGTACGTTGCCGACCGCGGCGGTAGCGCCCTGGGCATCGATGGGGAACGTCACTCCGCCGGCGAACTCGATCTCGGAGTCCGGCGTGAAGGCGTTGAAGAAGCGGAAAGGCAGCCAGCTCATGCGACCGGAGGGGTCGGTATCGAAGCGGTGGTAGAGCGTCACAGCGACATTGCCGTCACCGGCGTCGGCCTGCACGGCCACGATGTCATCGCCCGCCTCGTCGTCAAGGTCTCCGGCGCTCACCTTCACGCCGCCGCTGTACTCGTTGCTGAAGACCGCGTCGAAGTTCGAGACAACCGTTCCCTTGCGCCCGGCGCGAAGAACGGTGACCGCCTGTTCGGCGCTTTCGTGGCCCGCCGAGACCGCCACGCGCATCTCTCCGGGGTCGGGGTCGCTGCCATCGTCAAGAACGGCGATCGAGAAGTCGCCCTGGTTCAGTCGGCGGAAGACGTTCTTGCGCAGCCCGCGTATGCGGCCGGTGCCGGACATGCTGCGAACCTGCGGCGTGCCATTGGCGCGCCATCCGATCGCGAAGAACCGGGTCTCGAGGCCGCGACGACCGTTGAGCTCGAGAAGCGTCGAGCCGTCCGCGCCCGATACCACGCGCGCGCTGCCCGCTCCGCGCCGTCCTCGCGGGGAGTCGCCGGGAATGCCGACGACGGCGTCGAGAATGCCGTCGCCGTTCCAGTCGGGGCCGCTGGCGAGCGACTGCCCCATGAGCATGCCGGGCGTGGTGCCGAACAGGCTCCAGAGAACCTCGCCGCTCTGGCCGGAGAAAAGGCGGACACGGCCCGACTCAGGCATCGTGCCGACGGTTGCCGACGGAGCGCTGGCGAGAATGTCGTCGTAGATGTCGCCGTCGACCGGGCCGAGGCTCGCGACCGCGGCGCCGAGTCCCGCGGTGCGCTGCGGTTCGGGTTCGGCGATCCAGTAGAGCCGCTCGCTGGTCGAGGAGATGATCTCGACGCGGCCGGCCTTGGTCTGACTGCTGGGGTCGGTTCCCGGCGCGCCGGCTGCGAAATCGGCGATGCCGTCGCCGTCCATGTCGCCGATCATTGTCACGCTGCGGCCGAACGTGTCGCCGCCTTTTTCGCCTGTCGACTCCGCGATGACGGTCGTGAGGTCGGCTCCCGACAGCAGCTGGACTGCGCCCGCGTTCTCCTGAGTGGTGCTGGACCCGCCCGAGGGGAGTCCGTCGGCGAGGTTCGAGGCGACGAGCACGTCGGTCACATTGTCGCCGTCAACGTCGCCGGCAGGCGCGAGGACGCGGCCCCATTCATCGAACCGGTTGCCGCCGCGCGAGAAGTCGATCAGCGAGCCGTCGTGGCCGGAGTAAAGATAAGCGATGCCGATCTTGTCGCCGCCCGGTCCGGAGCGGTCGTTGCCTGCGCCGACCATGAAGTCGGCCTTGCCGTCTCCGGTCACGTCGCCGAGCGCGGCGACGGATTCACCGAGGTTGCCGTCGGGCCACTCGCCCTCTTCGGTAAGGATGACGTTGCCGTTGCGGTCGAACACCTGAACACGGCCGGCATTCGAGCGTGTGCCGCCGCCGGGTCGGGGGACGTCGAAACCGAGCGAACCGACGATGAGGTCGGGCAGCCCGTCACCACTGAGATCGTCAATAAATGCGATCGCGCTTCCGAGTCGCTCGTCGGCCTGCTCGCCGCGAATCACCAGCAGTCGCTTGCCGTCGACTCCGGAGTGAACCCGGACCGAACCGGCCTTTCGTGCATCGCCGGTGCGCGAGCAGGGCGCACTGACCGCAACGTCAATGACCGAGTCTCCGTCGAAGTCCATGCCGGTCGCGACGACCCATCCTGCCGAGTCACCGGTTGTGCGACAGGAAACCTCGACTGCGTGTGCGGGGGAGGCTGGAAGGATCGCGAGCACGCCCGCGAGAAAGAAGTTTGCTGCCGGAAGCCGTTTGCTCATGCGTTCCATGTTCTCAGCCCTCCGGGCAATCGAGCCCGGTCCCCTGTCCAACCGCCGCCCGGAGTATCAAAAGGGAATCGGTCGCGGTGATGCTCCCATTGTTGTCGACGTCGCACTCGCAAAGTGCACACTCTCCGCCGCCGATGGCCGTCTGGAGTGTGAACAGCGCGTCGGTCGCGGTCGGATTGACCGGTGCCGTGTTCCCGCTCACCGGGCCGCCGCACGCGCCGCAGACGTACCCTTCTGAGACGAACAGCTCGGAGCTTCCGTCGGCGTTCGTCCCGAGCGGGTCGCAATCGCTGACATAGACGGTCTTGATTCCATCCTCGCTGATCTGCGGAGAGTAGCTCCAGCAGCTTGCGCCCTCGGTGATCTGCCGCGGCCCGGCGCCCGTCGCTACAAAGACCTCGAAGCCGTCGTCGGGGTTGAGTTCTGTAAGGTCGCAGTAACTGGTGAACGCGACGCGATCGCCGTCGCCGTTCGCGCTCGGCTCGAAGCTGTCACAGCCGGCATCGTCGCTGTCGCTCAACTGCGTGACGAGTCCTGCTGAAGTGACACTGAAAATCTCGACGCTCCCGTCACCGTTCGCCCCTGCGAAATCGCAGTTGCTCTCGAAGGCGAACAGCGTGCCGTCCGGCGCAGGGGCGGGGACGGCGCTGTAGCACGAATCGTCCTCGGAGCGCGTCAGCTGGGTGATCTCCGGCGTCGGCTGCGCCGCGAGATCGATGCTGAAGATCTCGGAGATTTCGTCGACGTTGTCGCCAACGAGGTCGCAGTCGCTCTCGAAGCCGACAACGTCGCCGGCCTCGTTCACAGATGCATTGAAGCTCCCGCAGCCGGAGAGCCCGCGGTCGTCGGTGAGCTGGTCGATGGTGCCGACGAGGTCGGCGCTGTAGATCTCGGCGTTGCCGTCGAAGTTCTCACCGGTGAAGTTGCAGTTGCTGTCGAAGACGACCAGCGCACCCGCAGCGTCGATCGAGGGCGCCAGACTCTCACAGCGCTCGAGGCCGGTGTGGTTGGTCAGGTTGAGCATGCCTCCGGGGGTCGAGACAAAGATCTCGACGTTGCCGTCGCTGTTCAGACCGTCGATGTCGCAGTCGCTGTCGAAGGCGATGTTCGCGCCGAGCGCATCGCTGGCGGGGTTCGCACTGCTGCAGCCGCTCGTGATCGTGATCTGACGCACGACGCCTTCGGAGTCGACCTGGAAGATCTCGCGGTTGCCGTCGCTGTTCTCGCCGGTGAAATCGCAGGTGCTCTCGAATGCGACGGACCCGACGACCGAATCGGTTGTCGGGTTGCCGACCGCGCAAGCGGGGTCGGCCTGGCTCGTGAGCTGTCGGATCTCCGCGCGGACCGGAGAGGCCGCGAAGACCATCAGGCCGATCACGGGAAGGAGAATCGACTGGCAAAGTCTGCTGCAGCGCAGACGGGCGACCACTGAAATGATGAGGCTCATGTGGGCATTCTCGACTCTAGTCACTGCGCAGACAGGCCTTCCGTACCCTCGCGGGCAGGTGTCGAGCCGTACCGTCAGCATGCGGATGCGCATGTCGCGATATGTGCCGGCCGCCTGGGCAAGTGATTGATTTCGTCCGGTCTCGCATGATTTTACGTGCTTTTTTTCCGGCCCGCGTACTAAACATGCCCAGTCTCGTCACCAATTTCCGCGAAAAACTGCATGCAATGGACAGGCTGCAGCATTGAGAACGCTGCTTTCGGGCCTCGCTCCCTCCCGCGGCTCGCGTCTGCCGCCGCCCCGGATAACCTCAAGCGTAAAAGGTCGATGCCGGAGTTCGAGCGCCCATGCCCGGCAGGGTTTTTTGGTCTTCCTTATAAAAGAGGGATGCCTTACCCCGCTCGATCGGCGCAGAATGCAGGCTTCAGGGCGTTTTTTCGCCGGCTTTCGGTCAGCGAAAACACCGGCAGTCGGGAGCGCGAACGCCTTGTGGCTATAATGATGCCCCGAGAAGGAGACGGGTAATGATGCTGCGATTTGTTTCAGTGTTCGGGCTTTCGGCCCTGATTTTTGCTCAGCCGGTCTCTTCATGGGCCACCACGGAGATCGCCGATCTCATGGATCGGGTCGGGAAGACGGACGCTGCGCAAGCGTCGGGCTCCGACACCGGGACCGACTCCGGCGAGGTCAGCACCGAGACGTGCGCGCCTGCGAGCGCCGCTTCGGAGCCAGCGACAATCATCTTCGGGTCGACATCGACCAGCTCGACCACCTCGATCACGTTCAATTCGTCCACATCGACCTCGACGACGGTCACGCTGCCGGCGCCCGGGACCTGTGCGACCATCATCAGCGGTGGACAGATTCCAACCACCACCGACTGTCTCTTCATCCTCCAGGTCTCGACGATGCTGCGCACCTGCGATCCGGAGTGCGGCTGTGCGCCCAAGGGGACTCTGCCGGTGACATCGACCGACTCGCTGATCTGTCTCAACGCAGCCACCGGGATTCCCGTCGCGCTGCGCTGCCCCTGCAACGGCTGACAGGAAGTACGAAAAAAGCCCACGTCCATTCGCGGGCATTTCAGGGCACCTGCAGCAGGCAGCCCGTGCTGCACGCGCCCGGCGTCGCATCGCGGTTGCCGCCTTCGCAAGCGGCCGTCTCGCAGAGACCGCCGGCACAATCGGTAGCGCCGTCCAGGCACGGCGTGCCGGTAAGCGGTCCGGTCATGCATGTCCCGCGACACGCCGAGTCCGGCGTGCAATCGAGCCCGGCATCGATCCCTGACGCACACGTTCCGCGGCCATCGTCGCACTCTTCACCGAGGTCGAGAACGCCGTCTCCGCAAGCAGGAACCCTGCAGTCGGCTCTGCAAAGTTCACCGTCGACGTTGCCGCCGAAACAACCGAGCGCCGTCTCACAGATATTTCCACCGCACTCGATGGCGGCATTCTCGTAGGTGCAGGCGGTCTCGCCCGCCGCTGTACCCGCGCCGCCGCCGGCCGCGTCGGCGCAGCGTCCGCGGCAGTCAGCAGCCGACAGGCATGCAGCGCTGTCATCGATTCCGCCGACGCAGAATCCCGGCCCGAGGTCGCACTGCTCCGAGATGTTGACGATGCCGTTTCCGCAGCCGCTCGGCGTGCAGTTCGAATCGCAGCCGTCGTCGTTGTCGAGGTTGCCGTCGTCGCATGACTCAGCACCGAAACCGTTGGTGTCGGTCGCCAGGTCGATCACGCCATCCCCGCAGACCGGTACCGTACAGTCGGTTCGGCAGCTGTCGGCGCGGGAATCGCTGTTGCCTGCCTCGCAGCCTGCGGAGACCGAGCACGATCCGCCCGTGCCGCAATCATCGTCGTGCGCGCATTCGTTTCCGCGCAGCGGCAGCACGCAGGTGCGCCCGCGATTGCACATCAGCCCCGGTTCGCAGTCTCCATCCGTGGTGCAGAAAAGACCGCCTCCCGACGCCTCGACACACACCCCCGTGCACTCGCCGTCTCCAGCACACAGCTCGGCGTCGCGCGCGCCGCCGGCGCAGGTGCCGCCGCACCGTGCCTGGTCACATGGGTACTCACCGCCCGGGCCGCAATCGGCATTCGAAGCGCAGCCACGCCCGGTCAGGGGTCCGGCCAGGCAGGTGGCACAGGACAGGTCGTCATTGCACGGCCGCAGCTGATGCAGCCCTTCGATGCATACGCCGAGGCCGAGGTCGCATTGCTCTCCGGCCATCTCGCACTCGATTCCGTTGTTGCACAGGGTCGAATGCGTGCAGTTGCTGTCGCAACCGTCGCAGTCGATCTCGTTGCCGTCATCGCAGGTCTCACCGATTCCGGCCTGCACCTCGCCATCTCCGCAGAACTCGACGTCGCACGCGGCATCGCAGCCATCACCGATGCGCGCGTTGCCGTCGTCGCAGCGCTCCTCCCCGCAGCCCGCGCCATTGGTACAGCGGCCGAGCGTGCAGTCCCGGTCACATCCGTCGCAGCTGCTCGCGCCCGCGGGGCCGTCGTCGCACTCCTCGCCAAGCGCTGTGTCGACCACGCCGTCACCGCAGTGCGGGAAGCCGGGGTACAGCGTCGCGGCGATTCGCGTTGTCTCAGCGATCGCTGCATCAGCCAGCTCGTGGAAAAGATCTTCATTGCTGAACGGCGTTCCCGGGGTGGGGTCATCGACATCCTGCGCGCTCGTGAAACCCATCGATTCGAGATCGGCAGGGCAAAGGCGGAGAGCCGAGTTTCGCATCGCCAGCATCTGCTCCTCGAGGTCGCGATCGACGCTGCGCACCCCGGTCGACTCACGGTTGCCCGGGGCTGCGCTGGTGGCCATGCAATTGAGTCCGCTCGCTCCCCGGTTGAATCGCTTGAAGCATTCCGAGCGCGCGGAGATCCGCCCGCGCAGCACGCGGCGTAGATTCTCGCCCAGCGCGGAACGGCAGATCGCTTCCTCGCGAGCCATCTGCGCCGCGGCGTTGCCCGGCCCTTTGTAGATCAGGGCGTGCAGGCGATCGGCAGAAGCACGTACCAGGTCGTAGCCGCATTCCATCATGCGGCCGTAGTCCGACGCGGCGACATCGGGGTCGGGACAGAGCTGGTCGAGTCCTAGCAGTCTAGGGGTGTACTCGGGCGCCGGGCATGCCTTCGCCAACCGCAGCCCGACGCGGCGTACCTTCCTCTCGATACCGGCAAAGCGGGCATCGATGTCCCGGTGTCCGACACCCGGGCCGCCGAGCGGCCTCGGCGTCGCCATGCAGTCGGCGCCGTCGTGCAGCGATCCCGAGATCTGGCGCTCGGCACACAATCCTCTCGCCAGTGCATGGCGTCGGGCGATTTGCTGGAGTGCTTTCTCGATGGTCGCCTTGCAGCGCGCGCTTTTCCGGATGTCTGTCTCTGCCGCCTCGGCCGTCGCCGTTATCGCGAACAGCAGACCCGGCACAATCGCGGCCGCGGTCCAGGAGATATGCAATTCCGGTTTCCTGCGTGTGGACATGTGTCTGTACCCGTCTCGTCTTTTACGGCTCGTGCTGTGTATTCGGCTGCAGCAACTCTCACCCCAAGGTGGCCGCACGGAAACGGGTTAGAAAGGCCCAAAAACGGCAAAAAAATCCGGCGAGACAATAGTCGTAACCCTCTTCGGCATCGGCTCGGTCGAAGGGCGGGCGGGGATTCCCGGTTCTTTTTCCCGCTCCGGCGGCCATACCCGGCGGGTTTCTGACTGCTTTCGCGGCATCCGGTCTGCGAGCTGAAAGTCAGCAGCGCTCTGCTCCGCGGTCGTCCTGAAAAAAATTTGCGAGCCCTCGGCGCTGCGACCATTGACCGACCTCGAAAGGTTGGGTTGGAAAAATGCGCCTTGTTGAGTGCCGATCGACTCTCGATACTCAGCGTGGATGGAGACGCGGGAGCACAAAGCGGCGGAAGGTCCTCGCGATCGGATCACGGCCGCGCGATGCGATCGCATGGCGATGCGGCCCATGCGGATGACGGTTGTGATGTCGGGTGTAGTGCCGGGTGTAGTGCAGGATGGAACGACAGTGATTGTGGAAAAGCGCATGGCAGATGCGTTGCGGAGTTCCGAAAAAAAGACGAATCAGTCGAAATCCTGGCGCTTCGAGGTGTTTATCAGGCCGCATGGCGCCTCGAGCGCGTGGTAAAGTTGGTGGGTTGATATGTGTCAGGCGTCGGTCGTACCCCTGTCGGGGGGGCGACAAAATCGTCACGGCAACGCGCATGTACGGAAAGGGAATCTGAATAGAGCCTATTGATACCCGATCGGGCATGGGCCACGCTCAACTGAGGTGGGCAGGCCGAAACGCGATCAACCCAGGATTTGAGACGAAAAACCGAGCTCACAAAGACTCTGATGAAGAAACAAAATACACGACTCGCATGTTTTCTCTCTCCGGCCTTCGCGCTGGCAGCGTTGATCGCGCTGCAGCCCGGGGATGCCGGCGCGGTCATTTCTCTCGTCGATCGGTGCGAGGAAGGCGGAGACGCGCTGGGCTGGACGATCGCCGCGAACGGCGACTTCAACGGTGACGGTGTCAACGACATCGCCATCGGTGCGCCGTGCAGCTCGCGCGGATCGGGCGTGCGGACGAAGCGCAATACCGGCAATGTCCTCGTTCTGTCCGGGGTGGACGGCACCCGACTCCTCAAGAGGAAAGGCACGCAGGCCGATCAGTACATGGGTGTCGGCCTCACGTTTCTTCCCGACACGAACAACGACGGTAAAGACGAGCTCGCGATCGGCTCGCCGGGCTTCGACATCAAGCCGAAGCTGAGCGGCGACCCCCTCCTCACCAAAATCGGCGCGGGCAAGGTCGATGTCGTCAACAGCTCCGGACGGCGCCGGTACCGACTGCTCGGTACCCAGAGTGAGGGCGGCTTCGGCGAGCTCCTCGATGTTTCCGCAGACCAGGACGATGACGGCAGGTCAGAGCTGATCGTCTCCGCTTCCAACGAGCGCGCCGATCGCAACATTCGCCCCGGCCGCGTTCATGTTTTTTCGGGCCGACACGGCGACGCGATTGGTGCGTACAACGGAACCAAGGGCGGAGAGGAGTTCGGCCAGGGCGTTGCGGCTCTTCCCGATGTCGACGGTGACTTCAAACCGGACTTGGTGATCGGCTCGCCGCAGCGCAATCAGGCGCGTGTCCGTTACAGCGGGCTCGTCGTCGTGCTTCCGGCCGACCTCTCCACGACGCTGCCGTCGCTGGAGGCCGTCGGCGCCAAAAGAGATCGACTCGGCTGGGCGATCGCCCCTGCGGGAGACCGCAACGGCGACGGTGTCAGCGAGTTCGCGGTCTCCGCCTTCACGGCTGACGACCAGGGCTTCCGCGAGTCCGGTAACATTCGAGTTCTCAACGGTTTCGGCGACGAGGTGTTCGTCTCGGGTGACCCGAACCCCCAGGAGTTCGCTCACTTCGGCGCTGCGCTCGCGAACGTCGGCGATGTGACCGACGACGGGATCGACGATTTCGCGGTTGGCGCGCCGGATCGGGACTTTGACGGCGTGTCGGACGTCGGCCGAATGGTTCTTCTCGACGGTGTCCTCGGCACCGAGGTCTGGTCGACAGAAGGCGCCAACCCGCTCGCGCGCGTGGGAAGCTCGGTCGCCAAGACCGCAGACTTCGACGAAGACGGAGAGAACGACGTCGCCGTCGGCGCGATCGGTGGTACCTTCCGTGGACGCCGTGGTGCCGGCGTTGTGACCTTCCTCTCTGCAGAGACCGGTGAGGTCATCGGTGAAGTTGGCGGTCGACGCGGACTCGAGACCCGAATCTACATCTCCGGTGGAAACCGCCTGCTCGGATACGCGCCCAGCGGCGAGTTCGAGACTCCGGATACCGATACGACAATTTCCGAGGCGGGCCCGCCCTCAATGGCGGTCATCGACGATCGTGGCGTGCCGAACCCCGGCGAGGTTCTCGTCGCGGTCGCATTGGGCCATGGCGGCGACAGTGGTGAGGTCGTGGTTTACGATGCAGGTCGCCGGGACCGCATCATTGAAACTTTCGATGCGCTCGCGGACGCTGAGCCGATCGACCCCGAAGGGGCTTCGATCCGCGGCGGTGTCTACGTGGCAGCAGGACTGCTCGGTGTCGGCAGCCAGCAGGACAGGCTGATCGCGGTCCAGGCGGATTCGCGCGACGGCAACGTTCTCGCCCGTGTGTTCCGCAGGCTCGAAGAGCAGCAGAGCTGGTTCCTCGAGAGAGAGTTTGCCGCGTTCTCGAGCGGTGACGAATTCCCGATCTCCGACACGCTCGACGAGCCGATCGCAGCCGAAGGCGCGACGGTCGCGGTGGGCAATGTCGATTTGCTCTCGGCAGGCCACGAGATCGTACTCGGCACGGTCAGCGACCTGCCGATCGTTCGTGTTCTCACCCGGCTCGGCGAGCCGATCGCCGAGTGGCTGGCGTACAGCCCGAGCGAGTCGGGCGGCGTCAACGTCTGCATCGCGAAGAACATGACCGGCGGCACGCGGGATCAGATCATCACGGTGCCGATGGAAGGCCAGCCGCTGATCAAGGTTTTCGGACCGCAGGGCGGCCGGATCACGGTCCCCGAGACGGGTGAGCCGATCAGTATCGTCCCCGAGGTTCCGGGTGACAGCCAGGGTGGCGGTCGCGCCTGCGCGGCCGACGTCGACTACGACGGCCAGCCCGAGATCGTCTACGTTGCCGACTCGCCCTCGGAGATTCTCGTCCAGGCGTACGAGATTGACGGCTCCAAGGTCGAGGGCTTCGAGCCTTTCCGGACCTTCGGATCCGGCATGATTGCCGTCGACAACTTCGTCAGTCGCTAGTCTTTTTTCTACAGATTCTCTCCTCGAGCGGGCAGCCCCGGGTTCTCCGGCGCTGCCCGCTGTTCATTTTGGCTGGACAAACACGATTCCGGCGGCCTCGCTGAACCTCGTTGGGGGAGGATCCGGCTTACCTCGGCTGCGCGGATAAGTGCCGCTGATCTTCCCTGTTTTGCCATAATCCTCTATTGATAGAGGTCCGAGGTTTGCAAGGGCCTCGAGGCGATGGCGGACAAAGGTGGCGATTCTTCTATGAGCGAAACAATGAAAAGAGGGCGCGGGCGGTCTTTGGCCGGCTGTGTTTCTATCCTGACTCTCCTGGCGATGTTTCCGGTCTCCACCGCTTGGGCGGCCAATTGTGGTGACAGTGTCGCGGGCGAGCGGGTCGCGTGCAGCTGTGGCGACACGGTCGTGGCGAACACGAAACTTCTGGCCTCCGACCCGGTTACGCGATTCCGATGCGATGACAACGGGCTGCGCATACGGGCCGCCAGGTCCGGGCCCTCTCTTGTCCTTGACCTCAGCGGACTGTCGATCGTCGGCACTGGCGGCGGGATAGGACTTCACGTCGTTGAGGGCGGACCGAACGGGGTCATCATCGAGGGCGGCGCGCCCGGCCGGCCGGCGGAGCTTGCGAACTTCCGCAACGGTGTTCGAGCGACCGGTCAGGTTTCGATCCGAAGAATCGCCGACGTCGTGATCAAGGGCAGTCTGGCCGACGGTCTGGTAATCCGCAGCGAAGGTGCCGAGATCGTACGCGTCAGCGCCGAGGGGAGCGGCCGCGACGGACTGCGAATCGGCGGAAGCGGCCATGCCGTCAGCGCCGTGCAGGCCTCAGGGAGCGGGCGTCACGATATGCGGACGACCGGCCGTCAGATCATGTCGACCGAACAGGGGGTGGGAAAGTGAACGCGCGCAGATCCACCATTTCGTTGATTGCAATCTCGAGCTTTCTCGCGGTGACTCTCGCGGGACCGGGCTCGTTGACAGCGCCCCCGGCCGCTCGCGCCCAGGCCACCACCGCGGATGACATCTGCGCTCCGACCGATGACCCCTGCGTGGTCAGTGAGGTCATCGACATCGCGAACGGCGCGGTTCTTGATTTCGGCCTGCGCACGGTTCGGATCATCGATCGCGGCGAGTTGAACGTAGGTGCCGGCACGATGGACATCCTCTGCGGCCGAATCGAAGCGGTCGAACTTGGCGGGCTCGCTCCGACGCCGATTCGTGCACGAGGTCCGAACCTGTTCGGGTTGTCCGGACAGGACGGAGGTGAGGTGACGATTCGTGCGCAGCGCGTGTGCAGCGAAGACGCCAACCAGGCGTGTATCAGTGACCTCAACTGCGATCTGGGCAGGTGCAATACGTTCGTGTGTACGGGGAACAGCAATCGCACCTGTGCCAACGACGGGAACTGTGACACCGGACCGTGTGTCTTCAGCCCGCTTACCAATACATCGCGATGTGGTGGCAGTGGAGCGCGCTGCGAGACCGATTCGGACTGTCTGCTCGGAACCTGCGATCTCGGTAGCCCGGTTTGCTCCGGCTCGCTCAGCCGCTCCTGCTCGGTCGATGACGACTGTAGCGTCGGGCAGTGCTCTGTCGGCTACGGCGACGTCAACATCGAGGGGCGGATTCGCGCCGACGGAGTGGTTCCGGGAAGCATCTCGATTTCAGCTGTCGGTGACGTCCTGGTCCAGGAAATCCTCATCGACACTACCAATCGCGAGGAGGACGGTGGTTTTCTGTCGCTCGATTCACGATCGGGAGACGTGATCATCAACGGCCAGATCAATGCCCGTGGCGGAAATCAGGGGCAGGGCGGGGACATCACCGTAACCGCCGGTCGTGACCTCGTCATCAACGACAAGATCGATATCAACGGCGGTGGTTTCGATGGCGGCTTCCTCGACGTGTTCGTAGGCCGCGATGCGGTGTTCACAGACGATATTGAGGCGAGCTCGGTCAATCTCGACGGCTTCGGCGGTGAGACTTCGGTGTTCGCGGATCGCGACATCAACGTGATGGGGCCCGCGACATGGAGCACCATCGGAAACGTGGATCCGGAGAATTTCTGCGGAGAGGGCGGTCCGCAGGAGTTCGATGCGGGTCGGAATATTTACGTCGACTCTTCCGTGCTTTTCCAGGCTGACGGGCCGCCGCCGGATTGCGGCGGTGAGGAAGTCAATCTGACTGCCGGTCTGAATGTGTTCATGGCGGCTGATGTCAGCACGCGTTCCCGAGGCGGTGATGGGAACGGCGGACTGGTCGAGATCAACGCTGGCGAGATGGTAAGTGTCAGCAGCGACTCCAGTTTCGACGTTCGAGGCGGGAGCCTCGGAGGCGGCGCGGTCGATATTACTGCCGGAACCAATGCGTACTTCGACGGCAGTACCGACGCCACGACCGGGTCAGGGGGACTGGCCGACCTCGTGTCCATCACCGCGGATTGTCTCATCGATTTCGGCGGCAGCATCGAGATCAGCGGGAGTTCAACGAGCGTGATCAACGGCGTGGTCGATATCGACGGCGGCGATGTCGTTATCGACACCGGAGCGTCGATCGCGAACAGTGGAGGCTTCGGGCAAAACTTCATCCGCGGTTCGGAGTACGTCACCATTCGCAGCGGAAGCACGATCAGTGTGGACGCGACCGGGGCCAACAATGTGGATTATCGCAGAGAAGGGGACCCGCCGGTGATCAACGGAACGGTCACGCCTGCTCCGATCGTGACTCTCGACCCGCTGATTCCGGTCAGCCCGTGTGTCTGTGGGAACGGCTCGATCGAGAAGGGCGAGACCTGCGACGATGGCAATCGCCTGGACGGTGACGGCTGCAGTTCGGCTTGTCAGGCCGAGGGCTGCCTGGCGTCAACGCCGGGCTACCCGACGGTGCCTCTGTGCGATGATGGAAACGATTGCACGGTGGACTCCTGCAACCCGCAAACCGGACAGTGCCAGAACGTGGTCGATTGTGACGACGGTATCGCCTGTACGAGCGACCAGTGTGTGGAGCTTTCATGCCGGCACACGCCGAACAACGGCCTCTGCGATGACGGCGACGCATGCACCGACGATATCTGTACGGCAAGCACCGGCTGTATCGGAACGTTCAATACCGGCGTCTGCGATGACGGAATCGGCTGCACCGTCAACGACGTCTGCGACCGCGGCACCTGTGCCGGCACGCCGTCGTGCCCTCCGGGGTCCCTGTGTGACTTCGAACTCGGCCAATGTGTCGCGACGGTCGCCTGCGGGAACAGCGTGGTCGAGCCGCCGGAGCAGTGCGATGACGGTGACACCGAGTGGAACCCGGGAGAGGCCTGCAATGCCAGTTGTGATCGACTGATCTGCGGTGACCCGGATGACAACGGAACGGTCAATGCGACCGATTCACTCTACACATTGCGGACCGCGGTCGCGTTGGAGACCTGTGACGCTTGCGTATGCAGCATTGATGGTAACGAGACCACTTCCGCAAGCGACGCACTGGGCCTGCTCAGGTCTGCGGTCTCGTTGCCGGTGACGCTGACTTGTCCGCCGTGTGATCAGCCTTAGGCGAGCGGGCTGCGAACCGGGCCGGTTCGCAGATTCTCAGGCTCATTCGCGGCCGTCCCCTGAAAAGGTGGCGGCCGCTTTTTTTTAAGGAGTGTTCTTGCCCGCAGCCGGCGTGACTGCCTCTGCGGTTCACGATCCCTGTGGCGTTTATTCGAGCCAGCGTGTCGCGTAGCTCAGTGCCACGAACGCGCCAATCAATCCCAAAGCCTCGGCCATTTCTTCTCTCCCCAGGAACGCGCGTCGAAACTGAATCCGGTCAGTTCGGTCAGTGTCCGCCGCGCGGCAAGACTATGTTATCGGGGCGCCAGCTTTCGTAAAAGGAATTCGTGACTCAGAAGGGGGGGAAGAGTCGCAAAAAGATCGCTTTTTTCTGTTCGCATCCGCCAGGAGATGCTTCCCCTTCGGGGTTGCACCGTTTTCGAGAGCCCAGCAGCGATTCCGCACGCTGCGCGCGGAATCCCGCGCGGCGGCAGTCGAAAGAAGGGGTCTGTCGTCAGGCAGGGTTGTCGCCGAAACGCGTCTGCCATTCGCACTGAATGCGACTGATGACGGCTGGATAGATAACCGCGCGCCGAAACGGATCGATCGCTCGCATGTAGGAACTCGTCCAGGGTCCGATCGGCCGCACGTAGATGGCCCAGTAAAGTCGATATCCTTTCATTGTTTCGCGTAGCGCCATCGATGAGAACGCATGCACGGTGGCGTTTCGGACTTCACTCAGCGACTCATTTTCAAAGACATAAACGATGCGAAACATCTGGTCGGGCGTGCCGGGCTCGACTACGGATCGTGCGCGATCTTCCTCGGTCAGGCGATGGCAGTACAGCTCGTCGTCCCAGCGCTCGGTGTCGCGGTCCCAGCCGAAGATGGAACCGATCAACCGGCGAATCGCGAAGAGTCGCTTGACCGCAGCGTTGGCAGTGGTAGCGATCTGCGGAGTGAAGCAGAAGCGTGCGTCGGTGATACTGCGCCCCTCGCCGCCGCCGTCGAGTTCCGCGACCCAGACGTCATGCAGGTCCACGTCTTCGAGAAACGAATGCACTCGAAGGTCGAGTTGATGATATTCGAGCGGGTCGGCTTGCATGGATCCGATCCCTCCACGCGTGGACACAGGATTGTCCGGATTGCCGCGCGTTCTCTGCCCGTGGTTGACTGCATCGCGCCGACCCGAGCCTGATCGTCCGCGATAGGGTTGCCGGATACCCGTCCTCGACGCAGTGTCTGCCCGTTACCGCTCCTGGTTGCGAAGGTCGAATCGTCCTCGCATCCGGCGCTCGCGCCGCTCGGTACGCGCATCGGCTCCGGCTCGGAAAATAGGACACCGACGCAGTATGTACCAGCGCCACGGTGGTGGGCTGCACGTTGGATTGGGGATTGGGCGGCGGTTGCACGCCGCGACCGGGCGGCTGTTTGATAGTGCAATCAGGTGACCGCGGTGTCGCGGAGCAGCGCGTCAGGAGGCGAACAGCAGTTCGACGTCTTCGGCCGACAGGCCGCCGATCGGGCCCCGGTCTCCGGAAACGATCGCGACCGCCAGCTCGCGCTTGCTCCTCTGCAGTTCGACGATTTTCTCCTCGACGGTATCGCTGGCGATCAGCCGATAAGCGAAGACATGGCGGTCCTGACCGATTCTGTGAGCCCGGTCGATGGCCTGTGCCTCGACAGCCGGATTCCACCATGGATCGAGAATGTAGACGTAATCGGCCGCGGTCAGGTTGAGTCCCTGACCGCCGGCTTTGAGGCTGATCAGGAACAGCGGGCAGGATGCGTCTTCCTGAAAACGCTTGACGCGGGCGGCACGGTCGCGCGTTCGCCCGTCGAGGTATTCGTAAACAGTGCCGCGGCGATCCAGCTCGTCGCGCAGGATCGAGAGCAGTGATGTGAACTGCGAGAAGATGAGGGCCTTGTGTCCTTCCTCGACGATCTCCTCGACGTGCTCGAGCAAGGTGTCGAGTTTCGTGCTCGACTCGGCCCGCCGGTCCGGATCCAGCAGGCCCGGGTGGCACGAGGCCTGACGCAGCCGCAGGAGGGCCTCGAGAACGTGAATTCGCGACTTGGCGACGCCCTCTCGGTCGATCCGCTCGGCGAGCGAGACCCTGTAATACTCGCGCAGCTCGTCGTAGTTCCGGCGTTCCTCGTCCGAGAGAACACAGTGGAGAGTCTGCTCGGACTTCTCGGGCAACTCGGTCAACACCTCCTGCTTGGTCCTGCGCAGCAGAAAGGGCCTCAGTGCGCGGCTGAGCATCTCCCGAGTCCGTTCGTCGGTGCTTCCCCTGCGCATCGATTCGAACGCTCGCGACTCGCCGAGCAGCCCCGGATTGAGAAACTCGAACAAAGACCACAGCTCGCCGAGGTGGTTCTCCACCGGTGTACCGGTCATGGCGAGCCGATGATCGGCATCGATCAGTCGACTGGCCTTGGCGGCCTGCGACCCCGCGTTCTTGATCGCCTGGGCTTCATCGAGAATCGCGTAATCGAAACGGATTTCTTTCAGTGTCGTGATGTCACGACGCATCGTACCGTAGGTGGTGAGGAGCACATCGAAACGGTCCTCCGAGGCGACTGAGGCTCCAGAGGCTTCCGAGGCCGGCGCCGCTTCAGAGGCTTCAGAAGCTTCGGAGAATTGACCGGCTCGCAGCGCAGCCAGCTTTTCCAGGCGGTCGGGTCCGCTGTGTTCGATGATTCGCAGCTGCGGCGTGAACCGCTCGGCCTCGTCGACCCAGTTGAACAACAGGCTTTTCGGGACGACCACAATCGACGGTCTGCGCGGCTCGTCAGCGTCGACTTTTTGCGCCCGCCGAGCCTGCAGCAACGCGAGCACCTGAACGGTTTTTCCAAGGCCCATGTCGTCGGCAAGGCAGCCGCCGAAGCCGAGTTCGCGCAAGAAGTGCAGCCAGCCGTGCCCGTCTTTCTGGTAGTCGCGCAGTGCACCGCGAAATCCACGCGGCTCACTGCGCGGCTTGACGCCGCCATGCTCCGACATCGCCGCAAGACGGGTGCGGAAACCCGCAAAACCACGGTCGACCGAAACGTTCTCCTGCTCACTCAACAGCGCGTCGAGTAACATCGCCTGTGATCGTGTAAAGCGGACGTGGTCCTCGCCACGGATTCCCAGCCGTGCGAGCTGCGCGTACTGGTCGATCCATTCCTGCGGAAGAATTCCCCGTGAGCCGTCATCGAGCCGGACGAAGTTTTCCTTGCGGCGGACGGCCTCGAGCAGTCGCGGTAAAGACACTCCGGCGCCGCCGAAATCGATGCGCCCGTCGAGCTCGAACCAGTCCACGCCGCTGCTAACACGCAGGCTCATCGGTCCCGGTCTGCGGATCTCGACTCCGTCGGCCTCCAGCATCCAGCCCGCCGCGCTCAGTCGCGCGACCACCTCGGAAAGACGGTCCTCGTGAAAGTACAGGTCGACTTCGTCGCGCAGGTACGAGCTCATTGCCGGCCGTTTCATCTCGAGCTCGACAAGTTCGGAGAGCAGCCGGTTCTCGTGTTCCCGGTCCCGGATAACGGCACGGCCGGTACCTGCGTCGTGGCGACCGACACCGGTGTCGCGCATCGAGAAGGAATGTTCGCCGTACAGAAACGACACCTCAGCGAACAGGGCATTGCGGAACCCGCCGTGCCCGTCACCGGGGGAGCGAACACGCAGACGACCTTGCGGCGGCACGGTATACTCTTCGACCGCGAGCTGGCCGGGAAGTTCGACGCGCGGCAACTCTGACATCGAGTACAGCGTGCCGAGAAACTCGGTGCGGTCGGTATACGGGATGCTGATGCCGGCTTTCCCGCGCAGGTGAACGATCCATGCGAGCACGGAGGGATCGCTGACATCGAGTCGCGCCAGCGAGTCGTCGAAGACCGCGATCCCGGTCGCCAGAAGCGCGCTGGTCTCTTCAAGCGAACGTCGCGTTCCGTCGCGCTCCAGACCGCCTCGGAACGACCATCGCTGTTCGGCTTCATCCTCGATCAGTGAGATCGCCAGCTTCCACGCGACGCCGTCATCCCACCGCAGCGGATTGCCGCTGAAATCAGGCTCCGCCGATACCTGCGACTCGTCGTCGCGGTCATGAGCGACAAACCGTCCGGTCGCACACAAACGCGGCAACAGGATCTCATGAAAGGCCGCGCCCAGCTCCACGGTCGAGCGCGCGGCGGGTGTGTAGTGCGCCGGCTGCGTTCCTGCGCTGAGCTGGTTGCCGATCAGGAGGCTGAGCAGGTCGATTGTCTCGGCGTCAATCTCACCGGGCAGTTCGTCCCCATTGAGATTCAGGCGCTTGAGCTTGCCGAACGAGCCGTCTTTTTTCGGTACCCGGTAATAGAGATCGATCGTGAGAATCTCGTTGCGTCGCGTCTCGGCGACGTCGAGCAGATACCAGACCTCAGCGGTCGTTTCCGTGTTCTCGGAACTCCGGTCTTTCTTCGGCAGCGACTTGTTGTACGCTTCGATGCCCTCGAGCTGGCGCTTCCATACACGCGAAGGTCCGCGCCGTGAGGAGCCTGAGCCGGTGACGGGATCGGTGTCGAGCGGGAACGGATCGCGCTCGGGTATGTCATCGACCGAGATCGGTGCGCTGTCTTCATCGTCGAAGGACTGGTCCGGATTCCACTGCGAGCGGCGGCTCGCGCTGCGCTTGATGACCTTCGGCCAGACGGGTGGGTCAGCGGAGTCGATGGTGATCAGCGTCGCCCAGATATGTTTGCAGTGTGTGCCCCCTCGAAAGGTGGGGCAGGTGCAGCGTACCTGCGGGGGGGCACTGGCTCGATCGCCTTTTTCGATCACGACCGCATACGGACGTGGGCGCGAGCCGACGACACGCGATTCGATCCGGCCGTCTTGAGTCCGGGTCAGCCGCACACGGCCTGTCGTGTAGTAGCTTTCGCCGCGGCTGACGACCGTGGGGTCGAAAGTGTCTCTGAGCTTGTCTGTGAGTGTCACTGGAGGTCGAAGGCCGTTCCGGCCGGAACTGGGCATCATGGCGGTGCGCACGGGTGGCGCAACAGCGTCGACGCCACTTTGTTGAAAAACAGCCTCCTGATCTGTCCGTGTGTGCGCTCTCAGCGGGCCGGGGCGGGTCGTTCGCGGATGGCGACGGCTGCCGATACCGCGGCAGTTTCTCCGACGGTTCTCGAAATATGTCCCGGACCGGTCGTATCGGCGGCGAGAATCGCGTCGCCGGCTTCAAAAATTCGCCTCTCGCCATCCCCGACCTCGACTTCCACGCGCCCGGCGAGGATGAACACCATCAATTTTCGAGGCGCGGGATGCCAGTCGCCGTACCAACCGGCCGGGTAGGTCAGGAAGGAGAGCGATTCGGTCGCCTGGACTGTGGATACCCCGAGCGGCGCGGCCGGCGGAGCGAAGTCGTCATAGTCGAAATCGACGCGGCCCGGCGCGAAATGCGAGACACCATCGCTGTCGCTGATGATTGCGGTATAGTTGAACGCCGCGAGCCGCGAAGAACCGGCTGCGGGCTGCTTTGCCGCCGGAGCCTCGACTCGGGTGGCGCCGCATCCGGATGCCAGCGTTGCCAGCGTGGCCATTGTAGCCATTGTAGCCAGCGGCATGACGCTTACGGCCGATACGAGGACGCCGAGCACCGTGCCGGCGGCCGACGTCGAGCGAGCTGCGGCTGCTGCGACCGGGCGCGAGCCCGAGATCCGGCTGCGGCCCGAGGCCGCTGACTTCTCGCGTTGTTGATCAGTATTCTTCACGTTCCCCTCCGTTCCTGTCCGCACCGTCAAGGCGACTGATGAGGTCGCTGACATTTTCCAGGGCCTCGTCCGCGCCGAAGATGATCCTGTCCGGGCGGACTGCGACCACCCGATGTGTCAGCAACAGCCCCAGCATGGCTCCGTCCGGCTCGGCCACGGAAATCCGCGTCGCGCCCAGTCGATCCCAGACCGCCAGCGCGTCGGAGTCGAGCAGCGTCTGCGGATCCTCTTTGCCCACCAGCGCCCATCCGGAGCCGATGAGCTCGTCGATGGCGCCGGTGAGCGCGCCGCTCTGCGCGGATTCCGCGCTCGGGATCAGCTGTCCCTCCCACGAGCTGCCCGCGTGGGCCAGTAGTCCCTCGGACAGATCGGGCAGGCTTGCGCCGCCGCCGTACGCGTAGGCCTGCATCTCCGGTGAAGGTTCCGGGCCTCCGAGTTCCATCTGCGCATAGGCGTCGATGAGCTTGCCGGTGTTGGTCGAGTGCTCGACCATTGCCACCGACAGCGGCCGCCGTTCCGCCGTGTAGGTATCGAGCAGACTCGCGTCGGCCTGTCCCCGTCGTACCATCGCGAGCTTCCACACAAGGTTGTCGGCATCGCGCACGCCGCTGCACAGCCCCTGGCCCATGAACGGCGGTGTCTGATGAGCTGCGTCGCCGGCGATGAAGACGCGCCCCTTGCGGAATGACTCGGCGATCGTCGCATGAAAGCGATAGACCACGGCACGCCGGATCTCGGCATCGCCGGGCTCGATCCACGGTGCGAGCAAAGCCCAGACGGTGTCGGGGTTTTCCATCTGCTCGCGTGTCTCGCCGTCGCGAAGCTGAAACTCCCAGCGGCGCAGACGACCCGGCAGCGGCAGGAGCGTGGTCGGTCGGCGCGGATCGCAGATCTGCTGACACAGCAGGGGCAGCGCGCGCTCGCGTTTCATCTCGACGTCGGTGACCAGCCACTCTCGGTCGTAGCCGAGGCTCTGCCAGCCGATCCCCAGCGTCTTGCGCACGAAACTGCCCGCGCCATCGCAGCCAACTGCCCAACGGGCGCGAACGTGTTCGCTCGCGGCGGCGCTTCCGTCATCGCCGCCGGCGGCCGGTTTGACCGTGAGCGTGACGCCGTCGGTGTCCTGCTCGATCGACTCGACGTCGCAGCCGAGTCGCAACTCGATGTCATCGAATCGGTCGAGGCATCGGCGCATCGCGCGCTCGAGCCCGGGCTGGTGGATGTTGCGAAGCGGGGGGTAGCCGTTGGGGGTCAGCAGATCCGGCGGTGTCTCCAGGCCGATGATACGCTTGCCGCGGGCATCGACGAACTCGGCGCCCGCCATGCAGTCGGTCGACGGAAGGACCGCATCGAGGACGCCGCTGTTGGCGAGGATGCGTTGCACATCGTCCCAGATACCCGCGGCTCGGGGGAGATCGTAGACCTCCGTCTCGCGATCGAACGCGACAGCCGACAGGCCGTGGGTTCCGCAGATGTTCGCGAGCATCACCCCGACCGGACCGGCGCCGACGATCGCGACGTCGACATCGTAGCCCGCGCCGCCCTCGGCTGCGCCGGCCGTTGAACCACAAGCCATGTCAGCCGACCGCTGCGCAGCGATGGGTCATGGTGCCGATGCCCTCGATCGTCGTCGTGACGGTGTCCCCGGGTTGGAGAAAGGTTCCCGACATGACTCCGACACCGGAAGGCGTTCCCGTGAAGATGAGGTCGCCCGGCTCGAGTGTGCAGACGGCCGACAGATACGCGATCAGCTGCGGTATCCCGAAGATCAGGTCACTGGTCCGCGCGTCCTGTTTGAGCTCTCCATTGACCTCGCACGTCAGCGAGAGGTCGGACGGGTCACTGAACTCATCCACCGAGACGATCCACGGGCCGATCGGACCGTAGGTGTCGTAGGATTTACCGAGGTCGAAGTGCGGAGGCTTGGAGGCGAACTGCATGGTCCGCTCGGAGATGTCCTGCCCGCAGGTCAGACCGGCGACCGCTTTCCACGCCTCGGATTCGGGGACGTCACGGACGCGGCTGCCGATCACGACGACCAGCTCGGCTTCCCAGTCGGTGGTCGGTCCGCGCAGGACGATGTCGTCGCAGGGACCGATCAGCGAGCTGGGGAACTTGGTGAAGACCACGGGCGTGGTCGGCGGCTCCATCCCCGACTCGGCTGCATGCGCGCGGTAGTTCAGGCCGATGCCGAAGGTCTTCTGAGCGCGAGGGACACACAGGCCGAGTGCGGTCGCGTCGAGCGCGCTGTCCGGGGTTGGTCCGAGGGAAGACGCGATCGCTCCGAGCGATTCATGGCCCGCGATGGCAGCCATCGGGTCGGAGCTGAAGCGTCCATCGCTGTGACGCTCGAGGTCGTACACACCGTCTCCTTTGACCAGTACCGCGCGTCCGTCGAGAGTTGCCAGCCGAAAGCCCATGTCCATTCTCCTTTGTCGTCATGCTGTCGTTCTGTTGCCGTTGCCACGCGTGTCTCGTGACAGACGCGTGTCGTCGCCGATGTCGCCGAGTTCTCGGGCAACGCCGGTGTCGCGCGTTTCGCCCGTTTCGAAAACCGCGCCGGTCGCGTTCGAGTGTCCCGCGGGTGCAGTCGTCAGATCGGGAAGGGGAGGGAGGCGCTGGTGAGCCATGCGCGCCGCCTCATCGCGGGCGAGTCCGAGCAGTCGCAGCAGGTGTTCTGCCGCAATGTCGAGGTCGTGGTCATCGAGCTTCTCTTCGCCCCGAGCGCTCAGCGCCGCTACGAACGCTCCAGCAAAGATCCGCTTCGCCACCTCGTCACTTTCGACGTGAAAGCGACCGGTCTCGACGCCCCTTGCCGCATCGCGCATTCCGCTCTCACCGACTCCTTCGAATAATCTCTCGGTAGGGAGTCCGGAGCGCAGGATAAACCACTCACACAGAGGGTCGCGGGTGAACCCGCGCAGTCCATGGCGGATGCCGGTCGCGAGCGCCTCGGCGGGGTCGTCCATGGTTTCGACGAGCAGATCGATCGCGCGGTTGAGGTCACGTGCGCGTCGGCGTGCGATCGGTACCAGCAGGTCGTTCTTGCTCTCGAAGTGGTGGTAGAACGAGCGCCGGGCGATATCGGCCTCGGCGGTGATCTCGTCGATCGTGACATCGTCGACTCCGCGGGCGGCCATCAGCCGTTCGGCGGCTTCGAGAAGCTGCTCGCGTACGCGGGCGCGGCGGCGTGCCACGCGTCCCGGGCCGCCCGGAGTGCTGTCGGTCGCTCCGGTCGCGCGGGTGGCTCCGGTCCTTTGAGCCGCCCGGCTCGTTGTCAGCGCTGTACCTCGGTCGCTCACGGAGCCGGAAGCTAATACCGTCCTTGCACTCAGTGCAACGTTGCCCTAAGTCTGTTGCGTTCGAGCTGATTCCGGAGGGCAACCCCATGAAACTTCGCTGGTCGCACGCTGTCGTTTACGTCTCCGATCTGGACGCGATGATCTCCTTTTACTCGGATGTGCTCGGTTTCGAGGTGAGCGATCGCGGCCCGCTCGATCCGAATATGCCCGAGATCGAGGTCGTGTTCATGACCCAGGTCGGCACGGACCATCACCAGATCGCCTTCGCTCCGGTGCGCTCGGAGGACATGAAGTCGAACTTCGACCATATCGCTTTCCGCGTCGATTCGCTCGCCGATGTGAAGCAGATGGCATCGCGGCTCAATACCGCCGGCCACGGTGCGGAGGTCGCCCCGGTCAATCACGGCAATGCGTGGTCGATCTACTTCAAGGACCCGGAGGGCAACGGTATCGAGATTTTCTGCGATTCGCCCTACCACGTGAGTCAGCCCCAGCTCACCGGGTGGAGCCTGGAGGACAGCGAGGATGACCTGCGCAAGGCCACCGAGGAGCAGTTCGGCTCCGAGGCCGGTTTCAGTCCGATGGAAGAGTACACCTCGCGACGCAAGGCCGAGCTCGGCGACTGATCGAGCGCTGGTCCGCTTACAGCCGGCCGCGACCACAGCGCGTCACCGCGACAGGCAGGCCGGCGGGCACCGGTCCCGGCCGGTGCGGCCGCAGCCTGCGTTGGCGACGGGAACTGCTAAGCTCTCGCGCGGCGGTCGCGACTCTTGCGCGCCGATCTTCACATGAGATTTCTACGCTTCGTTGTTTGTATCCTCCTCATTCCGTCACTGATGGGCTGTTCGAGCCCGGCGCTGCGAAAACTGGCGGGGGCCGGGCGCGAGCCGGCCAGCGCAGAATCGATCGAGCAGGCAGCCCGCCTTCATGCGGTCCTGATCAACGGTGGCGGCAACAAGCGGATCAACTATCAGTCGCACCTGCTCCACCTCGGTCAGATTCGCGATCTGTTGCTCGAAAGCGGCGTTCCTCCCGATCGTATCACCGTGTTCGCCAGTGATGGCGACGACCCCGAACCCGACCTCGCCCTTCGGCATGTGCAGCCGGAAAAAGATTTCTGGCGCCTGCTCGGCACGCCGGCGCACGCGCGCCTGCGGATGCCGCTCGTCGACGTTACGTCCGAGGTCGACGGCACGCAGTTGCTGCCCGCGACCCAGGAAGCGATCACCCGGTGGTTTGCTGGCAGCGCTGCGACCATCCAGCCCGGCGATACGCTCTTCGTCTACGTGACCGACCACGGCGAGAAGAACAAGAACGATCTCGCCGACAACACGATCACTCTTTGGGGGAAGAAGGAGCACCTCTCGGTCCGAGAGCTCGACGGACTGCTCGCGGGTCTCGATCCGAAGGTCCGTGTCGTGATGCTCATGTCGCAGTGCTTCTCGGGCTCGTTTGCGAACATCATCAATGGGGACGGTAGAGACAAGGACGCCGCCGGCCCGGAGGTCTGCGGCTATTTCTCGGCTACGGCCGATCGCATGGCCTACGGGTGTTACGCGGAGAACCGTGGCCGAGAGAATGTCGGCCACTCGTTCCGCTTCATCAACGCGCTAGCAGAAGATGGAAGCCTCGATGCGGCCCACATCGATACAATGGTCACCGACGCCACGCCCGACGTGCCGAACCGGACCTCGGATTTTTATGTCGACCGGCTCCTGCGTGCGGCCGCCGAGGAGCAGGGGCTGGAGTATGAGACGTACGTCGACTCCCTGCTCGCGGAGGCGTGGGGCAACAAGGCACGCTGGGAATCGCAGATCCGTCTGCTCGACCGCATCGGCAAAGCCTTCGGTTATTTCAGCCCGAGGTCGCTGGCCGAGCTCGAGGAGCAGCAGACCCGACTGCCGGATATCGCCGGCCAGATGAAGAACGTCTCGCTGGCGTGGCGACAGACGTTGCAGGACTCCAACGCGGCGAACTTCCGTCGTTTCATCACCGCGAACCCGGACTGGGAGGTCAACCTCGGCCTGACTACTCGGGGCGGGCTCGATCAACGTGAGCTGCGACGCATGACCGGGGTGTTGCTGGCGGATCTGGAAAAGTTCACGCGCGAGGATCGCGAGGTCGCCGACCGGATCCTGACGCTGCACAAACGAGGCGATGACGCATCGGCGACTTCGTACCGGATGGAAGTGCGCCTCGCCGTTGTGCTGCGGATGCGTGTCATCCTCACCACGATCGCTGGGCAGGTGTATCTCGAGACGCGCGCCGACGTCGCGCAGGCCGAGCGCTACAGGGCTCTGGTCGCATGCGAGGATCTGCGTATCCCGCCGGCCCCGCGCATGGCCGGCCGTCTCGAAACGCCCGAACGCTTCCCGCCGTTCAAGGAAGATGTCGAGCGGGCGACCGCCGCACTGCCTGCGTGGATGGGAATTCGTTTCCGGGATGTCCAGCCACCTGCGCGTGAGAAGCTCGGGCTCGAAGCCGGCGCGGCGCGTGTGCTTACGGTCTATCCGGGCGCGCCCGCTGATCAGGCCGGGCTCGCCACCACCGATGTCGTCACCGGACCTCCGGGCAAGCCGTTCACCGAACCGCGGCAGATCCGTTCCTGGACCATGCTGTCGCCGATCGGCACGGCGCGCGAGCTCGACGTCATCGACATTGAAGGCGTACGGCGCACGGTCAGCCTGGTGCCGGGACCGTATCCGCTCGAGTGGCCCAAGCTGCCCGGTCCGCCCGAGATCGGTGCGAAGGCGCCGTCGATCAAACTCTCCGACTATCAGGGAGACGCCGCCGAGGCGTTGTCCGGCGGTCCTTACATGCTGTTCTTCTGGGCCACCTGGTGCGGGCCGTGCAAGGCCGCCATACCCGATCTGCTCGAATTCGAGCGCAGCGGGGCCGGCCCGGTTATCGCGATCACCGACGAGCCTGCCGAGCTGCTCGACGCGTTCTTCGCGGAGGATCGTGAGTTCCCGTCGATCATCGCTATCGACCCGTTCCGCCAGGCATTCCAGACGTACGGCGTCAGCGGGACACCGACCTTCGTCCTCGTCGACGGTGACGGTGCCATCAACAGTCAGTTTTCCGGCTACTCGAAGGAGAAGGGGCTCGGCGAGGCGGCGCGAGCGATGATGGCCGTGCGTAGATCGGAGCCGTAACGGGTGACGATGGCCGGCCTCGACATCATCGGAGATATCCACGGTTACGCCGCTGAGCTGCACGAGCTTCTCGAACGCCTCGGTTACCGCAGAAGCGCAGACGTCTACCATCATGGCAGCGGCGCCGATGGGCAGCGGCGCAGGGTCGTATTCGTCGGCGACTTCATCGACCGAGGTCCGGCTCAGCGTGAAGTGGTCGAAATCGCTCGTGGAATGGTCGAGGCCGGCGAGGCGCTCGCGGTCATGGGCAATCACGAGCTGAACGCGCTCGGTTGGGCGACGCCGGACCCGGAGCAGCCGGGGACGTTTGTGCGCAGGCACTCGGAGAAAAACTGGAAACAACACCGCGCGTTTGTCGAGGCCTACGGGGCGAATGAGGACGGCGAGGGGGGCGACCGGGAAGCACGCCTCGACACGCTCGAATGGTTTGCGTCCTTACCCCTGTATCTCGAATTCGACGGCCTGCGTGTGGTCCACGCGTGTTGGGACGACGAAGCGCTCGACTGGCTGCGGCCACGGCTCAGCGACGACGGCGTCATGCCTGCGGATCTTCGCGTCGAGGCGCTGACTTCAGGGACGACGGCGTTCACCCATGTCGAGACCCTGCTCAAGGGCAAGGAGGTCCGGTTGCCCGAGGGGTCCCGGTACGCGGACAGCGAGGGGACGGTTCGTCATTTCATGCGCGTGAAGTGGTGGCGCGAGTCGGCGACGTATCGAGAGGCGTTCCTCGGGCCGCCGTCTGCCGTTACGCATATTCCCGAGGATCCGATCGAAGGGGACTATCAGCTTGTCTATCCCGACGATCAGCCGCCGGTTCTGGTCGGCCACTACTGGCTGCAGGGTGACCCCGCGCCCCTGACACCGAACGTCGCGTGCCTGGACTACAGCGTCGCCCGCCCCGGCGGAAAACTGGCGGCCTATCGATGGGACGGTGAGCGTCGGCTCACGGCGGGAAACTTCGTCCACGTGCCGCGCCGCACCGCCTGAACTCAGGTCGTCAGCTTCCGGTATTTGATCCGATGCGGCTGATCCGCCGCGCCTCCGAGCCGGCGACGCCGGTCGGCTTCGTAGTCCTGGTAGTTGCCCTCGAACCACTCGACGTGGGAGTCGCCCTCGAAGGCGAGGATGTGGGTCGCGATCCGATCGAGGAACCAGCGATCGTGGCTGATGACCACCGCGCAGCCGGCGAACTCGAGCAGCGCTTCTTCGAGCGCGCGCAGTGTGTCGACGTCGAGGTCGTTGGTCGGCTCGTCGAGCAGCAACAGATTCCCGCCGCTCTTGAGCAGCTTGGCGAGGTGCAGCCGGTTGCGCTCGCCGCCGGAGAGCACCGCGACCTTCTTCTGCTGGTCCGAGCCCTTGAAGTTGAAGCTCGCGCAGTACGCTCGCGAGTTCACCTCGCGTTTGCCGACCATGATCAGTTCTTTCCCGCCGTCGCTGATCTCTTCCCAGACGTTGCGTTCCGGATCGAGTGCGTCGCGGCTCTGGTCAACATAGCTGAGCATGGCGGTCTCGCCGATTCGCAGACTTCCCGCGTCGGGTTGGTCCTCGCCGGTCAGCAGCCTGAAGAGTGTGGTCTTACCGGCGCCGTTGGGGCCGATGACCCCGACGATTCCTCCCGGAGGCAGGCGGAAACTCAGGCCCTCGAACAGAAGCTTGTCGCCATAAGACTTTGCCAGGCCATCCGCCTCGATGACGACATCGCCCAGCCGCTGCGACGCCGGGATGGTGATGCGATTCTTCTCCGGCGCTGCCTGCAGCTTCTCACTCTCGGCGACCAGGGCATCATACTGGTTGATTCGGGCCTTGCCTTTGGCCTGCCGCGCGCGCGGGCTCATGCGGATCCAGTCGAGCTCGCGCTGCAGCGTGCGCGCTCGTGAGGAGACCTCTTTTTCTTCCTGGACGAGGCGAGTCTCTTTCTGCTCGAGCCAGGATGAGTAGTTGCCCTCCCATGGAATGCCGCTGCCGCGGTCGAGCTCGAGAATCCAGCCGGCGACGTTGTCGAGGAAGTAGCGATCGTGGGTGACCGCTACCACGGTGCCCTTGTATTCCTGCAGGTGTCTCTCCAGCCACGCGACCGACTCTGCATCGAGGTGGTTGGTTGGCTCGTCGAGAAGAAGAATATCCGGCTCGGCGAGCAGCACCCTGCACAGCGCGACGCGCCGGCGCTCTCCGCCGGAGAGCGTGGTGACATCGGCATCGGCCGGCGGCAGTCGCAGGGCATCCATGGCGACCTCGAGCTGGCGATCGAGCTCCCATGCGTCGCAAGCATCGATCCGGTCCTGCACGCGCCCCTGCTCGGCGAGGAGCTTTTCCATCTCCTCGTCGGACATCGGTTCGGCAAACCTGTTCGAGATCTCCTCGAAGCGGTCGAGAAGCGCGCGGGTCTCGGCGACCGCTTCCTCGACGTGCTGGAGGACGTTGCGGGCCGGATCGAGCTCGGGTTCCTGCTGAAGAAAGCCGATCGTCGCGCTGTCGGACGGGCGGGCTTCACCGGTGAACTCCTTGTCCTCGCCGGCCATGATCCGCAGCAGGGTGCTCTTGCCGGCGCCGTTCGCGCCGAGCACGCCGATCTTGGCGCCGTAGTAATAGGAGAGCGAGATACCCTGGAGAATCTTTCTTCCCTGCGGGCTGACCTTGCCGAGGTCGTACATGCTGTAGATGAACTGAGTCATGACCCCCCCGCCTACTAGCAGCCCGCTGAACTGGCAAGCGGATCCGCAAGCCGGTGACGGGCAAGCCGTGGGCAGTTTGTGGCAGGTCGATCGAGGTTACGCACACCCCGCTCAAAAAGAGCATGGCAGGGCGCTTCGACACCGGATTATCTTCGAATCAGAGAGGATGTTGCGGACGGAGGCTGGAGGAAATCGCACCAAGCGCTGAAACGGGAGACAAATCATGCGCCAGCGACCTGCGGCATCGAAACGTCTATCAAGTCACCAGAACACGCAGAGCCAGCGGGGCTCGCACACGGCGGGCACGTCTCAGCGGCGTGTCCCGCGGGGCGCGTGTCGGGAGGGCGACCCGAGCTACACCGCTTACCTGTTCACCAACAAACAGCTCGAACTTCCACTCGAGGCCGCGGTAGCGCAGGCTCTGCAGCCCGAGGCCGAACGCTGACACCTGGCGCTTGAGCCGCCTGCGCCCGTGGCGTTAGCTGGCGCGTGGGCCCTTCACTGATCATCGGCGTCGACTGCGCAACCGACGAGGCGCGGGTCGGCCTCGCCGCAGCGCGCTTCGACGGGTCCGTCGGGGAGTCTCGAGAGCGGATCCGGCTGACCGAAGTGGTTTGCGGCGGTGGTGAAGAGTCCATCGTGGAGACGACGGCTCGGTGGGCGCAGGCGGCTCGCATCGAGGGTCTGCCCGTTCTGCTGGCGCTCGATGCGCCGCTCGGCTGGCCCGCTCGGCTCGGAGAGGTTCTCGCGGGTCATCGGGCAGGCGAGCCGATCGAACCGACCCGTGACGAGATGTTCCGTCGGGAGACCGATCGCGTGGTACGGCGCATGACCGGCAAGTTGCCGCTCGATGTCGGCGCCGACCGGATCGCGCGTACCGCGCACTGGGCGCTGGGCCTGACGGCAGCACTCGGAAAAAAGCTTCAGACTCGTGTCGAAGCCGGCTGGGACCCGAAGTCGTTGTCCTCTCTGGCTGCGATCGAGATTTATCCTGCCGCTCTGCTCAAGGTATGCGGCTTGCCGGCGAGCGGTTACAAGCGGACTGATCAACGCGCGAACCGGGAAGTGATCCTTGACGGCCTCGGCGCAGAGCTGTCGATCGAGTGTGACGTCACGCTCGCACTCGAGCAGGCCGATGTTCTCGATTCCATTCTGTGCGTAGTGGCCGGGGCGGATTTTCTCCAAGGACGCTGCGTCGAACCGGAAGACGGCGCGCTCGCGCGCAAAGAAGGATGGATCTGGTTTCGCCGACCGGATCAGGACTCGACGCGTACGCGGGCATGAACCGGGTGGTGGTCCGAGACCGGCGCCGTCAGTACATCCGCCTCCTCGACGCCAAGCGCCTGAATTCGAATATCGCCGGCCGCCGCGTCGCGAAGATAAACGCGGTCAAAGCGTTCATGATGGTTGCGGCGACGGACATACGAATTGTCCGACGTATAGGTCGGACGCAGTGCTCGATCGCTTCCGTGAACGAGAACGGCGGCGTCGGCGAAGCCTGAATCGATCATTCTTCGAGCGCTCGATTCGTCGTCGATGTTTCCGCCGTGAAAGTTGAAGTCTCCCATCAGCACTGTCGGTCGGCGTTCGTGTTCGAGAGATCGCAGCAGCTGATCGACCTGGTGCGTGCGCGTGGCCGCGCGACCGCGTCCGAACTGGAGGTGAGTCACACAGACGACGATCTCGATGCCCTTGTTTTCGTCGGTGCCGTCGGTGATTTCCATCGGAGCCTTGAGCAGTCCTTTATTCTTCAGTCGATCGATGCCGCCGCGCGCATCGTAGTACTCGACCTCGACGCTTGCGCGGTCGCGCAACCTGCCGCCGAGCGCGAGGCCGGAATCACGCCGACCGCGCGGGAGCCGGAACAGCTCGCTGGGGACGGCGTCTCGCCACGGCCACCACAGCTCCTGCAGTCCGACGATGTCGTATTCGTTGCGTTGCAGGTGGTCGACAAAGCGGCGTTTGCGATCATGCCTGTCCCGGGAGACCGGCCATGGCAGCCCCCAGAGGTTCATCGTGAGAATATCGAGTTCCATCCAGCGCGTTGGGGGCACGGATCCGGTCGAATTCATGAACCGGGGCCTGCTGCGAGTATAAGTCGCGATTGCCGATGCGCCAGCCCGCGGCGCACCGACCGGCGTTCGCGTCAGCGCGGAATTTCGCCAAATTTGCCGGTATGGCGAACGACGCAAGCGGCCGCGGACAACGCTCGCCGGGCTTCGCCCTTGCAGCCTCGTTGCTGGTCGCGGCTGTGGTGCTTGTCGGTGTCTACATCGTCCGTGGCGGCGCGCCCGGGCCCACGCTTTACGTCGGCGGGCCGATCCTGACGATGGATGCGGACAATCGTGTGGTCGAGGCACTGGCAATTGACGGTGAGCGCATCGTCGGTACGGGCACCGAGGCTTCGCTGCGGCCGTGGGCGGAGCGCGAAGGCGCGCGTGTCGTCGATCTCGACGGCCGCGCAATGATGCCCGGGGTCATCGATGCGCACGGCCATTTCCCCGGCGAAGGGCTGTACGCGATCTATGCCGATCTCAACAGCCCACCGATCGGCGACGTCGGGAACATCGACGACCTCGTGAAACGCCTCGCCGAGCAGGCCGCTGAGACGCCTGAAGGCGATTGGGTCGTCGGACTCAGTTACGATGACAGTTTGCTGGCCGAGCGACGACACCCGACGCGCTTCGATCTCGATCGTGCGTCGACCGAACACCCGGTCGTCGCATGGCATATCTCGCTGCACTTCGCAGTCGCCAACACCCTCGCGCTCGAGAAGCTCGGTATCAGCGCACAGACCGAAGACCCGGAGGGTGGAGTCATCCGGCGCTCGGAGAACTCCCGCGAACCCGACGGGGTGCTCGAGGAGAATGCGACGCTTATCGTTCGTGACGGCATACCGACGCCGACTCTTTTTCAGGGACTTCGGCTGATGCGCGAGGCGACGCGCCGCTATCTGAGCCAGGGCGTGACGACCGCGCAGTCCGGCTACACGGACCGGCGTCTGGTCGGTGTCCTGCCGTGGATGTCACGACTCGGCGTGATCGGCGTTCGTATGGTGGTCTGGCCGGCCGAGGACGTTCAGGACGCCGCCCTCGACGGCGAGATCGAGCTTACTACCTACGATCCGATGTGGCTGCGCTTCGGTGCGGTAAAGATCGTCGCGGATGGGTCGATTCAGGGCTACACCGGGTATCTCACCGAGCCCTATCATGTGCCGCCCCCGTCTGAACCCGCCGACTACCGGGGGTTCCCGCGTGTCTCGCGCGAAGAGCTGTTCGAGCGGGTCGAGCGTTACCAGCGCGCCGGACTTCAGATCGCCATTCACGGCAACGGCGACGCGACGATCGATGACATTCTTGACGCCTACGAAAGCGTCCGTGAGGTGGATCGAGGCGCAGCCGGCCGGACGCCGACGCGTCATATCGTGATCCACGCGCAGACCGCACGGCCCGACCAGCTCGATCGCATGCGGGAGTTGGGGATTGTCCCGAGCTTTTTCAGCCTGCACACCTACTACTGGGGAGATCGGCATCGCGAGATCTTCCTCGGACCCGAGCGGGCAGATCGAATCAGCCCCGCCCGCTCCGCTGCGGATCGGGGTGTCCGCTACACCATTCATGCCGACAGCCCGGTGGTTCCTATGGAACCGATGCGGCTTGTCTGGTCGGCGGTCAATCGCCAATCCACGGGCGGAGCCGTCCTCGGCGAGCAGGAGCGAATTACCGTTGTGGAGGCTCTGCGTGCGGTCACGATCGATGCTGCATGGCAGCATTTCGAGGAGGACATCAAGGGATCGCTCGAGCCCGGTAAGCTCGCCGACCTGGTGATCCTGTCGCGTTCACCGCTCGAGGATCCCTCGGGCCTTGCTGAAATCGATGTCGTCGAGACGATCATCGGCGGCCGGACGGTCTGGCATGCAGACCTCGAAGCGGCTCACTGAGCCATCGCGGGGGGCGGCGCCGGTGTTTATCGAAGATCCGTTCATTGCAGTCGCCGAACAGGCAGACCTTCTCGGCCTCGCAGCGTTTTTCCTGATTCTGTACGGCGTCAAGGCGTTGTTCGGGAACGACAAACGTCGCATGCCGCCCGCTCTTGGAGGGACCGGTGCGGTCCCGCTCGACGAAGACGGCAATCCGCGCGACTATGGCGACCTCGATGACATCGAGGGCTGGATGGCCGACGAGATTCACCGGCGGCGCATCGAAAGCGGCGGGGTGCTGCGTTGTGACCGTTGCAAGAGGCTGCTCATGCACGCCGACCGTGACATCCAGGTCCGCGTGCTGTGCAACGCGATGACCGACGAAATCTTCTGCGAGGACTGCATCGGCCCTCTCGAGCTCGGCGACCCGGATGGCGGTGGCGGCGATGATGACGGCGAGCGGTGGTATGAAGCGACGTTGGCAGACGCCGTTGATGAGCCCGGGTCCTCGGAAGCGAGTGATGGAGAGCCGCCGCCGACCGAGCAGGACGAGGAGGAGCGGCCGGCGGCGAGTCGGGGCGGTGGCAGGCGTCGCCACCTCCGGATCGTGCGCTGACCCGCGTTTTATGGCAGCGGTTGTATCGGTTTCAGGCCAGCCGGAAGCTTGCGTGACTTCCATCCTTGCCACGAGTGACTTCGAGCCGCGCCTCGACGCGTTCTTTCAGCTCCGGTACGTGCGAGATGATGCCGACCATACGGCCGCCGCGTTGCAGATCGATGAGCGCACGGACCGCGAGATCGAGCGCCTCCGGGTCGAGGGTCCCGAACCCTTCGTCGACGAATATCGCGTCGAGCCGGATCCCGCCTGACTCCTGCTGGACCACGTCAGCCAGGCCGAGCGCCAGTGACAGGGAAGCCAGGAACCCCTCTCCACCCGACAGCGTCGCCACCGGACGCCCCACGCCCGTGTAGGAATCATCGACCTCGAGTTCGAGCCCTTCGGACTTGCGCCTCGATCCTCGTTCGGTCGAGCGTCTGAGCGTGTAGCGGTTGTTGCTCATCATACGCAGACGCTCCGACGCGGCCCACAGCACCGCATCGAGCAGAGCCGCGAGCACGAAGCGATGGTAGGGCATGCCCGGCTGGTTACGGCCATCGGCCAGATCCGCGATGCGTCCGAGAACCTCGTAACGCGCCGCGAACTCGGCGCCGCGTTTGTCGAGCTCTGCGAGCTGCTCGATCTGTTTGCCGAGCGCTTTCAGTTGCGCCGACAGATCGGTCTCGGCTCGAACCGCCTGCTCGTGCGCGTGATCCGCCTGCGCCGCGGCAGCCTCGAGCGCCGGGATGTCGGGTGCTGCGAGATCTTTTGCCCGCGCTGCCGCCTCGGCGTTCGCCGCACGCGCGGCGGCCAGTTCCCGGTCGTATTCGCCGATACGGGCTTCGAGGCCGTCGATCTCGACGTCCGAAAGCAGCGCATCACGAAGTCGCTGCGCGCTCTCGAAGTCGGCGGAGCGCAGCGACTCTTCGAGCCGCTCTTTCAACTCGTCGCGTCGGCTCTCCGCGTCGGTTTTTGCCGCCCGGTTCGCGTCAGCGGTGGCCTGCCACTGTGTTCGCTCCTGTTCGGCCTTCGCCGCGGCTTCGCGAGCGACTTCCAGGTCGTCTTCGAGCGACTTCAGCGATGCGGTCGCGGACTCGATCGCGGCCTCGAGCGCGGACAGCTCGCGGATCTCGGCGGGGACTTCGGTCTCGAGCTTGCGAACCAGCTCCTGCGCCGCCGCCAGCTCGCGCTGACACTCGGTCTCCGCAGACTTCAGCCGGTCGATTTCTTCGCGTTGCTGCTCGATCTCGCTGTCGACGCCGCTGATCTCGGATTCGACTTCGCTCACCCGTTGCGCGGCCGACGTGCACGCGTCGAGTTCAGCCTGTGTCTTCTTGACCGCGGCGGCCAGAACTTCGAGCTCCTCGTCCGCCCGTGGTCCGAGTTGTTCCGACAGTGCATGGACCTCCGAGCTGAGCGCGGAGACGGTCTTGCCCGCCTCGACGGCCGCGGCCTGCTCCCGGGTCAGTCTCTCATCGATCTCGATGCAGCTCTTACGGGCGGCCTGTATCTGCTCCTCGCGAGGCGTGTCCGCATCTGCCGCCGCAGGCATCGGGTGGTCTTTGGATCCGCAAACCGGACACGGGGTGTCCGGCGCTAGAGTCTTGGCGAGCACACCGGCCTGACCGCTGTCCCATGCGTTCTGCAGACGTGTCAGTTCGGCGCGAGCGTCTTCGAGAGAGCGACGGGTGGATTGCGCCGCGGTTTCCAGCTCCGCGCTTCGGCTGAGGGCCCCGTCGAGTTCGCGGCGCCTGTCTTCAAGCGTCTGCCGTGTCCGAAGCTGGACGGTTTCCTTCTCGAGGTTGGCGGTATGCGTGGCTGTCTGCCCGATGTCTGCGCTGAGCCGGGCCTTTTCGGCCAGCAACGTCTGACCGCGGGTCTCCAGCTGCGTGAGCGTTTCGGTCGCCGCCGCCAGGCTGGAACGCTGATGCTCGAGGCGGTTATGTGCGTTTTCGTGCCGCTCACCGGCGTTCGTCAGCTCGGTGCATTTGCCGACCAGACCACGCAGGGTGTGCAGCCGCGTCCGGGCCGTCTCCCGCTGCTCATCCCGTTTCTGCTCGGCTTCGAGCGCGGCACGCGCTTGCGCGCAGTTCGATTCGCTCGATGCCAGTCGTGTTGCCGCGTCGTCGTGCTCGGTCTGTTTTTTCGCGGCTGTCTCTGCAGCCTGTTCAGTCTGGATGAGCAGCTCTTTCATCGGCGCGCCGCGCCGTGCTCGCTCGAGCGTTGCACGCTTTTCGTCGACTTCTTCGCTGCCGGCCTCGACGGTCTCCAGAGTCCTCGCGGCTCTTTCGGCGGCAGCGATCCGTTCGGCGGCGGCTTTGCCGCGGTCCAGCGCTTCGCGCTCCCGGTCTCGCCCTGCGAGGAGCTCGCCGACCCGGGTTTTGGCGGTCTCCAGGTCGTTCTCCATCCGGCCGCGACGTTCAACCAGCTCCTCAGCCCCATCAGCGTCGAGGGGTTGAAGAAGTCCATGCCGAAGCGTTTTGATACGCTCGTTTTCCGACTTGATCTCCAGCGCCTTTCTTTTCAGTGACTCCTGTACACGGCGGTACTCGACGGTATTAAAGAGTTTTTCGAGGATCTCCTCGCGTTCTGCGGAGTCCGCCGTGAGCAGTTTACGAAAACGTCCCTGCGGAAGGATGACGACCTGGCGGAACTCCGAGCTGCTGAACCCCATGAGTCGTTCGATGCGTTCGTTGACCTCGCCCGACTTGGACGCCAGAAGCTCGCCTTCGCCGCTGCCGGCTTTTTCGCCATCCTCTTCCGCGCTGCATTGCCACAACGATGCTTTGGCAGGCTGTTTGGTCAGACCCTCGCCGCGCTGCGATGCGCGCATCTGCTCGGGGGAACGGGTGACGCGATACGTTTGCGATCCCAAAGTGAATTCGAAGCTGACCTCGGTAATCACCTCGGGCGATGCGTGATCGCTGCGCATCTGCTTGGCGTTGCGCTCCGCGCCGGACGTGTCCCCGTAAAGTGCGAAGCACATCGCGTCGAGCATCGCGGTTTTGCCCGCGCCGGTCGGTCCGGTGATCAGAAAGAAGTCATTCGTGCCGAGCTCGCCAAAATCAATGGTCTGTTTTCCCGCGTACGGCCCGAAGGCGGTCATTTCGATTCTTCGTGGACGCATCCTTATATATAGATGGCGCCTCTGATTCGGATTTCACCGAATCGACGCCGTCATCCCTTTTCCCCGTTTACGTGGCGCTGTCTTCTCTTTGGGCCTGTCGGAGTGAATCGAGAACTTCGCGCAAGGCATCGAGTTCCGGTTCTGTGAGGTCGTCGCCGGTGACCTCTTTTACAAAATCTCCGAACAACTCCTCGTGGGTACGACTTCGATGGTCCGCAGGGCGGCCGGCCGATTCCCCGGAGTGCGAGAGAAACGCCGAACGATCGATATGCAGGCAATTCGGGTACACCGTACGAATTCGTGACATCGCGTCGAGGATCGCCCCGCGGTCGGTCAGTTCGACCATGATGTAGTCGTCCCGACTCTCCCCCGCCGCGGGTCCAGCGAGAATCTCCTCTATCGAACCTTTGATCACGCGCACGTCGCGCTGCGGCGTAAGCGCGATCTCCTCGACTGCAGCCCGACCGTCGGCATCGATCTCTACGAGGCTGACCGTTTTTTTGTGGTCCGACTCCGCGAACGAGTACTTCAACAGCGATCCGCAGTAACGCACGTTATCGTACCCTGCACGCTGTGGGCGGTGCAGATGGCCGAGTGCGCAATAGTTGAAGCCCTGGAAACTGGCGGCGTCGACACTGCCGCTGCCGCCGACACTGAGCGGTCGCTCCGAATCACTGCCGGTCGCGCCTGTGACAAACGCGTGCGCCATTGCGACGGTGCGACGTCCTGTCGGAAGCGAGGCGTGTGCAGCATTGGTCATCGCCTGCATTGCTGAGCCATGATCGCGTATTTCGCTGACTTCGACGCCTGCGGGTGCATTTTCGTTGCGCTGTTCTTTCGTGTTCGGGTCTTCAGGGGCACCCATTGAAAACACGTGACGCACGGCAGCGGGCTCCGCGTAGGGGAGGGGAACAATGTTGACCGGTCCGTACTCGTCTTCGATCACGACGTGGCGCGGGGCCTGCACCGTGCGTCCTCGAAAGATCGGCGAGTTCATCTGTTCGAACGTCGCGTCGAGACTTCCGAAAACGTGCAAGCCCTGGCCTGCCATCATCCGTGCCCCGAAGCCCACGCGATCCGGGCTGTCATGATTCCCGGCGATCATGATGACGGGTGTTTTCAGGTCTACCGTGATGCAGCTCAGTACCTCATCGAGTAAAGCCACGGCCTCCGGCGGCGGGACCGCCCGGTCGTAGATGTCGCCGGCCACGAGGACTGCATGGGGTTTGCTCTCGGCAACGAGCCCGACGAGCTGTTCGAGGACGTGCGCCTGATCGTCTGTCAGGTGAATCCCGTGAAAAAGCCGCCCGAGGTGCCAGTCTGAAGTGTGTATGAACCGCATTGAACTCGCCGTCGTGTAGCACGGACATCATGGCGTCGGGAGTGATGCAGGCTGCGCGGACATCGCAACTGTGCGCTTCAGCACTCGCGCGCGGCCCGAACATTGCCCTCGTGCACAGCGGTGCCGTTCGACCCGCGGTTTTTGGGGCGTTTTCCCCTACTTCTACGTGTTGCAGTGCGCCGGTGTACGAACCTGTCGACCTCCAGGCCGTCGCAACGATTGCCGACGGCGCGGCCTGTTCATCAATGACGCAGGCAAGGGCGCAGGCAAGGGCGCAGGCATGAATCAACATGGAACATGCGCGCATCGCGCGAGGCCGCCACGAGACCCCGACCCGTTGCTGCGACAGCCTCGTGCAGTCCGTTGCTGATGCCAACGGGCCAACGCGTCATCTCGAAACGTCGAAGATGCGCGCAAGAACCACCCCCGGCGTACGGACAGTATGCGCACACGATACGGATGCTGTGCACGCGAATGTCAGTGTGCGCGTGCAGATGAACCCTGGTCGTCAATGCGGGTGTACGAAGATGGTGCACGCTGCATGTTGTGTACATTCGGCGACAGTCTCGAGCGCAATGCGTGCGGTGCATGATGAACGAGTGCTCGTTGCGTTGGTACACATGAACAAGTGCGATGGTGCATCGACGTGCAACGTTCATCGTGAATGACAACGTTGCATGAACGACACTGCGTACGATGCAATGCATCGTCACGTTACACGTGAATCGAACGACGTGTTGATGACGAGTCGTGTCGATGACGTTACGAAAAAAAAGTTCGATGAACGTCGTGATGACTATCGACAGATTAAAATCTCGTCTGCTATCTTCACACTGCGCGACGGAAACGAAGTCATCGATCGACACACTACGATGACAACCGAGCGCGACGCTTACATGCAAGACAAACGATCACCACGAAACAAAGGCGATGGGTAAGCGCGAGTTACATCGCGATACTCGCGCCGGCCGGCATAGCGACAACGCGAGCTGGCGGAACGAAACGAAGACAACCGGCAAACCGTAACGAATCAAAACAGACCGAACAGTGAAAGAGATCGGAGGAAACAGGGTGGGTAGCAGAGTGAATACGATGACGAGTGTGGCAGATACCTGGAACAGGCGAGTTCAGCTCACGGCAACGTCGACAGCCGCAGCGGCGGTGTTCGGTGCGGCTGTGGGGGTGGCGGCGGCGCTTCTTCTCGTGAAGCCGTCGACCGTCGATGCAGCGCAGACTTCATACGATGCACCGGTGAGCGTCTGGGACTCGAGCATGCGTGTCGATCCGATGAAGGGAATCTTCCCGATCGGTGGGGACGGGCAGACCAACGGAAACTTTGTGGTGGCTTCCGAGGATGGAGTCGAGATCGGAATCAGGGCGCGGCGCTGCATGGAGCCCGACACCGTTGAGGGGATCGGAGAGGCCAGTGCCGACGAGAGCACACATCCGGTTCGTGACGACGGCGGCGCAGCGGACGCCAGGATGCTCGCGACATCGACAGAGAACTCCGGCGGACTCTACACAATGGCGGCGGGGCCGGGAGACCGCTTCGGCGCGACCGCCTGGGATCTCGATGTTCATGTCGATCTGACCCGGGCGCACGGCATCGCAGCAGGCAGAACACTTGGCGATTACGACCTTGAACTGGTCACGGACGTCGGCGGAACAGCCGAGCGGGTGGATCTCGGGGCCCTGAGCGCTCTCCCACCGAGCGCCGTGTTGTTCCAGACTTCGCGGAATCCCGCAGCCGGACATGCACCGTTCGAGCTGCTGGCTACCGGTCTGTATCGGGTCGAGCTGTGGCTCAAACCGCGCGGATTTGATGGCAACACGCTGAAGGCCCAGATGGACGTAAGGGTCTTCGACAGCTGAAAAGTCCCTCCTCCCACGGGACGATCGGGCGGTACCCGCCGTCATCACTCCGGTTCCCTCGCCGGCGTGAAGGGTGCCGCCCGATCGTAAGTGGAGACTCCCGCCGCTCCGAACCGCGTCGGCAACGGGCGCGCTTTGTCAGACCTGCCTGACCCCACACGTCCCGCCCTGCAGACCTGCTCTCACAGTTTGCTCTGCTTCGCTCGCAGCCTCGCTCACTTTTCGTTCTGCCCGCTTCGTCTGTCCGCTTCGATGGTTCTTACTCAGATGGGTGGGAATCGATCGGGGCGAGGTCGCTCGTTCGCGCCTCGAAGCAACCTCGGCACGATAATCGCTAAACAGGAGTGAGCGAATGCGGGTGCGGGCTGTTTGGAATCGATCAACCCCCCATTCAGGAGTGAGCGAAAAC
>CAXQPB010000109.1:0-5412 GCA_964225545.1 Candidatus Nitrosopumilus sp. | reverse complement strand
TCTTGTCCCGCTGGCGATCGTATGGTTCGGAGCAACGGCATGGCTCGGCTTCGATCGCACAACGCCATTCGTTCCGGGCTGGATGCGGTCGTTCACTCCGGTTGCCGCGGTTGCCAACCAGTTTCCGGGTCTCGGCAAAGAATTCATGCCTGCACTGGATGAAGGTTCTTACCTCTTCATGCCGACAACGATGCCGCATGCGTCGATAGGAGAGGTAACTGACGTCATTCAGAAGCTCGACATGTCGCTCAGCGCTGTTCCGGAGATCGATTCCGTTGTCGGGAAACTCGGAAGGGCCGAGTCGGCTCTCGACCCGGCTCCGCTGTCGATGATTGAAACCATCATCAACTACAAGCCCGAGTACATGCTTGACCGAAGCGGAGAGCGGATACGGTTTCGGTTCGATCGAAACTCGGGCGAATTCGTTCGAGACGAGTTCGGCGAGCTCATTCCGGATAGCGGTGGGCGATACTACCGTCAGTGGCGCGAGCAGATCCGCAGCGCTGACGACATCTGGGATGAGATCGTACGTGCAACGCAGCTTCCTGGCACCACCTCCGCGCCCAAACTCCAGCCGATCGCCGCGCGGATTGTCATGCTCCAGAGCGGCATGCGGGCTCCCATGGGTATCAAGATAAAGGGCCCCGACCTGAATACCATTGAAAGCGTTGGCCTCGACTTTGAGCGGCTGCTCAAAGACGTGCCAGCCATAGAGCCGTCCGCGGTCATCGCCGACCGCATTGTTGGTAAGCCTTACCTCGAGATCGACATAGACCGGCAGCGAATTGCGCGCTACGGCATCAGCATCCGGCACGTCCAGGATGTCATCGAAGTCGCGATTGGTGGGATGACGCTTACGACAACCGTTGAAGGTCGAGAGCGGTACCCGGTGCGTGTCCGCTACCTTCGCGAGCTTCGCGATCAGATCGAGTCCCTCGAACGAATTCTTGTACCAGCGGTGGACGGTACGCAGATTCCGCTCACGGAACTTGCGACGATCAAATACGTTCGAGGTCCGCAAGCGATCAAGAGTGAAGACACCTTTCTTGTCGGATACGTACTCTTCGACATGAAGCCCGGCTTCGCCGAGGTCGATGTCGTAGAGGCCGCTGCTGAATTTCTTAAGGCGAAGATTGAGTCGGGCGCGCTCGTAATACCCGCGGGTGTGAGCTTCACGTTCGCCGGGAGCTACGAAAACCAGGTTCGGAGCGAGAACAAGCTACTTGTCGTACTGCCCGTGGCGCTCTTCGCAATATTCATGGTGCTCTACTTCCAGTTTCATTCGACCATCACCACGCTCATCGTGTTCAGCACCGTGTTCGTCGCGTGGAGTGGAGGGTTCATCCTCCTCTGGTTCTATGGCCAGCCCTGGTTCATGAACGTTGACGTACTCGGGGTCAGTCTTCGTGACCTCTTTCAGGTACACCCGATGAATCTGAGTGTTGCCGTCTGGGTAGGCTTCCTCGCTCTGTTCGGGATCGCTTCGGACAACGGCGTGATTCTTGCGACGTACCTCGACCAATCCTTCGGCCACCAACTGCCAACATCGGTGAGGAGCGTTCGCGAGGCGACGCTCAGCGCTGCTCAGAGGCGCATTCGTCCATGCTTGATGACCACGGCTACAACGATATTGGCGCTCCTGCCGGTCCTTACATCGAGTGGGCGTGGCTCGGACGTCATGGTCCCGATGGCGATCCCGACATTCGGTGGAATGCTGGTCGTTGTAGTAACGCTGTTCGTCGTCCCCGTCCTCTATTGCCTTGTTCGAGAAATGCAACTGTCGGCTTCCGGCCGAGCCTCGACGACCGTAAATCTGTAACTGACACGGAGGACCGAGCGACCGCTCAATACTTTTTCAACGACTCAAAACCGTTCCGAAACTTTCTATTCGCGAGTTACCGGAGGAATATTCGTTGGGCACTGGGATTCTATCCGGCCGGGCAAGAAATGTGCGACGTTTCCCGCAACAGTTCTTTCATCGCCCCCCCGCTCGCGAAGCGATCGTCCAGCAACCAATCGACTTCGTCAGACGTCTCGAGCTCCAGCGCCTGCGCCGCGACCTGCTTGGCATAGCGCGAGTCGACCAGCGCCAGCGCCGCCTTCACCGTGGGCAGCGTGTCGATCGCACACGATAGCTCCCGAACTCCCATTCCGATCAAGAGGACTGCAAACCGCGGATCGCTCGCCATGTCTCCACACACCGCCATCGGCTTGCCGGCTGCGCGTGCGGCATTCGTAGACCACTGGAGCAAACGCAGCACGGCGGGGCTCTGCGGGCGGTAGAGGTGAGCCACTTCTTTACTATCGCGGTCCGCAACGAGCGTGTACTGAGCCAAGTCGTTCGTACCGAGGCTCATGAAGTCCGCACGAGCCGCAAGGCGATCCGTCATCAATGCCGCGGCAGGGGTTTCCACCATCGCTCCGATGCGAGTCGACACATCAATCGCTTCTCCTTCACGCAAAAGCTCGGTCTTCACCTCATCGCAAAGCGCGCGCGCGCGGATGAACTCATCGATGCCCGTGACCATCGGGAACATGATACGCACAGGCCCGTGCGCGGAGGCACGGTACAACGCACGTAGCTGTCGTCGGAAGACATCAGGCCACGTCGACATCAGTCGAATGCCACGCATCCCAAGTGCAGGGTTCGATCCCGGCTCGTTGTCCAGTCCCTCTATGCACTTGTCGCCGCCGAAGTCGAGTGTTCGGAAGGTTGCCGTTCGGCCGCCCATCACCCGAATCACGCTAAGCGCATCCTGATACTGTTCCTCCTCTGAAGGCAGGCCAGCTCCGTCGAAATAGAGGAACTCGGTGCGGAAAAGGCCAATCCCTTCGGTCCCGCGCCCTAGTATCTTCCGCGCATCCTCGAGCCGTTCGACGTTCGCCATCACGCGAATGCGCGTGCCGTCCCTCATGATGCAGGGGGCTTTGACGGTCGCGAGCAAGTCGCGCTGAGAATCGACGTACTTGGCGGCCCGTTGCCGGTAGGTATTTCGGGTGGCCGAGTCCGCCTCGATAATTACCTCTCCCGCGGTGCCGTCGACGATAAGCCTATCTCCGTGCTTACAGTGAGTTGTCGCGGACTTGACCCCCGCGACATAGGCGATCCCGTTCGCTCTTGCTGTTATCGCCGCGTGAGACACGGCTCCGCCCTGTTCGCTCACCAGTCCCGCCGCGCCCGCACGCGAGAGCACCAGAATGTCCAAAGGGTCGAACCGGCAGCCAACGATGATACTGCCCGGCTCGATATCGCCGATGGACTGTATCTTCGTCTGGAGAAGGACGCATAGCACCGCTTCCGCGACCGTGTCCACGTCCGCACCGCGCGCTCGGAGGTACGCATCGGGGATCTTGGCGAACCCGTCCGACAGTTCGCAGAACCCCTGCTGCACTGCGGATTCTGCCGACAGGAACTCGACCTGGATAAGCCGCCGTACCTTCGACAACAGCGTGGCATCATCAAGGAGTAGTCGATATGCCGCCGTGATCTCGGCGAGGGCGGATTCCCCCGAGGCAATCAGCCCGTCCTCCTCGTCCGCCATCTTCGACTCGGCAGCACGCAGGGCGTCCTCTAAGCGAGTAAGCTCGGTGACGACGTCAGCGGCGCCTATGCTTCGGAGTACAACGGCGGGCCGCCGGTCGTATACAAATGCCGATCCAAGGCGGATACCGCCTGCGACTGCTATCCCTCTGAGGTCTTTCATTCAGTATCCTGTGCACTGACAAGCGCCGTCACATGACCAGCGACGAACGAGCGTTTCGGCGTCGCAGTGGGATGAGTACAATTCCAACGCGTGCGTTGGTCTCGTCCTCGCTGCGGCACAAACGCGCGCCGATGCTCGCTATGTCAAGCACTTCACCTCGATGCTTCATTTTTAACGCACTTTGTATACGTTTATCAGCGGACCCGTTCAGGCGCGGGTTAACCGCGCGCCGCTGCTTCAACGCACTCTGCCGAAACGACCGTCTCGATATCAGCTCTCAATCCGGGATGTCGGCTCACACCGAACGGCGAGAACGCAGGAATGCCAGGTACTTGAGGAGTTCCTCCTCTTCCTCCGCGGTCAGATCGTCGATCGCGAAGACCGCGAGCCTCTTGCGGCGCCCTCCGCCCTGCGCGGCCGGCATCAAGTATCCGGCCTTCTCCATCAGCGTCTCGTAAGGCACTACGTAGACCTCCGCCAAGCTGTGGAGTATGTTGGGCGACGGCTTCTTGATCCTCCCTTTCTCGAGTTGGCTCAGGTACGCGTTGGAAACTGCATTGCCCGTCGCTTCCTCAACCTCTCGGAGTGAGAACCCCTTGGCCGTCCGCAAATCGGAGAGCAAAGCCCCGAGCTCGCTGGGTTGGGCCTTGAATGAAGAACGCTTGGATTTGGATCGCTTCGCCTTGGAAGACATACTCTCAGTATGAAGCCGGCGCTTGGTACGTCAAGCGCATATTTAATTCGCGTTATATTCTTTGCAGGCTTGATTCACCCGGGGCGCCCGGCTCGCCGCGGTGAAACCAACGAAGCGAGATCGTCTGCAAGCAATCCAGCTGGCAATCACGCCTGCGATTTTGCGCCCGAGTTTGCCGCCCGTCCGGCAGATTCGCCCCAGTCCGCAGCCGGTTGCACACTTGCGACAGCGGCGCGCCCGAGCGCCGATCCGGCGGCACACGGCATGCCGATACAAAGCCTGCGCGTTGTCTCAGCGGCCGCCGCCGCCTGCACGACGGGCCGGAACGGCTTCGCCCTCGGGAGTCATGCCCTTCAGAAACTTGAACAGGTCGCTGTTCGTGGACAGGACGAGAGTGGTATTGGCCGTGATGATGGATTTGTAGGACTGCATGGTGCGTGTGAATGCATAGAACGACGCGGCTTCACGCGTCTGGTTGTAGGCCCGCGCGTAGATCTCCGTGGCTTTTGCGTCCGCGACGCCTCGGATCTCCTCGACCTGACGATACGCCTCGGACTGAATCTTGTTCAAGTCCCGCACACGATTGCCGCGGATCCTGGCGGACTCACCGTTGCCCTCCGACAGGAAGCGTTCCGCGATCTGCCGCCGTTCGCTGATCATTCGATCGTAGATCTTGGGACGCACGCTCGCGTTGTAGTTGATGCGCTTGAAGCGGATGTCGAGCAGTTCGATCCCGAACACCCGAACCTTCTCAGCAGCGGCGGAGAAAATCTCCTGCTCGACCAGCTTGCGTCCCTTCTGGATCGGAACCAAGGCTCCCATGTCGAGTTCTCGTTCGGCGTCGGTCAGGAGAGCATCGCGCAGCGGCACGCGATCCTTCGTGGTGCGGATGATCTCGATCAGCTCGTGCTTGGCGACAGCATTGCGGGTCTCACTGCCAAGAATATCATCCAGACGCGACTGGGCGCTCCGTTCATCACGCAGCCTCAGAAAGTACTGGAGGGGATCCGTGAT
>CAXQPB010000108.1:0-2296 GCA_964225545.1 Candidatus Nitrosopumilus sp. | reverse complement strand
AAGCAGTGACTGGAGTTCAGACGTGTGCTCTTCCGATCTCTGATCCAGCGCGTTCTGAGCCCGCTCCTGTGTCGCGACTTCGCGGGTCAGCGCTTCCTCATCGAAACGCGAACTTCGCCACGGGATGTTGTCGTAGTCGACAAGGTCGGGGACACCGAAGTAGTCGAACGGCGCCAGCCGGCCTTTGGCGATCCCCTCTTCAAGATCGGCCCGAAACACGAGGTTGTCGCCGCACAGCGCGAGCAGATCCGCGCCGTCGGTGCGCTCGGGTGTCGCGGTCAATCCGAGCAGGAACTTCGGCTCGAAGTAGCCGATCAGGCGCTGGTAGGTCCTGGCGGCGGCATGGTGAAACTCGTCGACAACAATGTAGTCGAACTCGCGCGGGTCGAAGCGGTTGAGGTGCTGCGTTCTGGACAGCGTCTGGATTGACGCGAACAGCACGTCGACGCCGACATCTTTGACCTCCCCGCTGTAGGTACCGAACGCGGCATCCGGCCGGATGCGGCGGAAGGTTTTCATCGCCTGCCGCAGAATCTCCTCACGGTGCGCGACAAACAGGACCTTCTTGAATTCCGCGCGCCGCGTATCGAACGCGCTCAGCCAGGTCTTGCCCAGGCCGGTCGCCAGTACGACGAGCCCGGCGGTGTTACCGTCCAGGCGCGTCTGCTCGAGCGCCTCGAGCGCAGCAGCCTGGAGCTCGTGTGGGACCGGCAATGGTTCCGGCTCCTCGACAAGGCCTGCTTCCTGGTCCGGCGCACGCTCGCGTCGCTGCTCGTACGAATGAACCCAGCTCTCGTCGACGGCGTGCACCCGCGAATCATTCCAGAGCTGTTCAAAGCCGGCGGTCAGTTCGTCCAGCCCTTCAGTCGGATCGCCTGCCTGCACACGGTAGTTCCACTCGACGCCGTGAATCAGTGCCGAGCGCGAGAGGTTGGAGCTTCCAACGAACGCGAGCCCCGAGCCCGGCCCCTGCGAGATCACGTAGGCCTTCGGATGAAAGCTCTGCGAGCCGCTTTGCATGATGCGAACCTCGATATCGCCGTCGAGGTCGAGCAGCATGCGCAGCGCGGCGGGTTCGGTCACCGAGAGATAGTCGCCGGTCAGGATTCGCACGCGCCCGCCCCGGTCGAGGACATCGGTAAGATGCTCGCCGATCAGCCGGACACCGCTCTGCATCACGAACGCAGCGAGGATGTCGACCTCACGGGCGCTGTCGAACGCTTCGACCAGTCGTGGAAGAAGAGGATCGCCGGCGCCGCCGACAACCAGACGGCGATCCGCACCCGCGCCGCTGTCGCCTCGCGATGCAGAGAGCGCATCTTTCGGGGCGACACCAGCGTGATCGCCGTCGCTCTGGCTCGGCGGTGCAGCCGGGCTCTTGCCGAGATAGTTGGCCTTGTCTGCGATGACCCCGCGCACGCCGCCGGTCGGGTCTTCGACATCACCGCGATAGCGCGGGATCACATGGAGGTGGGCGTGGGGAACAGTCTGGCCGGCAGCGCTGCCGTCGTTGATTCCGAGATTGTAGCCGTCGGGGCCGTAGCGGCGCTCGATCTCGGCGCGAACCTCGGCGAGCAGTTCGAGGGCGGCGGCGTACTCGGTGAAGCCGGCATCGAACCAGCTGGCGATGTGCCGCTTCGGGCAGATCAGCGCGTGGCCCTCGGAGACGGGGAACGCATCCCAGACGGCCCGCACGAGTGGCCCCTCGGCGAAAACCCTCCCCGCATCGGGGTTGCAGAATGGACACACGGTCTCAGACACGGAAACTCAGCCCTTTTTGACCGCCTGCGGCTCCAGACGTGTCACAACCATCTCTCCATCCAGCCCTGCCTCTACGCAGTCGGTGCAACGCCAGCGTCGCGTCGGCGTTCGCGCGATGCGCGCTGCCTGACACACCGGGCAGCGGTGCTCGTACGCAACGCGCTGGCGCGAATTCGCCGGCGTTTTCGACGCGGAACTTCTGCCGCGTCGACTCCGCGTGGCAGGGCTCGCGGCCAGGCGCCTCGGCGCCGCTGCGCGGAGCCTCACGGACGGCTCGTAACCTGCCACACGCATCAGCTCACGCCACTCTTCGCCGTGCGGTTTCACGACACCACCGTGCTTGAGGTAGACGGCCACATGCGCGCACTCGTGGACGAGAACGGTGCGCAGCAGCTCACGGTTACTCGACTGGAGCGCCGCACTGAGACGTATCAGGCCGCGGGCAGGGACGCAGCGGCCAAGCGATCGGGTCATTCTGTCGCTGTACTCGAGTGTCACCGACCGGCGGAGCCTTCGCAGCGACCACACACGGCCG
>CAXQPB010000107.1:0-9335 GCA_964225545.1 Candidatus Nitrosopumilus sp. | reverse complement strand
CTCGCCTCCGTTTCGTCCGGATCGCGGCGCGCCATGACGACGGCGCCGACGACCGCCACGAGCAGCAGCACCGACGTCAGTTCGAACGCGACGACGTGCTCGCGGAACAGGTAGCGCGCGAGCTCGAGCGTCGATCCGAAGCCGTCCTTTGCCTGCTGTCCGGGGTTCGCCACCGAACCTGTGGACATCGTGCGCATCGCCGCCACGCCGATCAGACCCGCAAGCGAAGCCGCGGCCGCCGCCGATGCGACCACCAGCCCCGGACCGGAGCGGTCAGCGGGGTCGGTGCCGAGGTTGAGCAGCATCACGACGAACAGGAAGAGCACCACGATCGCGCCCGCGTAGATGATGATCTGCAGCGCGGCGACCAGATGAGCACCCAGAAAAGCGAACGATACGGCGATCAGTGACAGATGGCCGATCAGCGCGAGGGCACAGTGGACCGGGCTGCGGAGCCCCACGACGCCGATCGCGGACAGCAGGGTCAGCCCGGCAAGAGCGTAAAATCCGATCTCGCTCATTGCCCCTCCACAATCAAAATGATCAGCGCCGTGAAAACCAGGTTGAGGATTGAAAGGGGGATGAGCCCTTTCCAGCCCAGCGACATGAGCTGGTCATAGCGGAACCGCGGGACCGTCCAGCGGATCAGGGTCTGCAACCAGCAGAAAAACAACATCTTCAGTGTAAACGACAGAACCTGAAGGATGGTAACCAGCAGCGCCGGCACCCCGATGACATCGAGTCCGGGCAGCTTCAGGCCCTCGGCGGTCAGGTAAGGGACCTGCCAGCCGCCGAAGAACAGCGTCGTGACGAGACCGGAGACAACAACGACCTCGGCGAAGTCGGCGAGCATGAAGGCCGCCTGCTTGCCGCCCGAGTACTCGGTGAAGTAGCCGACGATCAGCTCGGACTCGGCCTCGGGCAGATCGAAGGGGACCCGCTTGGTCTCGGCCATGCCGGCAGTGAAAACGATCAGGAACGCGACCGGCTGATAGAGCACGCCCCAAGCCGGGATGAACCCGAGCACATAGTCGCCCTGCGCGCGGACCATGGCCTGCATGTCGAGCGTCCCGTAGGTCAGGATGACGCTGGCCAGCGCGATGCCGAGCGCGACCTCGTAAGAGATCATCTGCGCCGAACCCCGGATGCCGCCCAGCAGCGACCAGCGATTGTTCGACGCCCAACCGGCAAGGACGACGCCGTAAACCCCGACCGAGATCATCGCGATCATGTAAAGAATCCCGAAATCGAGGTTGACCGCTCGCAGGTCGATCGCACGGTCACCGATCTGCAGGACATCCCCGAACGGGATCGCCGCGAACGTTACAATGGCGGGGAACAACGCGAGGAACGGCGCGATATCGTGGACGACGCGGTCGGCTCCGGCGGGCACGAAGTCTTCCTTGGTGAAGAGCTTGATGGGATCGGCAACCAGCGTGTTGATGATGCCGAGGTTCACAGGAAGCAGGCCGCCGAAGATGTTGGCGCGGTTCGCGCCCACGCGATTGTGGATGAGCGCGCTGCCCTTACGCTCGAGCCAGAGGAGAAGCGCGGCGGTCTGCATGACGATGAGGATCACCACGAGGCAGCGAAGCGTCGAGATCAGAACGTCAACCACGCGCGTTCAGCCCTCCTTCCCGCTTTTACCGCTGCCGACCTGCCCGCCTTTTTCGAGCTGCTCGACCAGCGCCAGAGCCTGCTCTACATCGAGGGTCTCGATGTAGGCGCCGGAGCCGAGCTGGATGACCGGAGCCGTGCCGCACGAACCGAGACACTCGGCACGATCGAGCGAGAATTTGGCGTCCGGCGTTGTGTGTCCCGGTTCGATATCGAGCTTGCGCCGGATCGCCGAGAGGATCTCGTCCGCGCCCCGGAGCTGGCACGAGAGGTTGGTGCAGATCTGGATGTGATGCTGACCCATCGGCCGCTTGTAAAACATCGTGTAGAACGTCGCTACGCCCTCGACCCACGAGACCGGAAGCTCCATGAGTTCGGCGATGTAGGCCTGTACCTCTTCGCTCAACCACCCGAACTCGCGCTGCGCGAGCCAGAGCACCGGCATCAGTGCCGCGCGGCGCTGCGGGTAGTGAACGAGAATCTGTTCGTATTCTTTCAGCGCGTCGGCGCTGAACTCGACGGGATCGTTTGCCATCTTCGGCTCCGGCGCGACCTAGCGGTCGCACTCTCCTCCGATCATGTTGACCATGCCGAAGATCGCTACGAGGTCGGCCACCGAATGGCCCTTGCACAGACGTTCAACGGCGCCCATTCCGTAGAAGCACGGCGGACGGACGCGCACCCGATACGGTCGACCGCTTCCATCACTGACCAGATAGAATCCAAGCTCCCCGTTCGCGCCCTCGCCTGCGAAGTAGACCTCGCCTTCGGGCACGCGGATACCTTCGATCACCATCTTGAACTGGGCCATCAGGCCCTCGATCGATTCGTAGACCTCGGTCTTCGGTGGCAGGACGATTGTGGGGTCATCGACGCAGATCGGTCCCTCCGGCATCGCATCGAGAATCTGTTCCGAAATCCGGATCGACTGGCGCATCTCGTCGACACGCACGGAGAACCGGTCGAAGTTGTCGCCGCGCGTCCCCACGGGAACATCGAAATCAACGCGGTCGTAGGCGAGGTACGGGGAATGCTTGCGCACGTCGTAGGAGACACCGGTCGCGCGCAGCAGCGGTCCGGTCAGACCGTAAGAGACCGCCTCCTCTGCCGTTATGACGCCGATGTCGACCATACGGTCGATGAAGATGCGGTTGCGCTCGAGGAGCTTTTCGCAGTTGTCGAGCTGCTCGACAATCTCCTCGATCGCCGCCCGCACCATCGGCTCGAAGTCCTCCGGAACATCGCGCGTCAGACCGCCGACCCGGCCGTAGCTGACCGTTACCCGGGCACCGGTTACCGCCTGATTGATGTTGTAGATGCTCTCGCGGGCCTGGTTCATGTAGAACGCGACCGTCTGAGCTCCGACCTCCGCTGCCGCCATGCCGAGGCAGGTAAGATGATCGGCGATCCGCGAGAGTTCGGAGAGAATCGTGCGGATGTAGGTACAACGCTCGGGCACGCTGATCCCGAGCAGGCTCTCAACGCCCTCGGTGACGATGAAGTTGTTGATCAACGGCGAGGCGTAGTTCAGACGGTCTGCATATGGAACGCACTGGTGCCACGTCCCCTGCTCGCACATCTTCTCGAAGCCGCGGTGCAGATAGCCGATCTCGGTGTCGCAGGCGATGATGGTCTCGCCGTCGAGCCGCAGCTGAAATTTGATCGTTCCATGAGTCGCCGGGTGCGACGGGCCCATCTGCAGATCCATGATTTCGGCTGAAGAATCGCGTCGGACCGGAGTTGCAGCGCGGCTGCTCGAGACTGGATCGCTCATTTACAAACCATCCCTGGACGGCCACGGGTCATTGATCACGTCCCTCTCCTCGACCAGCGGCTGCCGGCGGTCGACGGGGTAATCCTTGCGAAGCGGATGGCCCTCGAACTCTTCATACATGAGGATCCGTCTCAGATCGGGGTGGCCTTCGAAATGAACCCCGAACATGTCCCAGACCTCGCGCTCCGCCCAATTCGCCGAGTGCCAGAGCCCGGTCGCCGAGTCGATGACCGGATTTTCGGCGCGGATGGCTGCCTTGACGATGAGGAGATTGCCGTGCTCCAGCGACCTCAACGTGTAGACGACCTCGATCTGCCCCTGGCCCGCGACGCGGTCGACTGCGGTAAGGTCGGTCAGCATCTTGTAGGACTGGGCGGGGTCATCGCGCAGAAATCGCAGCACCTCGAGAACCGAAGAGGCCTCTACCACGATTAACGGGCAGCGCGGGGTCGTGTGGGCGACCACACCGGACGACGGGACGGCCCGGGCCACGGCTTCAGCTACCATTCGAGTGCTCCCTTACGCCACGCGAAGACGAGCCCGACGGTGAGGACCGAGATGAAGCCCATCATCTCGATGAACCCGAACAGGCCGAGTTCGCGGAAAACAATCGCCCACGGGTAGAGGAATACGACCTCCAGATCGAAGACGATAAACAGAATGGCGATCATGTAGAACCTTACCGAGAAGCGCGCCCACGCAGTGCCCGTCGCCGAGTTGCCGCACTCGAAGGCTTCATCGGTGGTCCACTCTTCGGGACGTGCTCTGTGGGGTCCAAGCAGGCGGTTCAGGGATACCATCGCCGCCACCACGATCCCTGTGAGAGCGAAGATGATCGCGACGGGAATGTATTCGGTCATGTGTCGTGGCTTATGACAGGAAGAAGCATGTCTAACCGCTTCTCCTGCAGTATGTTTTTTGCTCGGAAGCGTTGGTTTTATTCATCTCGCGGCCCCAGAAGTCAAAGCAGGCTAGATGAGGAGACGGTGCATGCAGAGCCCGCCGGGGTTCCGCCTCGAACCGGCGTCTGCCAGAATCGCCGCGATGACCACGAACTCGCCTCCGCGCGAACCCCTGCAATCGGATCGGCAGCGCGCCGAGAGCCTCGTAACGAGCCTGCTCTCGCAGCGCTGGCCGGACGCGCGGCTCCGCGCGCTTGAGAGCGTGCGCGGCGACGCCAGCTCCCGGCGTTATCTGCGCGCCCGGCTTCACGGAGGAGCGGCTGACTGCCCGGAGACCGCCATCGTGATGCTCATGGAGGACGCGGGCGTGGCGATCTCCTCAGACGAGCTGAGCGTTTTCGGTGACGACGGTCCGCGGGAGCTCCCGTTCGTCAACGTCTGGCATTTCCTGTCAACTCGAACCGACGCGCTCCCGGAGATCTACCTGGTCGCCGATGACAGCGCTGCAATCGTCCTCGAGGATGTCGGCGACACGCCGTTGTGGGACGCTGCAACCGCACCGGGCGCCGACCCGGAGGCCGTATTCGGGCGTGCGCTCGACCTGCTCGCCGACCTGCAGGCGTCCGCAGCCGACGACGGCTCCGGCTGCTATGCGTTTGAGCAGGCCTTCGATGAACGGCTTTTTCGCTGGGAATTCGAGCACTTCATCGAGTACGGGCTTGACCCGGAGGCGTCCGCCGGAGCCCTGAGGGAGTGCCGCGCTGAGCTTGCGCGGCTGGCTGACAGGCTCGCCGCTCTGCCGCGCGTTTTCTGTCACCGCGACTACCACGCCTGGAACCTGCATCTGCATAGCTCCCGTATCCGCGTGATCGATTTCCAGGACGCCCTGCTGGCGCCGGCGCTGTACGACGTGGCGTCGCTGCTGACCGATCGCATCACCCCGAGGCTTATCGACCCTTCCCTCGAGGCGAGCCTGATCACCCGGTACGCGCAGCGCTCAGGGGTTCCGGCGGATCGGGCTCGGGAGGAATACAATCTGTGTGCTTTCCAGCGCGTGCTGAAGGTCGTCGGACGCTTCAACTTTCTGGCCGAGGTGAAGGACAAACCGGCCTACGCCGGGATGTTGCCAGACGTCGTGCCCACGGCGCGGGAGTTCGCGGCGCGGATTGACGGCGTGCCGGCGACGCGGGAGCTACTGCAGAGCGCCGTCAAAGCCGGGCAAACCCGGGAGGCGGCGCTGTGACCGGGACTTCTGAGCTTTGCGCCATGATTCTCGCTGCCGGCGAGGGCACACGCCTGCGCCCCATCACCTCGACCATCCCCAAGGCGATGGTCGAGGTCGGCGGACGACCGCTGATCGATTATGCACTGGATACCGTGCGCCGGGCGGGGCTGCGTGAAGTGGTAATCAACCTCCACTACCTCGGCTCGATGATCCGCGACTACATCGGCGACGGCAGCCGACACGGTCTGCGGGTCCGTTTCAGTGAAGAAGACCCGCTGCTCGACAGCGGCGGAGGGATTGTCCACGCCCGGGAGTTTCTCGGCGACAGGACCTTCGTGACGCTGAACGCAGACACCATCATCGACGCCGATCTCAGGGAGATCGTGGAAAGCCACCGCGCATCGCGGGCGACGGCGACCATGGTGCTTCGAAAAGACCCGAAAATGGCGGAGTTCGGGCTTATCCGAATCGACAGCAGCGGCCGGATCCAGCGATTTCTCGATCATGCCGCGCCGGAAGCGCCGGCAGCCGAGGAGCTCGACGCCTACATGTTCAGCGGGGTCCAGGTTCTGGAGCCGACCGTTTTCGACTACATGCCTGCCGAAGGCGCTTTCTCCATCACACGCGTCACCTATCCGGCCATGCTGGCCGCCGAGGAGCCGCTGCACGGCTTCCGTTTCGACGGCCAGTGGATCACCGTGGGGACGCCGGAGGAGCTCGCCGACGCCAACGTCACACTTGCTTCGAAGCTGGACAGTCGGGAAGACACCACGGTATCCTGAGGTGTCGGTCAGGACGGAATCGGAACTTGGGCATCACGATCATCCAGAAAAGCGACCTCAGCATCCGCAAGCGCGAGGCGAAGGTCGCGCTTGTACTCTCCGGGGGCGCGCTGACGGGCGGAGCTTTCAAGCTGGGCGGCCTCAAAGCCCTTGATGACTTCCTCATCAACCGCAAGGTCACCGATTTCGATCTTTATGTCGGCCTGAGCGCCGGTGCGATGCTGGGTGCGCCGCTGGCCGCCGGCGTCAACCCGACGGAGATGCTCCGCGCGCTGGACGGCACGTCGGTTCAGTTCTCGCGGTTCATGCCGGGTGATTTCTACTCCCTGAACACTGACGAGCTCATGAACAAGCCCGTCGACTACATCCTGGACGTGATGACCTACGTCCCAGGCATCATGCTCGACCTGGTTGCCGAGATGCCCGAACTGATCGACAGCGTGAAGCCTGCGCTGGCCGGATTGCAGAAGAGCCCGTCACTGGGCGCGATGAAGGACGTCATGGCGCCTCTGGTCAATGCGCTGCTGTCGCGCCGGTTCCCGATGCCGCACTACTACCTGCCGTCGGGTCTGTTCGACAACGTGACCATCGAGCACTACCTGCGAAAGAACCTCGAGGTAAACGGATTTCCAAACGATTTCCGTAGCCTGCACCGACATACGGGAAAAGAACTGTATATCACTGCGATGAACCTCGACACTGCAGAGCGCGTGGTCTTCGGACACGACGAAGAGACTTCGCTGACAGTGTCGGAGGCGGTTCAGGCTTCGACCGCGTTGCCGGGGTTCTACAAGCCGGCGCGCATCAACGGGGTCGACTACGTGGACGGCGGGGTACGTCGCACCGCCAGCATCGACGTGGCGATCGAACACAACGCGGACCTGATCATCTGTTACAACCCGTTCCGTCCGTTCTCCAACCGCGTCACCCATCGTTACATCCCGGAAAAAGGAAAGTTCGTGACCGAGGGGCAACGGCTGGCCGACCAGGGCGTAATGACGGTGGTCAACCAGTGCTTCCGCACGCTGCTCCACTCGCGTCTCCAGTACGGTCTGCGGCAGTACCAGGAAGACTCGAACTTCACCGGCGATATCATCGTCATCGAGCCCACCGAGCACGACACCCGCTTCTTCACGATGAACCCTCTCGCGTTCTGGGAAGGGCCGCGCGCCGGCCGCCACGGCTACGTCTCCGTCACCCAGTCGATCGAGACCCACTACGAGATCTTCAAACAGATCCTCCAGTCCTATGGCATCCTGATGACTCGCCGTGAGGTCCGCGAGGGACTGGAGAAGATGCGACGCTTCACGTCCAACGAGCAGAGCTCGGACGTTCTCATGCGAGAGGTCCCGCGGCGGGATCTCGATGTCGCATAAGTCGCGGTACCTGCACCGTCAGACTTCTGAGGCCTTCGGACCGGCCACCCGCCTGCCTCCGAACTCGTCCTGCGCGGCGCGCAAATAAGCCGCCCTTCACGAAAGTTTTATAAAAATTAGCGGTTTGCCCCACTCTGACCGGCGTGTTACCCCTGCCCACCCATGAGTGACGATGGCTACACTCCTCCTGAGCGCGACGAAATCACCGCACTCAACGGCAGATTTGCCGACAGCACGCCCGAGCAGATGCTCGAGTGGGCGACGGAGAAGTTCGGCGATCACCTCATCCTCACCTGCTCTTTCCAACACGAGGGTGTCGTGATCGCCCACATGCTTCGGAGCATCAAGCCGGAGGTGCCGGTCGTCTTCATCAACACCCGGTTTCATTTCAAGGAGACGCTCGAGTATCGCGATACGATCGTGGATCGCTTCGGGCTGAACCTTCGAGAAATCGGGCCGAAGCTGACTTTCGAGGAGTTCAAAAGCCGCTACGGAACCGACCTCTACGACCGGGACCCCGATCTGTGCTGCAAGATCAACAAGGTCGATCCGTTGCTGGAGGCCCTGAAAGGCGTGCGCGCATGGATCAACGGTCGCCGGCGCGACCAGTCCGTGACTCGCGCGGAGATCAATCATTTTGACCTCCAGGGCAGGATCGTGAAGATCAACCCGCTTGCGCGCTGGACCTCGCGAGACACCTTCCGCTACATGGATGAGCACGACATCCCGCTCAATCCGCTCTTCGAGAAGGGCTACACGTCGATCGGCTGCGAGCCGTGCACCAGCCTACCGCTCTCGGACGACGACGAAAGGTCGGGACGCTGGTCAGGCAGCGGTAAGCGCGAGTGCGGTATTCATACCGTGATGGATATCGACGACGAAGAAGACGCCGACTAGGCGTCGTCCGTCGGTACGCGGATTACAGGTTCGGAAACACCTGCTGCATCTTGAGGGCGAGACTCATGTCGCCCTTGATCTTGAGCTTCCCGCCCATGAAAGCCATCTGGGCGTTGAGCCTGCCATGGATCAGGTCGACGTAATCGGATGCCTGCATGGTGATCGTGATCGTAGGATTGTCCGCCGGACCTTCCACGACATTACACCCGCCTCCCTCGATCCGAACATGGTACGTACCGCCGCCCTGTCCGGTGAGTTCGAACTGATAGATCGCCTCGATGCCCTCGGCCGCTTCCTTATCGAAACGTGCAGGCATCATCTCGAAAATTTCAGCGATGTTGACGGTTTCCTCGCTCATATCTGTGCTTCTCGCGACCTCTGAGACGGCGTCAGGAATACGAACCAATGCGGCTTATGTCAAAAGCGGATCTCCCGGAAAAAAGGCAAGAAAAAGCCCCCCGGCGCATGCGCCAGGGGGCTTCCCTCGCCCCCGCAGGGGCTCGTACCCGAGAGACCGAGAACCACTCACGTACTGCGAGTGGCTCGCCGGAACTTGCTATCGCTTCCTGCGGGCCTTCTTCTTGGCGGCCTTCTTCTTCGTGGCCTTCTTCTTGGCGGCCTTTTTCTTTGTGGCCTTCTTCTTGGTCGCCTTCTTCTTAGCGGCCTTCTTCTTGGTAGCTTTCTTCTTGCTCGCCTTCTTCTTAGCGGCCTTCTTCTTGGTGGTCTTCTTCTTGGCGGCCTTCTTCTTGGCCTTCTTCTTTC
>CAXQPB010000106.1:0-14236 GCA_964225545.1 Candidatus Nitrosopumilus sp. | reverse complement strand
TCACCGGGCTTGAAACCAACGCGCGCGTCGAGTCGGGAAGGCTGATGATCAACGGCACGCGAACAGCAGCCTCGAACAGACTCGCCCCGTGGCCGAAGATTCCGTGCTCTCCGAACTCTTCACCGTGATCGGAAGTCACGATGACGATCGATCGCCCGAGCAGGCCGCGCTCCTCGAGCCCGGCGAACAACCGCGCCAGATGGTGATCGACGTGACGGGCCTCACCGTCGTAGAGCTGTCGCAGCCGCTTTTGCTCTGACTCGGTATAGTTCCAGAATTCGCGCCGCTCTTCGTCGGTGTCCTTGAGAATTCCTGCTCCCGGATTCATTGCGAGGGTGAAGTCCGGCCGACCCCTGTCATCTGCACGCGGGACGGTAAAACCGTCAATGGCCAGGTAGGGGTTGTGCGGGTCGATGTAGTGAGCGTAAAGAAAGAACGGCGCCTTGTCGTCGGCGTTCGCATCAAGCCACGCCAGCGCGGCCTTCGTCACCTCCGGCGTCGAACGATCCATCGAGCGAAAGTCATCGAAACCGCGACCGACCCTCCCCTGCCCCAGCAGCGGATGCGAGACGAGCGCAGCCGTGTGATACCCGTGGTCTGCCAGCGCCTCGGCAAGCGTTGTCCCGGACCGCGGCAACACGTCTTTCCAGCCGCGCTTGCCCATCAGGTGCTCGGAGGGATAGCGCGCAAGAAACAATGAGCCCATCGTCGGTAGCGTCCACGAGGATGGAGAGCGTGCCTGTGAGAAATACACGGATCGTGTGGCAAGCTCGGACAGATACGGCATCACCGCGTCATCGTCGCCCGGGCGGACAGCGTCGGCCCTCAGCGTGTCGACGATGATCAGGATCACGTTGGGGCGTCGCGCGTCACCCGTGAAACCACCGCCACACCCCCTCGAACACCCACCGATCAGAATTGTCAGCGCAACAGCGGCGGACACGAGCGACACGGCGGGGCCCTGGAAGCGTCTCGACCGCATGGTGCGCGACTAGAGCACGCGCCGGAACAGCACTCAAGAATCGGCGCGTGCGGCAGTAAACTTGCCGTAAGCTGTGAAGTCGCCGTAGACTTTGCACCATTCAAACGAGCCGGCTGTGAGGCGCTTCGGCAGACGGACGACCGTTCGGCGCAGATGCTGCCCGGGGATTTCTCGCCCGGCAGAATACACAGTCGGCCACAGCGCGAAGGAAGATTCTTGTGAGTGTGACAATAGAGGCGGACTACGTCGTCATCGGCGCCGGCGCGATGGGACTCGCGTTCACCGACGAGCTCCTCACACAGACAGAGGCGACGGTCGCGCTGATCGACGAACGTGGGCGACCGGGCGGACACTGGACCGACGCCTATCCATTCGTCCGCCTCCACCAGCCCTCCTCTTTTTACGGTGTGAACTCGGCCGAGCTCAGCAGCGGGCATATCGACGAGGCGGGCTGGAACGCAGGACTCGCCTAGCTCGCCTCAGGAGCAGAGGTCTGCGCCTACTTCGACCAGGTGATGAATCGCCGTTTCCTGCCTTCGGGACGGGTCGCCTACCACCCCTCGACGCGCTGGACCGGCGATCACGCCGTCTCGTTGCCTTCAGGACAGACATTCGAAGTGCGTGCCCGACGCGCCATGGTCGACGCCACGTATATGAAGGTCTCGGTGCCGGCGACCCACCCTCCGCGTTTCGAGGTCGAGCCGGGAGTCACGGTCATTCCCCCCAACGACCTTCCACGGGCGGCGCGCCCCGGCGGCGGCTATGTCATCGTGGGTGCGGGCAAGACCGCCTTCGATGCGATTCTGTGGCTGCTGAGCAATCACGTCGAACCGGCGCAGATCATGTGGATCGTTCCGCGCGACTCGTGGCTGCTCAACCGTGCCTTCGTGCAGCCCGGCGAAGGGTTCCGTCTGGGAGAACAGCTTGCGGTCATCGCCGCCGCCGACACGCCGGCAGAGGCATTCGCGGGCCTCGAGCAGGCCGGCCATTTTCTGCGTATCGATCAGAGCGTCGAGCCGACGATGTACCGCTGTGCGACGGTATCGGAGGCCGAGCTCGAACAACTGCGCCGCATCACGAACGTGATCCGCAAGGGACGTGTAAGCAGAATCACCGGAACGACGATCGAGCTCGAGGGCGGGACTGTCGAGCGGGCAGCCGACACACTCTGCATCAACTGCACCGCCGACGGCCTCGAGCCACGCCCGGTCATCCCGGTCTTCGCCGACGGCAGAATCACCCTGCAGGCGCTGCGCGGCTGCCAGCAGGTCTTCAGCGCGGCGCTGATCGCGAAGATCGAAGCGCTTGCGGTGCCGGCCGACGAGAAGAACCGGCTCGCCGGCGTGATCCCTCACCCGAGCACCACACGCGACTACTTCACCAACGGCATCGAGCACATCATGAACGTGGTGCGATGGACCGAGAACCCCGAGCTGGCCGCGTGGCTCGACGACTCCCGCCTGAGCGTCGGCAAATCCACCGACAGCAACGCTCCCACGCCCGAGATGGTGATGGCCGCGGCCGTGAAGATTCAGCAGTTCCTTGCCGACTGGCCCGAGGACGACCGTTGAGCGAACAGGCCGGCTCGCCGTGCTCGCGTTGCATCCGCCCGGCGGTGGCTTGCCCCCGGAGACTGCGTGGGAAACGCTGCGGCCGCTGGTGGGTCAAGGTGATGTCCGGTGTGCGAACACAGTAACAAAGTCCGGCCCGGCGAGGTCGTCCGATGAGTTCGGCCGGCACCCCGCCCTACGAGCCGCAGGATGTCGCAGCCGCACCGTTCGCGGAGCGTGTGCGACTGGTCTGCCAGAACTGGGCAAACGCAAGTCCGAACCTGCCGAGCGTGATGGCCCTGTACTGGGCCAAGTACTTCTTCGTCCTCATCGCAGCCTGGGCGTTCTGGTGCAGCTTCAACGGGGACTACCCCGGCATCTCGCGCGTGTCCGAATGGGCCTTTACGGGCGAGGCGTTCAAGAAGGCTCTGGTCTGGTCGATGTGCTGGGAGCTTTTCGGCTTCGGCTGCGGCTGGGGGCCGATGAACGGGCGCTACGACAAGTGGTTCGGGGGCATCCGCCACTTCGCGCGCATCGGCACAATCAAGCTCCCACTGCTGCGCGGCGCGCCCGTGATCGGTGGCGACACACGCAACGCGCTCGATGTCGGGCTGTATCTCCTGAATCAGATGCTGCTCCTGCGCGTCCTGGTGGCGCCGGCCGTCACGCCCGAACTGCTGCTGCCGTGTTTCATCCTGACCGCCGTCAACGGCGTGCTCGACAAGACCCTGTTCCTCGTTGCCCGCTATGAGCACTACTGGGTGGTGATGGCAGCCATGACCTTCGCAGCCGCCGGCGATCTGTGGATCTCGGGAGCCAAGCTGGTCTGGTCGTTCATCTGGATCTGGGCTGCGGTGTCCAAGTGGAACCGGCACTTTCCGTCCGTGATCATGGTGATGATGAACGGCGGGCCGTTTTTTCCCAAGGCCCTGAAGAGAAGACTGTTCGTCAGCTACCCCGACGATCTCCGGCCGTCGCGGTTCGCCGCGCGCATGGCAGCGTTCGGACACATTTCGGAGATCGCGATTCCCTTCATCCTGCTTGCTGCGAACGCGACGGACAATGTCGGACTGCTGCTCGCCGGATGCATCCTGTTCACAGGCTTCCACTCCTTCATCGGTCTCAACAACCCGGCCGGCATGCCGGTCGAGTGGAATATTCTGATGATCTACGGAGGCTGGACACTGTTCTGGTTCCACCCCGACGCGTCGATTCTCGAGATGACGCAGCAACCGCTGCTGCTCGCCGCGATGCTGTTCTCACTGGCGGTGGTGCCGCTGTACGGCAACCTGGTGCCGGCACGCGTCTCTTTCCTGCCGTCGATGCGCTACTACGCGGGCAACTGGGCCTACAACATCTGGCTGTTCAGAAAGAACGGCTGCATTGACAAGCTGGTCAAACTGAAGAAAGCCGGCGCACCGGTCTTCGAACAGCTCGCCGACCTCGTGCCCGATGCGGCCACACTCGAATACGCGAAGGCGATGATGCTGCCCAATCGTCTTCTCCATCTCGAAGGTCGGCCGCTGCTCGAAGCGCTTCCTGTCGCGGTCGACGACATCGAAGAGTACGACTGGATTGACGGCGAGGTGATGGGCGGCACGATCCTCGGATGGAACTTCGGCGACGGACACCTCAACGGGGCGCAGCTGCTGCGCGCGATCCAGCCGATCTGCGGTTTCGAGGAAGGGGAGCTGCGCGTGATCTCGGTGGAATCGCAGCCGCTGTTCGGACCGACCATGTGCTGGCGGGTCCTCGATGCCGCAGGCGGTGAAGTCGCCGCGGGCGAAACAACGATTCGCGATTATGTGGACCACCAGCCATGGCCGGCCGGAGACGTCGCGCGCGCCCTGTCCGAGAGGAGCCGATAGCGCCGGGGCGCACGGCAGCGCAGCAATATGCTTCGCGTTTCGCGCTTCGCGATGGAAACGTGCTGGCAACGCCCCCATGAATCGTGATTGAACATGCGAATGATCGTCGCTGCCCGTGTCCTCATCTTTCTCTCTGTGCTCTGCGCGACGCCGGCGGCGGCGCTCGATCCGATTCCGTTCGTGCGCACGCCGGATACACAGTTCGAGAATCTGCCCGACTACCTCTTCGAGCCGAACTACCTGACGGTCGACGGCGACCTGCGGCTCCACTACCTGGACGAGGGACCGGCCGGCGGCCGGCCGATCCTGTTGCTGCACGGCGAGCCGTCGTGGTCGTTTCTGTATCGTAAGTTGTTCCCGCCGCTCGCCGCTGCGGGCTATCGGGTGATCGCCCCCGACCTGATCGGCTTCGGCCGCTCGGACAAGCCCACCGCGCGCACCGACTACACCCACACCCGTCACGTCAACTGGATCTCGGAGCTGTTGCTCGCGCTCGACCTGCAGGAGACCACGCTGTTCTGCCAGGATTGGGGCGGCCTGATCGGCCTGCGCCTCGTCGCGCTTTACCCGGAGCGGTTCAGCGCCGTGATCGCGGGCAACACGAGCCTCTCAGGCAGCCCGCCGGTGACGATCGGCCCGCCGAGTCACCCCAAGCCGGAGGGCCCGACATTCGCCGAGTGGCTCGAATACTCCCAGACCGTCGCGGTCTTCGATACGGGTCTGATCATCCAGGGCGGTACAGCGACGGCAATGCCGGCCGACGTCGTCGAAGGGTATCGCGCGCCGTTCCCCGATGAAGACGAGACCTACCTCGCAGGTGCCCGTGTGTTTCCGACACTGGTCGGGTCGGAGTTTTCCGAGAATCAGGCAGCATGGACAGTCCTGCAAAGCTGGACAAAGCCGTTCCTGACGACGTTCAGCGACGGCGATTCGATCACCTGGGGTGGCGAGCTGCGCTTCATCCAGCACGTACCGGGTGCGGACGGCCAGCCGCACGTCATCATCGAGGACGCCGGACACTTTCTCCAGGAAGACAAAGGCGAGGAGATCGCCGCCCTCATGATCGATTTCCTCGCGGCAGGCGAGCTGCCGGTGCGCTCGCTGAAGGTCAGCCGGCTGACCAAGCCGGCCGGTGAGCAGAAGGCGAACCTGACAAGCAATGAGATCGACGCGACCGCGGCGAGCTTCGACCCGGTCGTCGAGGGGCTCTCGATCGAGAGCGGTGAACCCGGCGGCCTCAGCGTGACGTGGACGATCCCTCCCGGTGATCCGGACTGGAAGCAGTCCGGCAGGGCGTACAAGTGGAAGGCGAAGTCCTCGCCGCACCCGCAGGGCCTGTCTTCTCTGACCATCGGCCGGCCCGGCACGCTGTTCAAGCTCAAGGCCAAGGCCAGAGATATGGATGGGCTGGCGATCACCGGCCTGAGCGCCATCGAGATCACGCTCGCGATCGGCGACGACGTATGGAGCGGGCCGGTCCCGCCGTGCGTACTCTCCGGAAGCGGGAACACGCTCAACTGCCGCTGAAGACGCCGCCGCAGCGCGCGCCGGCCGGCTCGCTCAGCGGGGATTGTTCGCGATGAAATCCACCATCCGGTGAGCAAGGTCCTCTCCCTTGTCCTCCTGGATGAAATGGTTCGCGTCCGGGTAGGCATGGTGGGGTTGTCCGACCGCTCCCGGTACGGTGTCGCGCATCGCGGCCTGGGTCTGCTCGCTGCCGAGCACCGGGTCAAGACGTCCGAAAAGCGTCAAGAACGGTTTGTCGAAGTTGTCGAATACCTCTCGCGCCGCGACGTTGGTCGGCGATTCGCCCAGCGTGTTGATCAGCGATGGCCAGACGCGAATGCCTGCCATGTAGATGCGGTCAGGGAAAGGAGCATCGTAGGCGGCGGCCTCCTGATCGGTCAGAGTGATCTCGGAACCGAATTCGACGACGTCGCTCGCCTGGAACTCCGGGTTCACGAGTGCCCATTCGGCCCAACGACCGAAACAACCGAGCCCGGGCAAGTCGCAGGTCCCAGTGAAGGGACTCGGCGCAGTCGGATCTTCGAGCGGAGGGTCAGGCATCGGCACGAGCGTAATCTCGAAAGGTACAACAGGCAGGTTTCCGTTTGCGAGCACAACGCGAGAGAAGCGCTCCGGCTGATTGCCCACGACTCGCAAACCGATCAAGGATCCCCAATCCTGACAGAACAGTGTCACGTCACTCAGCTTGCGTCGCGGGCCGCCGCGCCGACTCGCCGGAACCCGGTCGAGGAACTCTTCCATCCAGTCGACATGCTGCAGGAAGCTGTAGCGGGAAAACTCCACGGGCTTGTCACTGCGCCCCGCGCCGATCAAGTCGGGAACGATGACGCGAAGCCCCGCCTCGAGGAGAATCGGAATCATTCGGCGATACAGGTACCCGTACGACGGCTGTCCATGAAGAAGCAGCACGACCTCGCCGTCACGCGGCCCTTCGTCGATGTAGCGCATGCGCATCCCGTCCACCCGGACACGATGCGCGGGGTAGTCGAAGCCGGCCTGCCGAAGACCGAAGAACTCGCGTCGCGGCGTTCGTACGTAGGGAAGACAATCGCGGGTATAGCGAATCCGCGCCGAGTTCGCATCGATCCCCGGCGGCAGATCAGGTGGAGGGCAGTCGCGCGGACCGGCTTCTGCAAACCCGGCGGCGAGCACAATGAGCAGTGGCAGCAGCAATTTCATGCTGAGAACCTCACAATAGAGTCGATCTCAGGTCAAGGGCCTGACCGGTATCTCCAGGCAACGCGATGCATTACAATTCTGCCGTGCAACGTCGTGGGCACTCAACAATGCCCCGGCGGGGGTTCACAGCGCTGCTGTTGCTGTTCGCCATCTCGGGCGCCGGCGCGCTCGTCGTTGAAACCGTCTGGATGCGCTGGCTGCGCGACTGGCTGGGCGCCACGGCCCCGGCTGCTGCTGCAGCCACGACCGCGTACTTTGCCGGCAGCGCTCTCGGCGCCTGGCTCGGCGCACGCGTCGCACGCGGGGTTCGCGGTCCAAAGCACGCCTTGCGACTGTACGCGTGGGTCGAGATGCTCGCAGCGGCTGGAGCGATCGCCACGCCGTCCTTGCTCGCCATCGCTTCGGCCGCCCTCACGGCGGTATATGCATCGCTTGCCGACAGCCGCGTCGCGCTCATCACCGTTCGCTTTGTGTCCGCGCTGCTGGTCGTGCTGCCGGCTGCAGTCGCGTACGGCGCGACGTTTCCGCTGATTGCCTCGGCCTGCCTCGATGCGCCACGAGCCATCGGAAGTCGGGGCACCGCGCTCTACAGTGTCAACGCCGGCGGCGCCGTCGTGGGTGTTGCACTCGCCACGTGGTGGGCCCCTCCGCTGCTCGGGGTTGACGGAACCTACGCAGTGGGGATCGGGTTCGCCCTTGCGGCAGCAGCAGGCGCGTGGGCGCTGGCCGGCAAAGACGCCGAACGCGAAGAAGAGTCAGCGACGGATACGACTCCACTGGCACAAGACGCCACGACAATATCGTCAATCTCATCCCCGCCACCGAGCACCTCGTCTCTCGCGCCCGAGGCGGTTGTCCTCTCCGCGCTCTCCGGTTTCGTCGCGCTCTGCTCGCAGGTGCTGCTCGTCCACGCCATAGCGCAGATTGTCAATCAGTCGGTCATCGCATTCGGTGCGGTGCTGATGACTCTGCTCGGCTGTCTCGCACTCGGTGCCTTCGCGGTCTCAGCACTTCGGTCCAGCGGAATCGGAAGCGGGCGATCGATCGCTGGCTGGGCGCTGGCGACGAGCGCGGTCGCCTTCGCGATGCTGCCGACCTGGCTTCACCGCGTTACCGGCGGCCTGGCCTACGTTGACGCCGAGCGGTTCGGCGGCGCCTACGGTCCGGCGGTTGTCATGACCGTTTTGGTCTCGGCAGGTCCGGCGCTGCTCGCAGCGGCCTGTATCTGGCCGGCGACGCTGGCCTATGCCGGCGAGACCGGCACGCACCACCGTGACGCACCCCCTGAAACGATCGGCGCTGGCGAGGCGGGCGCGCGAATCGGACTGCTTTCAGCAGCGAACACGGTCGGCGCGATCGCCGGGGGGGTGACGGCGCCCTTCATCATACTCCCTGCGCTGGGTCCGTGGGGCGGCTTCCTCGTACCCGCCGGACTCTGTGTGCTGGGAACATTCGTTCTGATCCTCGCGTCCGGCGAGTCCAGCGGGTCCGGCGCGGCTGAGCGGACGCAATGGCCACCTGCAGCAGCGGCGATCACGGGTGTGGTCGCGGTACTCATCACTGCCGGCCCGAATACCCTTCCACTCACCCGCACGGCTGGCGACGAGCGCGTTCTGTTCGAACGCAGCGGCGCGTCGGGCGTCGTAGCGGTCGTCGAGCGGGACGGCGAACGTTTGATCCGCGTCGACAACCACTATGCGCTGGGCGGAAGCGCCGAGCGTGTCCACGAGGAGCGGCAGGGGCACCTGCCCCTGCTGATTCACGGTCGCCCCGAGCGCGTGGCGTTCGTCGGAACCGCCACCGGCATTACAGCCGGTGCAGCGATCGCTCACGACGTTGATACAATTCATCTTGTCGAGATCATGCCCGCGGTAGCCCAAGCCGGGCGAGAGTTCTTCGCCGACTTCAATCGGGGCGTTTACGCTGACCCGCGGACAACCGTCGTGATCGACGACGCGCGCAACTTCTGGCGCCATACATCGGAGCGCTTCGACGTGATCGTCGCAGACCTGTTCGTTCCGTGGCGTGCCGGTGCAGGAGCGCTGTACTCACGCGAGAACTTCGAGGCCATGCGGGAGCGGCGCACCGCAGACGGCCTATGTCTTCAACGCACTCGCCAACAGCGTATCCGTGGTCGATGTGTCGACGCCGACCTCACCGGTTCATCAACTCGAGATCCCGCTCGTGGATCCAACCGATCCGGACATCAGGGACGGCCGGATTGCATTCAACGACGCAGCGGGTTCGACAACCGGCACATTCGCATGTTCCAGCTGCCACCCGGACGGCAACACCGACCACCTCCTGTGGAATCTTGGTGCCCGCTGTCAGACCGAAGGCTGCGACCAGGTCCAACCGCGATCCACGATGCCGATACGAGGCCTTCGTTTTACAGAACCGCTGCACTGGGACGGTGTGGTCGGGGACCCGTACGGCGGGATCAACGGAGAGGTCAACGGCGGCTTTGACGAGATCCTGAGCGGGGAAAATGATGTTCCCCCCAACTGCAGCGACGAGCTCAGCTGTTTCCGTGACCTCGTCGACGGCGGGCAGAGCGGCACCATGTGTGATCAAACGGGCTGCCCGACAGGTGAAAACGAACTGGGATTGGCTGGTGCTTTCGACGAGCATCGCCGCGACTCGATGGCTAAATTCCTGATGAGCGTGTCCTTCCCGCCTGCGAGGTCGCGGCGCCTGGACGATCAGCTTACAAGCCTCGCGCAAGAGGGCTTCCACAATTTCCTGATCGGCTACGACGAGGCCGACCGGGAACGTGGTTGCAGCCGGTTCGGAGCATGTCACAAGCTTCCGCTGTGGGAGGGAACAAACACCCCGGGAAGCGGCTTCGACGCACCGACCTTCCGTGGAGTCACGGATCGCTGGCTTCTCACACCGAGCGGGCGAGCCAACCCGTGGGCAGTCCAGAGCCGCGGGACCCAGCTCAACGAGGTAGTGCATGATCCGAACGACGGCCCCGATGAGCTTTTCGCCTGGGGCGCGACCTTCGGTACCGAGGCCATTCCTCTCGACAACCGCGCCAGCTCAGGTGCCGGCCCGTTCGCCTTCTTCCAGTTTTTCGACGAAGGGTCCGTCGGATTTTCTGCTACCTATGGCAAGCAGGTCACGCTCAATCAGGACACGGCTGCATCGCAGGACACTTTGACCTTGCTCGCACGCCTCGAAGAGGCCGACGACGACGGCGTGGTCAACCTCCACGCCGACGGAATCCGTCTGGATGGCTCTTCCGAGTTGATACTCGCCTACGACGGGGGGCGGTACATGACGCGCGAGGGTTCTGCCGGGATCGATATGTCGAGCGCCGCGCTGCTCGAGGGCGCTCTCAACGGGGAACACGTCGTAACCGTGACGGCAAGGTTGGGAACCAGCACCGGCCTCGATCATCCCCAGCCGCATCTGTGGCTGGAGGTCAACAACAGGTCAACTTTTCAGCCGGACAGGCCGATGGACCGCATCCCCCTTCAGCGGATGCCGACTTTGACAGACGATACGGTCGTGTCGGTTTTTGGACGCCATTTCGACGAGACCGCGACCGTGCTCATCGACGGCGGAGCCGTTGGTGCCAGCCTGAGCTGTGAAAACGGCGGCTCGCTTGCGAGCTGCGACGAGCAACGCGTCCGGATCACGCTCGACGAAATGCCGGCGCCGCTGGCTGCGACGACAGAGCACACGCTGCAGGTCGTCAACCCCGGCGGACTGATCAGCAACGAGATCATGGTACGGACACCGGTGTGTGGGAACGGACTCCTCGACACAGGCGAGCTGTGCGATGGCGGTGCGGGTTGCACACCATGCGTCATGCGAGGGAGCTGTCCGCTTGTTCCATACAACACCTGTACAGCCGCCGCGGACGCGGCATCCAGCCTGGCGATCAAGGACGGCGACGCGAAAGCACTCAGTGATCCGCAAAACGCCAAAGACCAGATCAAAGCCACGCTCGTCCCCGCCGCTGGAGTTGCCAGCTCCGGAATGGGCGATCTCGACGGCCTCGACGATGTGACATTCTGCCTGTACGACGCCGAGGGACTCGTCTTCGGTGTAGATGTCACACCCGGTTCACCGCTCTGGAAGTGCAAGGACACACCGGGAAAAGAGCAGTGCAAGTACAAGAACAAGACCGGAAACCGTTTCGGCGTGAAGGGCCTTGCGCTCCGCGCAGGCGCGGCCGGTATCGCCCGGGCACAGATCAAGATCGGCGCACGGAACGTCGCGTCGCCGCAGCTTCCTTTGTCTGAATCGGGACCGGTGCTCGCGCAGATCTCAACCTCGGCCGGAATCTGCATGGAGGCCACCTTCGCACCGCCGTTCAAGAAGAACGACCCACTCGGAGGCAAATTCTCCGCAAAGAACTGAGCGGATCCGGCCGCGACCCTGCGACGCGAGCGAGGCGTCTTGACGTAGCGTTCGTTATCATCGCGTACAGAGCGCATGAACGCGACAGCACCGCTTGCCGTTTTGGTCAACGGACCGAGTTCCTCAGGGAAGTCGACACTTTGCCGGGCTCTGCAGGCTCGACTGACGACACTTGGGCACGGAGAGGCCGAGAGCGCTTTCCTTCAAGTCGCCTTCGACGACTGTGTAGCGATGTTCTCCGAGGTACTCTACCCCAGAGTCTTCGTCGAACTTCAGGGAGGCGACCTCGAGCGTCTTGTCTCGCGGGAATCCCAGGACGGACGCTCGGCATGGGAGTACGTCGACCAGAGCCAAACCAGCGGACGGCACGGCGGGGGCCCCCGGCTGCGCCTTGTTTTCAACGCCTACGGACGACGCGTCCTTCGCGGGTTGCACCAGGGATGGGGGGTACAGCTGGCCCTCGGCAACAACCTGATCATCGACCACTTCCTCCAGGATCAGGACTGGTACGACGAGCTGGCAGAGATTCTGCGCGACGTGTCGTCACGCACATTCAACGTAGGCGTCCACTGTTCACTCGAAGAACTGGAGCGTCGCGAGTCCTCCCGCGCCGATGGTGCGCTCGAAGGCCGTCCGCTGGGGCTGGCCCGACGCAGCGACGAGCTCTGCCCCGAACATGGACTGGTATACGATGTGGAAGTCCACACCGACCGTGAGACAACCGACGATTCGGTAGAGCGGATTGTTGCCGCGATGCGACAGGCATCGCTCCTCCGCGCTGCGCCTTGACAAAAAAACCACAAGGCGAGGACGCAGACACGATCCTCAGAAGGGCTTACTCAGCCCCTTGTCGTGACCGAACTCCCACCTCGCCAGCGATGTCGTCGAGACGTTCCGCGAATACGTTGAGTAGATTGTCGAAGCCCGGGCCACGCCTCTGTTCAATCTCCCGCAACGGGGATGAGGCCGGATTGCAGGTCTTCAGGTACACGCGGTAGCCATGGTCGCGAAGCATCGTTAGGAGATCACCCAGCCTCTGCTGCTCACCCGTGGTTGAATGATACTCGAAAATAAAGCGTGGTGAGCGAGCAATCTCCTCAATACAATGAGGAATCACCGAATTCTCGGCTCCCTCGATGTCCATCTTGATCAAGTCGAACGTTTTGTTTCGCAGCCATCCCTTCAAGTCGATCGCATCTACCGACATCGAGGTCGCCCCTTGCTCTGCAGAGAGTCTGCCGCCGCCGAGGCCATTCGCCTGAAAGGTTAGCCTCGTATTCTCAACCCACACGGCTTGGTTATGAACCTCAACATCGCAGATTCCCGCGTCGGCGAGATTCTTTTGCAGAATAGAATAGATCTCGGGGTCAGCCTCGAACGCTTCGATGCGCGCATCGGGGTAAACACTCTTGAAGAACAAACAGCTGAAACCGACGTTAGCGCCGATATCCAAGATCCGAGGCGCCGAGTTGTTCGTCTGGAAGTCATACTCTCTCTCGAGAAGTATTTCCTTGTACTGGGCAACGAACGATGGGGGGCGAACCCGCAGTGGTTTACCTCGCACGGTAAACGTCCTTACTCGGTCTCGCGGACTCACGGCCGCCCGCATGACGCCGCGTAGGTACTCGGGGCGCATCAACTTGAGGCCCGCCTTGACGATACTTTTCACGATTCACCTCGAACGGCCCCGCGATTACGAGGGCGCAGGCTGAATAGAATATTCTGGACAACTTGGCCGCTGACCACAAATATTTAGCGCGTTCTCGAGTCGGTTGACGCATTACGGTTTCGAGCAACATTCGCGGCCCGCAACTGAGACTGAGGCAACGGTAGGGTTTTCCACTCTCCGGCGGCATGAAAACGATCCTCAGACTTGTGTGTCCTCGCGGGAGATCAGGCCTGCGAATGCCGAAGTCGCGAATCTCTGCGGCCGCCCGTTCGCCGTGAACGATTCGCGATGCGTTTCTCATGACCAGTGATGTATTGCTCTAGCAGCGAAAGCGGTGAACTCAGTCACTTGACCGGGTTTTTCAGGACAGCGATTCTGATCGGGTGGCAAGACATAGCGAATTCGATCGCGATCAGACTCTAGCCAGCGCTATGGGGGTCTTCTGGCGCGAGGGATACAACGATACGAGTATCGCCGACCTTGTCGAAGCCACCCGTGTTGCACGTTACGGCTGGTATACGGAGTTCGGTAACAAGGACGCGATCTTCGTTGCCGCGCTCGCGTTCTATCGAGATTTCCTCAACCGCAAGCAACTGGAAAAACTTCGCGCCCCCGACGCCGACCTTCGCGCCATCGAATCACACCTGCGCGTGAACCTGGGCATCGCCTACCGAGGTCCACTCAAAAGATGCTTCGCTTGCGCTTCGGCGTTGGAGCGAGGCCGCGTCGATACGCAGGTGGCGGGTGTCGTCGAGGTGACCATGGCCGACGTCCGAGCCACGTTCCGCAATGCGATGGAGAACGCGGCTCGTGCCGGCCAGGTGCGGAATCTCCCTGTCGAGATCCTTGTCGAGTTCACACTGAACTCGATGCGCCACCTCTTGACTCTTGTGCGCTCAGGTACATCTCGCAAGGAAATCGAAAGTTGTATCGAAACCACCTTCGCACTACTTAAACCATGAGGCCGAGGTCACCAGACAGCCGTCTTGAAAGCGGGGCCACGTAAAAACATGAAGAGCACCTGTTCCAGCGCCCAACTCCGAACGGCGGTTCCTGCCCTGTCCATTCGCCGCCGCGCCGCTGATGCTGT
>CAXQPB010000105.1:0-15895 GCA_964225545.1 Candidatus Nitrosopumilus sp. | reverse complement strand
CCGGAATCAGCACGAAGCCCGCCCCCAACGACCCCGCAACCGACCCGACCGTATTGAGTGCCGCCAGCCGCCCCAGCGTCTCGCCGACCACCCGCAGACGCGCCTCCGCGAGCTTGAGAGAGTACGGAAAGATTGTGCCGACCAGGACCCCGGGCACCAGCAATACCGCGGCCGCCGTCATGAGCACGGCGGCCACGTACGTCGTCCATCCGGCGCCTCGTGCAAGGTAGTCGAGTCCACCGGTGATCCACTGGAAGAAAAAAGGACTGGCTGCCACTCCAATAGCGCTCAGAACCAGCAATCGTCTCAGCGTTCGCTCCGGTTGTATCGAGCGCCGCGAGAGCACATGAGCGAGCATCGCGCCGAGGGCCAATGCGGCGAGGAAAACGACAAGAACCGCGGTATAGGAGTACACGGAGTTGTGCAGCACCTGCGCGAACATCCGCGTCCAGACGACCTCGAGCGCGAGCGCCAGGACACCCGAGCCCACCGCGAGAAAAGACGTGATCGACCGGGTCTCGGCCGGGACCGGCAGCGCTCCGGCTGTCTCCTCCGTCGCCGCATCGATCGCAACCTCGCGAAACTCGCGAAACTTGCGAACCTCGAGTTCCGGAGTTCTGCTCGCCCATGCCACAAGCAAGGCAGCGAGCCCGACCGTCGCGCTGACACCCATGGCGGTCAGGTACGTCATCCGGACGCCCAACACGGGCAGCAGAAAAAACGCCGCTGCCAGCGCACCGCTCGCACCGCCGAGCGTATTTGCCGCGTACAGAAGGCTGGCTTCACGCGCGAAACGGCCACGCTCCCGAACGACGAACTGCGTGAGCACAGGCAACGTCGCGCCCATGAGCACCGCGGGGGGCAGCAGGATCGCCGCCGCTGTTATCAACTTCACAGGCGCCAGCGCCCATGCGGTGTCACCGAGCACCGCGAACGCTCCCGGCGCCAGCGCACGATAGGTCGGCGCAACAACGAACCAGGATGCCGCAGCTGCGGCGACGGCGAGCTCGAGCAGGCCATAGACCCGTAAGGGGTCGGTGCTCGATGCGGCACGACCGGCCGCAGCGCGACTGCCGATCGCCATGCCGAGAAAGAAGATCGCGAGGGTAGCACCGGTCGCGTAGACCGTGCTGCCGAACAGCAGCGCGAGCTGCTTGAGCCAGACGATCTCGTAGGCGAGCGCCGCGAACCCCGAAGCCGCGCACAGCGCAACAGCCGCCCACGCTGACCCGCGGCCCTTCAAGCGACCTCTTTCAGTCCTTCGCGCTGAGCGCTGCGGAAAGATTGCGGACGTTTACATCCATCATGGAGATGTAGTCATCCGCGCCTTCCATCGAGCCGACCTGATGCGCAAGCTCCACGAGCGTCGCTCCGGTCTCCTCCTGCACAAAGCGTGAGAAACGCGGGTCGTAGTAAGGCGACTTGATCAGAATGTCGATATCCTGCGCGCGCATCATATCGATGATCATCTTCATGTGTGATGTGCTCGGCTGGACACCTGGAACCCGCTCGAGATTGCCGACAACCTCTATCCCCATGATCTGCGCGAAGTACTGCCACATCGGGTGATCATCGACGACTTTCGTGCCCCGGTATGGCGCCATCTGCCCGAGCCAGCCCGCCAGCAGCTCAAAATCCCCCTGACTTTTCAGAAACGATTCGAGCCGTCCGCTTCGTGTCAGCTCAGCGAGTTTTGCCCCGTTGTATTTGTCGTTCAGCGCCTTCCCCACCAGCTCCTCGCCCATGCGTTGCTCGAACCGGGTGTAGCGCTCCGCGAAGTAGTCGGCCTTGGCAGGCCGCAGCTGTGAGAAGCGATCACGAATCAACCGCGCGACGGCCAACCCGCTGAGTGGGTCGAGATTGAAGTGCGGATTGCCTGCCGCGTGGATATCGCCCATCGCTCGCGTGATGACGATATTCCCCTGCGGTCGCAGAGGCGTGACCGCGGAGGCGGCCACAAGATTGCCCGGCTGGCCGAACATCACTCGCGGGTTTCGCGCGTTGGTCAGCATGGGCCCGAGATAACCGACCTCCATCTCCAATCCCGTCGAGATGAAAACATCGGCCTGCGAGAGCTTCTTCACAAACGATGGACGCGCTTCACTGAAATGCGGGTCCTCGCGTCCGAACACCATGCTCGACGTCTCGACCTCGTCGCCGCCGATTTCTGCGGCGAGGGATGCCCAGTCGGGAATCGTCGTGAAGACCGCGAGCTTCTCAGAGTCCGCGTGCGCGCGGTCGGCATGCGCGAGACCCAGCGCGAGACCCAGCACGCCACGGATCGCCACCGAAAGAGCGACCCGGCAGGCCGCGTTCAGATTGTCCAGGATTTTGTTCTTCACGATTCTTCTACTCCGGGCGATCAGTAGTCATGCGCAGGATGCGCGCCGAACACGACCTCCATCCCCATCCAGACGGTGTGGGCACCGGCAGACGGCAGGAAGGGCGCGCGATCGTAGTTGTACTGCAACCTCAGACGCGAGAAGTGCGTTGGCCACCACGTCAACAGTGGCGAGACTCTCCAACGTTCACCGCGGCTCGTGTCGAGTTGGGGGCTGATCAGGCTTCCGTCGATTCCGACGCTGTCGCCCGAACCGTTGGCGTACTCCAGCCGCAAGCCCGCGGACCAGTTCAGACGGAACCCCCAGATTCCCTGCGTATAGCCGCCCCAGTCGCGAAGGATGTCGGCCGGCAGATCATCCGGGTACTCCTGGTCGTCTTCGTCCGTCTCGCCACCGCCACCGTGGCAGTGACCGCCGTGGCAGATTCCACCACCTTCGCCACCGCCGCCCGAAACCTCGGTCCCGGCGATGAACCAGTCCGCAGTGTAGTCACGCTTCATCAGTTCGGTCTGCCACAGGAAGAACGGGTAACCGCGGAAGTTATTCTGTGGAACCCACTTCAACCGGTAGTCGAGACCGTAGATCCACGTTCGACCGTTCGGGCCGGTGTCGTTGGGCCCGAACAGGCCCGAAAGCCCCAGCACACTCGTCCATGCGGGGCCGTTCTGCCAGGAGTTCTCCCATCGCACCAGATACGCCAGGTCGAGCGGGTCCTGGACATCGCGTCCGACGTCCGGCCGGTTGCCAACCGGGTCGCCTGACACGAAGCTCCTCGTGAACGAATCACGGTTGGCGTTCTGGATGCCGAACATGATTTCGGACGGCCACTTCAGCGGCGTGATCCATCCGAGCCGGAATCCCTCCGATCGCATTCCCTCCGGACCGAACAGCCGCGTATTGATGACGGGCTGGTCCATCCACTGCCACTGGTGCGCGTGACGCGGATTGATGACCCCGAACTCGGTAAGGAACAGACCGGCCTCGAGCTGCAACTGCCACGGCAAGGACAACGTGGTCAGGAATGCCTCCTCGAGTTCGATCCCCTCGAGGAACGCGTTGATGAAGATGTCCGCGCGGAAGTACGGATCAACCGCGCCGGACATGCCGATCTCGGTTCCCTGCAGCGTGAAGCCGTTGCGTCTCGGATCGTGGCCACCGCCTTCGAGAATCTCGAGATCGGCATCCCCAACCGTCGAGCCGCCTGCGGCGAACAGAAGATCAGCGGAAAGGTCGATGAGTTGCAGCTGCGCGTTGCCGACCTGTCGCCCCCACAGAATTCCCTGCTGTTGTGTCGGCATACCGAGCGCGGCCTGGCCCGGTGTCTCGACCTCGCGAAGCGCTGCGGCGAGGGCGTCCTCCGGGGAAGTTGCCGCAGCCTGATCGGGCTGCGCGGATGGCCCCGCGATCACGACCGAACCGCCCGCGCCGGCCGGGGTTGACGCAGCCGCGTCGCGATCCTGCTCCCGCTCGTGCATGAGCACCTCGAGCGCGGCACTCAGCTTGTCGATCTTCTTCCGGTTCTCTTCGTCGCGTTCGCGCAGTCTCTCGAGCTCGCGACGGTTCTCCTCGTCGCGAGCCTTCAGGCCGTCCAGCTGGCTGCGCAGCGCTTCCAGTTCCTGATCCGCACCCGTCGCCTGCGCCACGGCAGCGCGAGGAACCACTGCTGTCATTGTGATGCCGACCAGCGCAGCCGCGACAATGCACGTCCACGCGTCGGCGCGATTTCGTCGCATCCGACCACCCTCGCTCGCCTTCCAGTAGGCGAGCCCTTACCGCTGTCCATGAAGTGCGCGCAGGGCGGTTCACCCCGTGCGCCGCAGGCCTCGGCTATCGTTTCAGGCTATCGGAGGTGCGCGTGGCGCTGCGAGGGAGAGCGTCGCAAGCGGCCGCGGGCCGTGGGTCGTGTCGTGGATACGACGGTCGGCCTCGAGGAAGTCGTTCCCCGCGACGCTACGCTGGGGAACGAAAGGTTTCGCGTTCGCAGCGGCGGAACAAAGAGCGCAGCCGCTGTCTTCAGCGTGCTCGACCGACGGCAGATCAAATCGTGCCTCGTAGCCAGTACAGACTTCGGCGTTACTCCGATCCGCACATTCGGTCAGCGACCGGCCGTCCGCGTTGTGCTCGGCCTGATGCACCACGGTCACGATCGGCGCGGCGATCTGCAGCGCGAGCGCGAGGGCGGCCGACGCAAGAGTCGGCACGGCAACGAGATTTCGTTCGATAAAGCAACGCATCAGTGGATGTTTCAGAGCTACCACCCCGCCTACCGGCGGTCAACTCAGCCGAAACCGGACATCAAAAGAGTTGACATGGACTACAGGGCAGTGCAAAGCAGTTTCATGACGCGTCGACGCCCATTGCGCACGATTTGCGCTGTCGCGGTCGTTCTTGGAGTTCTGTCCGCGTCTGCCCACGGCCTTGCGCACGGGCACCACGAGCAGGAAACAGCCGCAGAATGCACGATCTGCCTGACCGCGGAGAGCGCATCGCACGCGATCGGCGACCAGCCTCTTATTGTCAGCGACAGTCTGCCGCTGATCGGGCGCGCTGATTCCCCCTCGGCGATCCGTCCGCGTCACATTTCTCGCCCGGAACCCACGACGCGCGGTCCACCAGCCTCTCTCTGACCACGGAGGCGGGAAATCGGCGGAGTCGCTTCCGGCCCTGCCTTCACGTCCGCCTGCAGCACAAACGCAGAGACTTCTAGCGACGCCCCCATGTCGAGTCGCTACGACGTTGCGTGCAGCCTGCGAGAAGCACGTTCGTTCGTCGCGCGTAGAACCGCCCGGCAACGCCCCGCGCGGTGACAGAAGAGAGAGAGTCAGCGATGTACCAGGATCCACGAAAGATCATCAGCCTTCCGGATTTGAAAACGGCCCTGCTGACGATAGCCCTGGTCGCAACCACACTCAGCACGGGTTGCGGAGCCGGCAGCGCACCGCCCGGGTTCGGTGAAGACCATGGAGACATTGAGATCGCGGCATCCGGTAACGGCACCGGACAGATCCTCGTGGACTATGACGCATCAGATCCTGTCGAGGTCTTCTTCAACACCTGCATCGGCGGTACGGGCGATGACTGCGAGGGTGGATTCGTACTCTACAGCAGCGAGGAGCCGGGGTTCGACGCGCTGCTCGAGGCGGACACGCAGAACGGCCTGTTCCCGCTGGCCGCGGGCACTCCGGTGTCGATCGAGCTTACGTCGAACGATTCGGGGACCAGCTTTTTCATGAACGGGACCCGACTCAGCCAGCCCGGCGACACGGTGGTCATCGGCGTTGCCCTCGAGGGCCTGCATGCCCACGGAGAATGGCAACTGACACTCCCGGGCGGAGTACCGCCGACCGGTGAGTACTTTATCGGCTTCCGCATGACGACATCGAGCCAGCAGTACGCCGAGTCCGCCCCGTTCGGAATCACGCTCACCGTTGGACAGTCGATACCGTAGGCCGCTACTGACCAATGAGGATTGGTTCTAAAACCGGCGACGCGCATCGGTACGGGCGGCTGAAGCGCCGCGCGATCACCGTCCTGGGTGCGGTTCTGCTCGCTGGTGCCTGCCTGGCGCCAGCGCATACCCATTCACATGCGGCCGATGAGGAAACATGCACGGTCTGCCTGCACGGCCAGACGATCGTCTCTCTTCCCCCGGACAGCAGTGCTCCGCTTCGATTTCCCGTTGTTAGCCTCGCAGCAACTGAAACATGCGAGGTCATTGAAACCCGGCTCGAAGGTTCCGCCGAGCCCAGAGGCCCTCCTCATCGGAAGTGACCGAGATTCACCCCCGAGTTCGACTTTGAATTTCGACAGCTTTCGGCTGCGGAAACCCGCAGCGTATGAGGAGATAAACAATGAACGGCGATCACATTCACAACGGCTCGGCGCGGGCCGGGCTGCGCATGGCTACACTCACATTCTGCTTTTTGCTGGCACAATACGCGACTGCGCTCGCTCAGCATGACGATCATACAGACATGCTGATCGGCGCCGATGGCGATGGCTCCGGAGCGCTCGTTCTGGACTACCCCTTTGACGAGATTCCGAGCGTGCGTGTGACCGACACCGGCTTCGCAGGCCTGTTCAGTTCAGTAGACCCCGGCTTCATACCGAGCCTCGATGACCCGCTCGAAGGCATCTTCGAGCTCGATTTGAACACCGCGGTGGGCATGAGAATCACCGACAAAGACCCGAACGTGAGCATTCTGGTGGGTGCCACGCCGCTGACCACGGTTGGATCCAGTGCGGTGATCGGTACGCACGACAGCCCTGACCCCGAGGCCTCGGGCTTGCACGAGCACGCCACCTTCCAGGTCGTGCTCGATACCCCGGACAACACCACATTTGCAGAGGGGCGCTTCTCCTTCCGCCTTTACGACGCGGGCGGGGTTTACGCCGACAGCAACATCGCAACGCTGACCCTGAGCAACGGGCTGCTGTCCAGTGGCGAGTCTGACCCCAAGTGCCTCAAGGCGGTCGCGGCGGAGCAGAGCAAGCTGATGTCCGGCCGCTACAAGCGAATGAGTCAGTGCATGGACAGCGTGATTGCTGCCGAAGCGAGCGGAAAAACGAAAGCGGCTCTGAAGAAATGTTCGATCGACACCAGTGACGACAAGTCACTCCCCGGTCGGTTCAATGCGGCGCGGGCCCTGGCGGTAGCGAAGCTCGGTAAAAGCTGCGGGCCGCTAAGCAATGCGTCGACCCCGTTCACGGAGAGCCAGGTCTACACGCACCTCGGTATGGGGGCGTGCCGCATGGAGGAGATGATCGGAGCCACCTACGTCAACGCCCTCGAAGAACTCGCAGGTCTGTTCGATACGGCGCTCGGCGCGGGGACGTGCGACACCGCCGTGACCGGTCTTTGCGTCGGTGGGCCGAATGGCGGCGCGAGCTGTGCTGAAGATGAGGAGTGCTCGTGGGAGGAGGCTGTTGCCGAGACCTTCACGTGTCTGAAGAACAGCGCAGGTGAAGGCGGCGACGAAGGATAGCAAACGATTCGCAGGCACTGCCGGAAAGACTTCCGGAAAGACTGCCGGAAAGACTGCCGGAAGAACTTCCGTATCGAGAAACAGGCCGGGCCGGCGTACGCGAGTGCACACGCCGGCCCGGCGGTAGAGTTCAGAAGCCAAGGAGCACAATCGTGAGATCCTCTCATCGTCGCCTCGCAGGCGCGGCATCGCCGCTGGCCTTCTCCAGTATCGCAGCATTCTGTTGGTTGACATCCGCCGGTGTTGCGCATGCCCAGCACCCGGACGATTACTGGCTGTTCTCGAAGATGAGCGGAGGTGGCGAACTGAGCACACAGCAGTCGACAGTGCGCCAGACTGCGGTCTTCGAGAACTTGTGCGTGGCGGGCATCTGTCTGTATACGAGCACCACCCCCGGCTTCATTCGGACCGATCAAAATCTCCCAGGCCTGTTCGTATTGAGCCCGGGCACCACGGTCAGCCTTGAAGTAGTCGCGATCGATCCCGCAGTCAGCGTCAAGTTCGGAAGTACGATCCTCGATGAGCCGGGCGAATCGGTTGTTCTCGGTACGGTCCCGTCGATCCACGTACACCCGTCCTGGCAGCTGCAGGTTGCCGACGGAGCGACGGGGGTTTACCCCGTCGAGTTCCGTTTCATCACCGACGCATCTTCTTATGCCGATTCCGACGTATTCCTGCTGGCCCTCACCAACGGCCCACTGAGTACGACGACGACGGTCCCGATGACATCGACGACCACCGTCACATTGCCGACCGGCGGGCCACAATGCGGCAACGGAATCGTCGAAATTGGCGAAGTGTGCGACGCCGGCCCCGGCCAATGGGGCTGGGGCGATTCGTGCAGCGCACAGTGTTCGTGGACTCTTTGTGGCGACCCGGACGGAAACGATCGGGTAACGGCAACCGACGCGCTTTATGTTCTGAGCGCTGCGGTGGGCGCAGCAGGGTGCGCCGGCTGCGTTTGTGATGTAGACGGAAGTTCTGCGTCCGGACAGACAGCCGCGACAGACGCCTTACGAGTATTGCAACACGCCGTGGGGCAGGACGTTCCATTCGGTTGTCGCCCCTGCGAGTAGGTACGACAGAGGAGAACATGCGCGACATCACTGATTCCATTGAAGCCTGCGCTGCACGGTACGGCGACGACGCCGCTGCGATGCGGCGTTATCTGATTGAAGGCCAGAATCGAGCGTTGACACTCGAGAATCGTGGACCGATTCGATTCGAGCCCGATGGAGGCCTCGCGCAGGACATCCGTGAAGCCTATTCCCGTTTCGGATTCTACGTCTTCACCGGCGTCCTCGAATCCGCGGAGCTGGCCGATCTGGAGAGCGACCTGGCCGCAATGCGCAGCCGGTTTCCGGTCGAGCAGAACAGCCCCGTGGACGCGGCAGGCCGTCCGGCGCTTGGCACCGACTGCAAGGCGCTGACGCTTCTGTGGTCAAAGCCGCTCGGCGACCCGCTTGGCGGGACTGAACTCGCCAATGGGAGACACGAGGTGAAGATGTTCGAGCCAGAAGCAGCGCCCACGGCCCCGGCGACCGTCCCGTTCCTGCTGCTCGGTTCGCTCCAGTTCTCCGACGCGTGTCTGCGTGTCTATGCGCATCCCGAACTACTGAGGGTCGCAGAATCAATCAATGGCCCCGACTTCACGCCGTTCAATGAAACCCTGTTCATCAAAGAGGGCGGGATCGGAGCTGCGGTATCGTGGCATCAGGACGGCGTCACCCACTGGGACAGCACAGACTTCAACGAGGACATTCACGGCTTCAATTTCATGGCCCAGGTCTACGGCAGCACCGCAGTGAACGGAGTCTGGGTGCTTCCCGGCAGTCATCGACAGGGCAAGCGCGACATCAAAAAGCTGGTCGCGGAGTCAGGCAGCGAACGTCTGCACGGCGCGGTGCCGATCGTATGCGACGCCGGCGATGTGGTCATGTGCAACCGGCAGCTGCTGCATGGCTCGTTTCCCAACAGCGGGTTCGAGACACGCATTACCGTCAACTTCGGATTTCATCGCCGCGCCTCCGTACTCGGGATACGCGGTGGCGGGGTCCACAGCGACGCTCAGGTCTACGACGCAGACCTGATCCTGCGCCGCTCCCGCGTGCTCGGCTATGCGATCGACGCGCGCCGCCGGCGCTTCCCCGCAGAGGAGCCCTACGTGTATCAGCCCTTTGTCCACTCCGGCAGGGATTACCTATGGGACGAGGCGGCCCGCGAAGATCTCAGAGATTACAACCTCGAGGACATCAGTATCTGAGCGCTATCGACGTTCTGTATGCAGTGCCCCTGCCCCGGGGTCTGCGAATACGACGACTTCAGGTTTCCACGTTGAAGACCAGCGTGCCGGCCTTTGCCCCGGGCGCATTGGTGACGAGGAAATAGTACGTCTGTCCGGGCACCGCATCGAACGAGATGCTCGTAAGATCTCCGCGCGCGCTCCCCGCTACACACGATTGCTCCTCGAGCGCCCCGCAATCTCCGGTAAACATCGCCATGCGCGTCGGGTAGTCACTGCCGGCAGTTCTGGCGACGACACGCGCCGGATAGCGCGCGGTAAAGCGATACCATACCGATGATGCTGATGTGTCCGAAGTCGAAGGCGAGCCGCAGGATATAGCGGGATCACTTTGCGAGACGCTCGCGGCCCTCGTATCGGCGATGTCAGTGAATGGCAATGCGTCGATGTCGACAGCATCGGCACACTCGTCGGCCGGGCCGCAGCTGCAGTCCGGATCGCAGCCGGCACTTCCGCAGGTACCGAGATCTGCGCCATCGCACTGCTCGCCAGGGCCGTTGACGACCCCGTCTCCACAGCTGCTCAGCTCCCGGGCCGGAAGGCACAACTCGACCGCTGCACGAATACGAAGCTCGCCTTCGCCGAGTTCGTTGATGGTGTCCCTGTACTCCCGAAAGTACTTGCGCGACGACTTGGCCTTGAAGCACAACAGCTTGTTATCGGCGTGCTTGATCCCGGCCCCCTCACGATCGGTCGGAACGCACAGCCGCGTAGGCTTCTTCAGACTGAAGACCCGATTTGTCGAGACAGCCCGCAGCCCCTTTGCCGGCTTCGGCCCATTACGAGACGTCTTGGCACGCACGCATCGATATCGGTCCACGAAGCTCTCCGGATCGGGAGGCTGCACTGGATCCTGGTACGATGCTGCTGCCGATGTCGGCAGCAGCAGTGAGTCCGTGGACACGGTGTCGACGAGATGGGTGCCGACCACTGTCGAAAGGTAAATCGACGAGCGCGGCTCGTGCGGGCCAGTGATCTTCACCGATTCAAGGTGCGTCTTCCCGTCGTATGTCCGCGCGGATCCCCGGCGCGTCGGCGAGCAGAGCGTCTTGACGACTCCTCCGGAGTAGGTTCCGGAGTCGAATTCATCCGACAGTGACGTACGGATCGGCTGCTCGTGCTTGGTCCTTCTACACACGAAATAGCCCAGTTGCTCGCAGGTGCAGCCGTTGCACAACCCGGGGCAGGCCGCGTCGTCACCCGGCTCACAGTGCTCGGCCCTGTAATTGATGACCTCGTCCCCACACTCGACTGCAGTGCAGTCGGCGTCGCATCTGGAGGTCGGCCGCCCGTCGTCGCAGGTCTCGCTGTCCTGGTTGACCTCAAAGTCGCCGCAGAACGGACACATACAGTCCGTTTTGCAGGCGCCGGGACAGGCGGCGTCATCCACGGCGTCACACTCCTCTTCAGGCGTGTCGATCACATTGTTACCGCATCCCGGCACGCAACTTTCGAAATAGTCGCTCACCACCGGCGCGGTCAGGCGGATGATCTTGCTGTTGTCGGCATCGCACGGAGGGTTATCACGGTTACCCTCTACACATGCTGTCGATGTTCCTTCGGGAACTCCACTCGGGATCCCGTCGAGGAGAACATCGGGATTGGAAAACTGCGGAAACATCCGGCAACCGAAACAACCGCGGTCGTAGGACATGATCGTCCGGAACGACTCTGCCCTGTTGTAGTAACCGCGATTGTATGTGACCGAGAGGTACGTATTCGTATCGTCATAGACGTACCAGTCGTGCATCGCGTAAAGGTTGTGACCTACTTCGTGGCCGAAGACGTAACTGCCAAGCACGACGACATCGGTCACTGAAAAGCCCCGCTCCGGAGTAACCCGATAACCGGCCGATATACCGCCAAGTGAGCTGTGGCGGACAATCAGCGCAACGAGGTCAGCGCAATATTCCTGACGCAGTGCATGAACCTCGTCCATCACGCCGTCATCCGGGGTCATGAGTGCATCCAACCCTTCATAAAAGCATCGGGTGTCACTATCCTCATACACTCGCTCATCGAATTCGACGAGGCGTGAGTGGACCACACGGGCTCGAACAGGAATCTGACTGTCGATAAACGCCTCGTTGAGGATTTCCGTACCGAGCGCGATTCTTCTCTCCATCGACGACACGCTGCCGGCATGGGCGAGCGCATTGGCGGTGTACACTACGAGGATGTCGACGACCGTGTTCGCCTCTGACTGCTCAGAGCTTTTCTCGAGAGTCTGACCATCGCGCGACCGTTCGCTCGCTGAGGGATTCCGGTCCAGAGGAATGATCGACGAGTCCAACGGATTGCCGCCGCACTCTCCCGTACCGCGTTCGTCAATCTGCTCGACAACATTGTAAGAGTCGCCGAATGACCGTACGCGAAACACGTTATGGCCGGCTCGAATCTCGGCTTCCACCAGCCCGCCCTGCTCAATCAGCGTCGCTGAACTCAGACGGTCTCCCAGAATTCTGCCTCGCCAGACCTTCGTACCGTCGTCGTTGGTGCGGAAGCGCTCGATCACAAGTTCCAGACGTTCATCGTCGAACAGATTGAGCGTCAGGGAATCGCCCGAAGATATCCGCGCCTCGAGAAGAGTCGTGTCGACATGAACACCACGCCCGCGAAGAACCTCAGGCCCGGCTGTGACGATTGCACCGCGAGCCACTTCTGGCCGCGCTGCGAACAACTCATCAGCGGCGTAGCTGTCGCCGCCGCACAGCGTCGCAACTGCGCAGCAAGACCACACGAAACATGGAACGAAACTTCCCAGCCGAAACGGCACTGATTTGGTTGACATGTACGCAATGCGCCGATGGCAGTGGCCGCCATCGCCCCCTGGTAAAACTGCGTCATCCGAATGAGCGCCTCTCCCCAATCTTCACGTCGGGCGCTCCGTACGACGCGCGGTACCTGTCGGGTACAACACAATGAGAAGGATACTCAACCGTTTTTTTTGCTGGTCGTTCGCGATGGAGAGGAGATCAGTCTCAACACGGACGGCGCGGCACCGACGAATTCGGGAACGCAGGCAGCCGGTCTTTCAGCCTCACGATCCGCCCGGCACTGAAGGCGGGTAGTAATCCGCAAAGTCGATACAAAGGACATGGTCCGTTCGCTCTGCGTCGCGCAGATAGAGGCGGATCTGTTGCTCCGCTTCATTGAGTTTGTGGATCATTTCACAGCAGACACCGCAGGGAGGAAGCGGATTCGAGATCGGCTCGGGTACTTGCTGCCCTGCCGCAACAGCTATCATTTTCACATGGCTGTACCGAAGCCGGTCACCATGACGAGCCAGAGCAGAGCCGATCGCGACCTGCTCCGCGCAGCGACTGCCCGTCGGCTGCGACAGTTCGAAGTTTACTCCGGTGAATATCTCGAAGCCTTGCTCGGTCTCCACACCCAGCGCCGCGCCTACCGCCTTACCCGTCTTGCGATGCCACAGGTCGGTGACCGCAATCGAATCGGCGGCGTTGATCGCCGCGGTGATGACCTGCTGTTCATCGGACGCGAGCTCGGAGCGGGCGATCGAGCGAGTGCCCGTCGGCAGCGAGCTGAATAGAAGTGCCGTCAGTTCATCGAGGAACAGCTCTTCATCCTTGCAGACGATTCCATCGGCGGCCGCGAGCCTGCGGAACAGCGCCGTCAACCAGATACGCTCCGACGATGAACTCCATGTCGAGCGCAGTCCTGCCAGATCGCGCAGGCTCAGCCGCGTCGGCGCCTCAGGAAACTCCCACGCGCGATGGCCCATCGCTCCCGCCACAGTCTCTACGAACTCGGACTCCGAGGGCGTCACGCGACCGTTGAGCTGTGCTACGTAACAGAGAATTCGGAGCAGGAGTTCCTGACCGTAATCGCTGCTCGGCAGGTGGGCGAGGCTTCCAAGGACCATCTGACTCATAGAACGTTCCCCCGGGTTCGGCCGGGGAGTATCGCGCCGGAACCGGTCCAACGGAAGGCCGTTGCTTCGCGCAGTCAGCCGGCCCGCGCCGGTTGCAGCGCCGATTCCGATTCTCTAGTGGGCTGGGATCGCGGTGATATCGCTCGAGTTCGATGCACTCGGCCCGCCCCAGAGTTTGGCCACGCCGCGGAAATGTTTGTTCTTTCCACCGAACTCGAATGCGCAGTAGATCGGGCCACCGCCGGCGAGGCCTTCTACCGTTGCATCAAGAGTTCGTCCCGGCTGCAGCTCAGCCGTCTCGGACAACATCACTTCACCCGTGCTGCCATTGATGATGCGCGTCTGAACCGAGCGATCTTTGCCGCTCACATTCGTGATATTGCAGGCAAGTGAGACCGGCTCCTCGGCCCACAGTGTCCCGCTTACAAGCGTACCCGCAGATGCAGCGGTCGCAGCCGTCAGGATAAACAACGTCATCGCAACAACGATTCTCGTGTGCATGGGATTCCCTCCGTTTCGCATTTTGCATTTCGTCAAGCTGTTTATCTGCCCGTGGCGCTTTAGCCGCTCGGAAGTCCGCCGACTATCTTCGCTGGCCAAGGCCCGCCTCGGCCATCAACTCCTCGCGTCTCTCCGCCAGCTCCCAGATCTCTCGGCCTTTGAACGGCAGAAAGCACGCTCCGAGCGTGGCGTTCGTGACCAGGAACATCAGATGTGCACAAAGGCTGTAGGCCAGCAGGTTCGCCTCGGGCGCGTAGCCGCCAAGCAGCAGCACCCACGCGGCCTGTGCGGTGCCGAGTTTGGCAACGGTCAGAGGCACCGCCGACGCGAGATAGATGAGCGGCAGGCTCGACACCATCGCGAAAAAGGGAATCTCCATTCCGAAGAACTGCACGGCTTTCCAGTTGAGGACAGCCGCAAGCAAAAGGGCACACACCTTGAACGGCAGGATGGCGAGGTAATCGACAACCCGCGCGCGGTCGAACGTCGACAACAGCCCGGGCGCCGGTCGGTTGATTCCAAGCAGGCGAAGACCACGAAAGTAGAAGAGGATGCCGGCAAGGATCGCGTACAGAACCCAGTATGCCTCGCGCAGCCCCGGAATATCCGTACCGGCGATCGCGGTACCCACCGAGGAGACGAGGATCAGGTTGGAGATCTCGAGGAACGCGAGAAAGATCATCGTTCCGGCGATGGCCAGAAAAGGAAGGTTCTCTTTTCGCCAGAGCCACAACGCGACGCCCCCCTGGGCGACGTTGTGATTGACCAGCGAGAGCACGTACGTCACCGCACGCACGGGAATCAGCTCCGTGTAGTGCACGGAGTTGTGGAAACGTCGCAACGCGACCCACAGGGCCCCCGTGTCGAGAAGCAGATAGATACACGAGTACGGGACGAGTATCGCGAGATAGAACCCCCACTCTGCGCTCGCCAGAGTCTGGATTACCTGGTCGATCGGAATCCTCGAAAACAGGAACACGAAAAGCAGGATCGTGAGAATCCACGGGACAATGGCCTTGAGGGTTTTCATTACGCTTTCTCGGGTCGAAACGATTCGCGGTCAACCTGCACGCCGCGGCGAGCGGGGCGCAGTTCGACGGAACCGGTTGCTTCGGTTCCGCCCGTTTTGTTACGGTCTCCCATGATCCTCTCGCTGCGACAACTCCTCTCCCTCGCCTTTCTGACACTCGCGATCGCCGCATCGAGCGCCTCGCCCGGCGCCGCATCTCCGGGTCACGACTACAAGGCGCCGCGCCCATGGTCCAAGCAGAGAGCAGAACGCTGGAGCCAGAGAACCGGCTGGTTGATCGGAGCCAACTACAACAACGCATCAGCAGCGAATCAGCTGGAGATGTGGCAGGCGGCCACGTTCAATCCGGCAGAGATCGACCAGGAACTCGGATGGGCCGAGGATCTCGGCTTCAACAGTATGCGAGTCTATCTGCACGACCTGCTGTGGAAACAGGACGCGCAGGGTCTGCTCGAGCGGATGGAGCAGTTTCTCGACATCGCGGACTCGCACGGTATAGGCGTGATGTTCGTGCTGCTCGATGGGGTCTGGGACCCGTACCCGCAACTCGGGCCGCAGCTTGCGCCCACACCGTACGTGCACAACTCGCGGTGGCTGCAGAGTCCCGGCGCGGAGATTCTCGGGGATCCCTCGCGGCACCAGGAACTCAAGCCCTACATCAAGGGTGTGATCCGTCATTTCCGGACCGACCCGCGTATCCATGCGTGGGACCTGTTCAATGAGCCGGAGAACCCGAACCAGCTTTCCTATGGCCCGGTAGAGCTTCCGGACAAGCAGGAACGTGCAACTCAGCTACTGGCGAAAGTCTTCAAGTGGGCGCGGAAAGCGCGCCCGAAACAA
>CAXQPB010000104.1:0-19913 GCA_964225545.1 Candidatus Nitrosopumilus sp. | reverse complement strand
CGCTCGCGATCGAAATAGTCGTCCGCGTTGAGCGCGATCTCGAAACGGCGGAACATCTGGGCGGCATTCGGCGCCAGCCATACGATCATCAGGTAGAGCGGGATCTTTTCAGCGACGCCGTCGGCCTCGCTGATCGACGCGACATCGGTCGCCCCGAACATCCCGGCGAGCATCGCGAAGGCCGACGGAAGATCGGGCGCCCGGAACAGAACCCACGCGACCGTTACGACCACGAACACCACGGCGATGCACAGCGCGCGGTACGCGCTCAGTGCGATCGCAGAGCCGGCTCCGGGGATCTGAGCGACGGCCCGTGCCAGCGACGGCTTCAGCAGACGATCGTACCCGTGTTCGAGGACAAGCAGCGCGCCGTGCACGATTCCCCAAAGGACAAAGGTCCAGCCGGCGCCATGCCAGAGCCCGCCGAGCCCCATCGTGATGAGAAGGGCGCATGCCGTCCGGGCGAATCCGTGGCGCGATCCGCCCAGCGGGATGTAGAGGTAGTCGCGCAGGAAACGCGAGAGCGTGATGTGCCAGCGCCGCCAGAAGTCGCGGATGCTCGTGGCCTTGTACGGTGAGAAGAAGTTGATCGGCAGCCGCAGCCCGAACAGGAACGCCAGCCCGATCGCCATGTCCGAATAGCCGGAGAAGTCGAAGTAGATCTGAAAGCTGTAGCCCAGCGCCCCGACCCAGGCGTCGTAGAAACTGACCGCGTTGCCCGCCGCCGCGTGCTCGAACACCAGATCGATATGCGGCACCTGCGGGTCGATGAGCACCGACTTCTTGAACAGCCCGACCGTGAACAGAGCGATCCCGAGCGCCAGTTGCCGGCTGCGCAGTCGCCAGTCTTTGCGACGCGTGAGCTGCCAGAGCATGTCCGACTGGACGACGATCGGCCCGGCGATCAGCTGCGGAAAGAAAGAGATGAACAGAAAGTAGTCCGCGAACCGGACGATGCCGACCTTGCCCTTGTACTCGTCGACCAGAAACCCGATCTGTTGGAATGTGAAAAACGAGATGCCGATCGGCAGTACGATGTCGGGGATCTCGAAGGCCTGCTGACCGAAGCGATTCAGCGAGTCGAGCAGGAACGCGAAGTATTTGTAGTAGCCGATGAGCCCGAGGTTTCCCGCGATACCGATGAATGCCCAGGCCGTCGCTGCGCGCGTCCCGTGGGTGTTGCGGATGCGGTTCCCGATGACGAAGTTCGCGCAGATCGAAACGACGAGAATGACGAGGTAGCTCGGCTTCCAGTAGCCGTAGAAAAACAGCGACGCCGCGATCAGCAGCGACCGCCCTGCCGCAGCACTGCGCGCGGTCGCAATCGCGTAGAGCGTAAGCACGACCGACAAAAAGAGCAGGAACTCCTGGGAGGCGAAGACCATCGGCGTAGATGGTGATACCCGCTCTGCGCAGCAACTCCATCAAATGCCGAACAGCGGCCGAACTGTGCTCGAACAGGCCCGAGCGGTGACCGCCTTCGCCGTCAGGGTGCCGCAAACCGCCCGAAGGGCCGCAGGCCCATATGACGCCTGGCGATGAACATGTACGAAAGGCCGCGGATCGTTCGCATGGCGACAAGAGAGACGAGCGCGCCCTGCAGACCGTACGCGAGCACCGCGCCGCAGGTCACCACAACGTTCGCCGCCATGATGGCGCTGGCCAGCCGGGCAACCTTGTCATGGTGTCCACCGAAACGGACGAATGGAGAGGCACCCTCGAGAGTGCAATTGACCGCCGCGCCCACAAGCAGAAAACCGAGCCAGGGCTTGTACTCCGGCATGTCGCCATGGAACCACTCGAGGATCCCATCGGCGAAGAACCAGACGACGGAGATCACAGCAATATTGGACAGAAGCAGAAACGTCAGCGCCTGATTGTACAACCGCTGACGCCCCTCACCGTCATTGTCGAGCTCGGCGATGCGCGGAGAGATCAGGGTACTCATCACCATGTAGTTCTTCCACACCAGAGCGGTAATGAGCACGAGGATCGCGAACACGCCGACCGCATGGTCACTTTCATCCAGGATCTCGAGCGCGAGGATGTCGACGCGTACCAGAAACGAATTGATCAATGCGGAGTAAAGGAGAGGAAGACTGACCCGTCGCCATGTGTCGGCATCGTATACAGCGGCGATTTCGGACCAGTGAAACGGCAGAGCGCGTCTCATCAAAACGATTTGAACCGTGACCTGAATCGCACTGGCAACGAACAGGATCCCGATGGTTTCGATCTCGTTGAATGTAGAGAACAGTCGGAGCCAGATGACGATCCCGAGATAGAACAGTGCAGGTTTCAGGAGTTCATTCGGCATAATTGCCAGTACAGGCCGGTGAAGGGACTGGGTCGTCGCACCCAGGAACAAAGAGACCGCGATCAACGGTGTGATCACGATCGCCATCATCGCTTCATGGTACAGGCTCTCGTAGCCGAACAGTTTGACAACGATCGCGAAGCCCAGCGAGACCGCGGTTGCCGCGCTGCCCAATTTCAGCGCCGTCTTCAGAAAATAGGCGATGAAGCCTTTCGCCTCGGCGAACTTCTGCTGACCGATGTACGTCGGTACGAATCGTCGCACCGCGCCCTGGCCACCGAGCACGACCAACGCAGATGCGATACTGGCCACGCTCAGCGCGACCTTGTAGTCGCCGAGCCCGTCGAGGTCGAGATGGCGTGCCAGATATCCATCGACCAGCATGCCCAGGAAAAACCCGACGTAAACAACGAGGATGGTAAAAAACGGCTTCACGGCCGCTAATTGGCGGGGGCGGTCCATATGAGTCAAGCTCTCGCGCCGGGCGACAGGCGGAGAAGTAAAATGATAAGGCCTGAAACGTTTCTATGGCTCGTTGGTGCACTCGCCTTGCCGTTCGCGGGCTGCGCACACTCGGCCCGGCACACGATACCCACGGTTCCCTTGATTTCCACGATTCCCGCGAAGCAGCCAATACCAGTGACTCTGCCGACGCCGGAGGAGTGCACGGGTGTCCCGCTTCTCGAAAACCCTTGCTTCTGGCAAACGCACGCGGGACAGGAATCGATCTCGTGCGAGTACAGCCGATGTTTTCCCAAAGACATCGGCGCCGAGATCGGTTGCGCCCCACGCTGTCTGTTGACCGTGAACGGCTTCGGCGAGCCCGAAGCCGTGCACAGGGCGTTTGAGGGTAAAAGTCCGGTACGCGGGGCAACGCCGACCTTCTTCGTGGCTTACGGCCCACCGGCTTCGGGCAAAAGCCGAATCGTTCCGGTGCTGAGAGATCGCATCCCCGAAGAGTTCGGACAGCTTGACGAACCGGTGTCGGTCAATGTCGATGACATCTTCGAGAGCGGTGAGGTCGGCGCCCTGTACAAGACATACCGCCGGCAAATCATTGATCGATACGGTGACCGCTCGGAGCGGTACACTCAGCGGCTTTATTTCTACCTTCGATGGGTAGCCGATCAGATATCGGATTCGATTTTGAATCGAGCACTGGCCGGGCATTACAACGTGCTGTGGGAGACCACCGGGCAGAGCGACTGGCCCGCGCATGAGATCGGCCGGATCAGCAGCTACGGCTATCGTACGGTCGTCGCCTACCCGCTCGCCTCAACGAAAACACTGATTGAACGCGCGCGCCTCAGAGCTGAAACAGATGGGCAGGAAGCGCCTCCACTCGACCGGATGAACCAGATGGTGGAGTCATCGCAGACCCATCTTATCGACATTCTCCCTGCCGGCGTTGAATTGCGCCGACCCGCCTGCCCGGCAGATGCACAATTCGAGCGAGGGCCGCACGGATGCCGCGCCGGCCGGGTGATTCTGATCGATAACACCCGTGCTCGCGGCCGGGAAAGAATTACACTGGACACCGATACACCGAACGCCCATTGCGAAGCCCTCGAATCGGTAATCGCGGCCGTCTCCCTGGAGCCCAGCCTGGTCGAGGCGCTCCTGCATTACGCCACAGCATGCAGGGGCTCTCCGTAGCCGGGCCCGTCGCCTTATCCAGCGACAGCCTGACCCGGCAGATCTGCCCGAGAATACTTCCTCCACGCAGCCCACAACCACACCAGCGACAGAAGGTACGCCGCGTCGGTTGCCAGTGCTACGGCGAACACGCTTTGAATCGCCTCTGACTGGATCGCGACGACCATCACGAGGAGTATCGCGCAGAATGAGACCACCTCGGCGACAGCGATCGGCACTGTTTTCTTCTCCCGCGCCAGCAGCCCTATATAAAATGCGTTCAATGCGTTCAGTGCCGGCGCCGGAGCCAGAATCCACATGGTCGTCGTGCTCACATCGATGAACTTGGGGTCCACGTTCTCCAGGCTTTCCACAACGAACCGGAAGACACCCGTCACGATCGTCAGGCAGTGCACTGAGGACAAGGCAATCGCGAGGAATATACCGAACCTCGACAATGCAGCGAGATCGCCTTTGCGGTTGTAATGCCGGATCGTGACAAGGTTGTAGGTGGCACCCAGTGAGATGGTGATAATGACGAAATTTATAACGACCGGCCAGACAACCAGCGCCGCCTGCTGATCCGGCATCCGTCCGATTGACGCGGCCAGCGCGAACTTTGATGCGGACTCGAACAGCGGGAAAACCAGCAGCGGCAAGATGAAGAGTAGCATTGCTGCGGGGGAGATCTCTTTCTGCTCGAGAGGGTTCCGTTTGAGGCTGTCGTAGGGCCTGATTGCGACTGCTGCGAGATAGAGGACCTGCAAGACCGCTCCAGCCATCATCGCAGTCACGCCGACAATCGCGCCTTCAGCAAATTGCGTTTCGAAACCGATCCCCAGAACGACGGTACCGGCGGCGAAGCGCACGCCTTTGGACCAGAAGATGTGCTTCGCGAAGCCGAGACGAATCAGCAGTCCCTGCAAGGTGAGATTCACCGCAGCAACCAGCGGGTAGAAGCAGAGGCCGAGTAACACTCGCTGCACTGTTTCCACATACGTCGGCGGCACTTTGACCAGCGTTTGAAGAAGCGCTGACCCGGTGGACGAAGACGCCAGGCCGGCCATGACCGCGGTAAGCACGGTTCCGATCCCGACAGCATATCCCATGATCTTCTTGAAATTTGTCGCTGTCGTACCGAACGAACTGCTGACCATGTCCATTGCGTACACTGTCGCGGACAAGACCCCCATGATCGCCCAACCGTAAGTCATGAACGCGGCCAGCTCGACGTCGGGATTTGCCGCGTGCATGATCACGGAAATATAGATCGGGTCCTCGACGTTAATGAGGATCGTCGCACTCGAAAGCGGCAGCCACGTGAGAAACATCTGTCGGTTGGTTGGTGCCGCCTGCTGTCTGTCTGGAGTCGTTTCAACATCCATCGCGTTCACATCCCTCTCAACATCGCCTCGATATCGGCCCTGACTCACTACGCCCCGGAACCGTCTGCAGCACGCGCCCCTGTGACTCGCGCGAGATCAGGAAATACCTGCGCAATGACCTGTCGCGCCCACCGTCCCGGGTACTCACCGGGCACGAGCGTTTTGTTGCCGACCCGGTTGTTCTCGGTAGGAATACCGACAACAGCGACATCCTCGTTTATCTCGCCGTACCGAGTGATTACAAACTGCGTTCCTCTGGACATATCGATAGCACCGGGCCGGTAGCCTTGGCCCTCTCTGGAAACGCTGCAATTTTCGAATGACCGGATCATCCCTTTCGATCGCAGGTTCCTGATCAGACGCGTTGCATCACGTTCGATATCAACATCGGGGACGCGGGCGTCCAGCAGAACATCCGCCGACACCGGACAATCACCGGTATGCTCTGATCGCAGAATAAAGAGGCCGTTGTCTCCGTCCATCGCGATGCTCGGATCGATCGCAACACCGAAGTCAATCAATCCGGCTCGCGTGAGCGCCAGGATTTTTTCCGAGTTGATAACGGGCGGGCCGAAAACGACGCGATGGAATCTCGGAAAATGATATTTCTGAAGTCGCTCATGAGATTCCGGCGTAAACCCACCGAACCCCAACAACGTCTCCAGTGAGCAGCGCACCTCGTACCACAGATCAATCGCCGCCTTGGCCGGCGACTTTGCATGGCCGTCTTTCGCCTGCTGGATTTCGTGTGCGAGATACTCCGAGACGAACTCGTGGTACTCCCGGCCGGTTGCGAACGTTCTGGTTTCGATCGGATCGAGCAACGCTTTCCAGTCGAACGGCTGCGCGTCCGGGAACGCGGCATGGTACGCACGAATGACGTCACGCTGTCGCGACCCGTCATCTCCACACGCGTCGAGCCGCCGGCTCCAGTCGCCGTCGATCAGAACTCGGCGGTAATACTCACGCTCGAACTCGAGCTCGACCAACGGCAGAACTTCCTTGTCGAAGTCCACTTTCGCGCCATCACCGCAGCGGCGATACCTCTCGAGCACCGACCTCGAACAAAACCTCAATGGGCGCAGCGCGAGGGAAAGATCCTTCGCTTTCGGCACCGGCGGCAGTCCCGCGCGGCTGAATGGCAGAATCACCTCCGGCTCACGCCCGCTCCGTCGATACGAAAGACTTCCGTCCTGCCGGCGGATGAATGTACCGCCACGGCCCTCGGTCATTTCAACAACCGCGTCGATAAAGGTCAGCCCGATCCCTCGGATGGCGACCCGGTGGCCAGGCTGTACCGCGCGCAACCTTTCGACAATCGGGTACGCGCTTTCGATGAATCTCGCATTGGAATGCCGGGCTGCGAACTCCCTGTGCTTGTCGGCTTCCCGATCCGGGAGGCGCGGCGTGTGCCCGGTTGCGAGTAGGATCAGATCGGCCCGGACACCGGCTTTCCGACCATCGGGCTTCTCGATCTCGATCCGGTAACGCCCGTCTCGTGCGTCAACATCGATCGCTTCGCCGACGTGGCACTTGACGTCGAGTCCCTGCGGGAGGTGTTTCAGGATTCGCTTGAAGCCCGCAGTCAGATAGCGACCGACGGCGGCCCGATCCAGGTAGTCTGCATCGGTTATCGCGACATCCGGCGCGAGCATCTCGTTGTACCAACTCACGAATGTCGGTCCCGGTCCGCCGACCGGAGCGGGGGGCCGCGTTCCCCACATATTGATATCCCCGACAGCGTTGTTCAGCACGATGTAATCCGGAAGCTCCGGATGGTAGATCGGACTGGTACCGAACAGCGCGTCGCGATGGATCAGATGAACGATCAACTGCCGGCCCGGTTCGATCGCGGCGAACTCGGCGACGAGGCGCTCGAAGGCGTACAGGCCCTTGGGCCCGACACCGATAATCGCTACCGAGGGATTGTCGTTCACAGCAGTTCGGCGAGCGACTGAGTTCCGTATCGCTGCGGTGCGCGTGTGGAAGACAGATCTTCTCCGATCAGTTCGTCTCCAACAAGATATTCGCGGCCAAGTTGTTCCTGGCTCCAGCGCAACACCCGGTCGATGGCCGGAGTATCGACTCCCGCAAGGGCCGCGACCCCACGAACGGGCACGAGCCCGAAAGGAACATCTTCAGACAGAAATCGGTGTTTGTAGTCCGGGACGAAACCGCCACCATGAGGCTTCATAGGATATCGCAGCGTTGCGTACGCGCGATTTGTTCGCAGGGCTGTAAGCTGATCGCTCTCGTCCTCGATCAGATGACCGTATCGTGTTCGGTCCCATTCCAGCATGGGAACAACCTCGCTCAGGTCTTCATGCGGATGGCTCTGCATTACCTTTCGACTGATTGAAACACTTTCCTGGCTGATCAGGGTGAGCAGCTCGGCCCCGGCTGCCTCGACACTGTGGTAAATCAACGGCTCCTCAGCGAGCGGTTTTCCATCCCAGTACCGCCACTTTGCAAACATCAACGGCGGATGGGTGAATGCGTTGATAGCCATAAGAGTGATCGCCAGCGAGCTGCCGCACTCCGTGACTTCGGTGTCCGGGCCCACAATCGCACGGATCGTCTCGAACGGCCGTTCGACTCTCGATCGGGATGGGTCGCCGCACATCGCGCCGACAATCCGCTGTTTCGACCCCAGGATTCTCGCCCGACATCCGAACTCCTCGACGACGCAACTCCACGGAAGGGAGTCGAAATTCAGTACGACGACGGGCGTTGTCGAAATGATCCGGCGTACCTCGAATTCGAAGGAGCCGTTTCCCGGCAGGCCCACGATTACTGTGCCGGCCTTTATGAACGGCGCCAGTTCCGCGAGATAAGCTTCATGAGCTGTGGCCGGCACCGCGAGGACGATCATGTCCGAGCCCTCGACTCCGACTTCCGGGTCTGAAGTAACGAAGCGCGGAGTTGCACACGACACGACCCGGGTCGATCCGTTCGAGCCCTCGCCGATCCGCAAGGGCCCGCGGATCTGTTGAGTATTCCAACGCGCGGCCTTGGCGCGATCACGAGTGAAAACACGAACATCAAGCTCATTTCGGGCGGCGGCAAGGCCGGCAAGCACATGCGCGCTGTTTCCCGTACCGCAGATCGTGACGGAGGTTCGCTTCACGTGATCAGGTCGGCCTTTGCAGCGAATACTGATCCACTTCGAAAATCGGCTGCGCAAACTTCCATCGATGGCCCTCGGGGTCGATCGCCTCGTAAACCCGCTCACCATGCCACTGGTCTTTCGGCTCGGAGTGGATCCGTGCGCCCGCAGCTTTCGCCTTCTCGAAATGCGCATCCACATCGTCGACGTAGATGAACAGTCTCTGACTGACGGTCCCCGAGTGCTCGCGCGGGCTGACCCAGTGATCGTGTTCCTGAGCAAGCCCGAGCATCACCAGCGACTCAGCGACTTCGAGTTCTCCGTGGACAACGAGTCCCTGATCGTCCTCCATGCGAATCCGGGTCTTGAATCCGAATGCCTCGACGAGCCAGTCGATCGCCGCCGCAACATCATCGTAGAATATATGCGGAACGACCCTGGGCATTCCCTGAGGGGGATTTTGCAGCCCGTTGCTCCGCGGCGTCGATTCGTCTTTCTCATTCATCAGCGATCTCCTGAAATCGACGGCCCTGCCGCCGCTGTACCATCTTCCTTCAGCCCGGACGCAATCCGTGCCAGACCGTCACTCCGCCGCCCCGAGGGCAATGAGCGCCATGGATTGCAGAACGATCGTTGCCGCGAGCAAGGACGTGATTCCGGCGGATGTGTCATAGGCTGGAGCAACTTCTACAACGTCCGCCCCGATAAACGGCAGCCCTCGTAGCTCACGAAGTAAGTCGATTGCTTGAAAGCTGGTCAATCCTCCGGGCACTGGGGTTCCTGTGCCGGGCGCGAATGCCGGATCCATGCAGTCGATATCGAATGTCAGGTAGCAGGGTGCGGATCCGGCGGTTTCTCGGATGGCGGCCATGAAGTCGGTTCGGCGACGCGGGTCGTGAAGTTCATGCATGTCGAGAAGATTGATTTTATTCTCACACACAAAGTCCAGATACTCCGCACTGCCGAACGAGCCTCTGATTCCGATTTGAAAAATCCGCGTCCCGGTTATGAGTCGCTCTTCGATCGCATTGCGTACGCAGGTCCCGTGATGGTATGGCGCGTCGCCGGGACTGCACGATGTATCGGTATGCGCGTCAAATTGAATGAGTGTGAAGTCCGGGTGCGTCTTGTGAACTGCGCGCAACAACGGCAGCAGCACCGAATGATCACCACCCAACGCAACAACAGCAGCACCGCCTTGCTGTAACGCCGCCACGCGCTGCTCAATTCGGCGGAACGTTTCTTTGTGGTCGCAGTTGACTACTTCCACGTCGCCCACGTCGCCGATCTTCATTCGCTCGAAGATGTCGACGTCCATGTGCTGGGAATAGCCGCGCACTGTATCTGAGGCCTCGCGTATCGCACGCGGGCCGAAGCGTGCTCCCGGGCGACCTGTGACCAATCCATCCCATGGAATACCGAGGACGGCTACATCAAGCTCGCCGGGTTCCGGTTCTTTCTTATACGGAAGCCGCCCGAATGTGTTTATTCCAACGTGCGTGGGCTGCCACGGCGAGGCGGAGGCCTGTGCTCTACCGTCATCTCTCACCGTACGCCCTCCTGTCGGACCTGCATGGACGCCAACAACCGAAATTCGCATACATGGTCGACCACTTCCCGTATTCGCCTCGCACACTGCATATACGCGAAGAGTGTTTCCGCGGACGGTTCGGGAAGATCGTTCGCGGGATCGAGCCGCCATACCTTGTGAGACGCCTCCGGAACAAGACGGACAATCTCCTGTCTCTGGCTCTCGGTCATACAGAAAACCGCTTCACTGACGCGAATCAGACTCGCATCGAGAGGCCGTGCGTTATGGCACGTTTCGGTCACACCAAGTGCTGCAAGAGCCTTCCTCGCCAACGGAGGCATGGGAGCGTACTCGTCGACTTTCAGACCGGCGCTGACGATTCGTACGCCGAGGGTCGGCAAGTCTTCGCGGGTAATCCCGAGGTGCTTGGCGATCGCATCGCGACACAGCGCTGCGGCCAAAGGAGACCTCTTGGTATTTCCAGCGCATACGAATGTAACGGTTCCCAGTTCAACCGGCCCCGTACGGCTTCGAAGCCGACTGTTTTTTTGCTTTGGACCCCACAGGAGGACGAGCAGTGCCAGACCCACCAGAAACAATGCGAACAAAGAGAATATATTCGGCGGCGGATACCCGTACTGAAGCCAGAGAAACACCGCTGCAGACAGTCCGGCAAGTAAACTCATCCCTCGGTTGACGGGTACGCAGTAGGTGTACGCTCCTCGATCGAGATAGATCAGCGTACCGAACACGAACAAAAGCTCGTACAACACCCCCACTCCGAAAGCGGGGAGAGCAGCATCGGTGGCAAGAAACGAGGTGAACCCCCGTCGCAGCGCGACCCCGGTCGGTCCGGGCAAGATCAAGGCGCCGACTGCAATCAGGCCCAGAAGAATCGGCATCGTACATAGATGCTCTTCTACAAAGTAACGTCGCGTGGCGCGGACATCGTCCGTTTTGGCGCTTCGTGCCATGATTCGGAACCTTCCCAGATAGGCCAGAAGGTACGCGCTCAGGTTGAGCGCTGCCAGGACCGGGAATGCGTAGCGCGGCAGACCATACAGCGCGATGGAGACCGCCAACAGACTCAACCCCACAGCTGCCCACGAATACCACTCCACGCGCCGCCCGGTCGCATAGTCAACGCACGGGCAGAGAATCAAAACACCGCCGCGCATCAGCAGTAAGGCCAGCAGTATGGAAAGTCCCTCGAATGTGTAGTTGATCGTGGTGGTACCGACGATGATTGCCGCGAAGAACCCGGACCTCAAGGTGTCAGGCCTCGGCACAGGAGCTTCGAAACCGCAGAGTCGGCGAGTCGTCGCCTTACGCCACAGACCAGACACCCCCAGCACCACCGGCACGCTGACCAGCGAGCCGATCACAATCGCAGGCAGCAGTTCGAAGCCCGAGACGAGCTCGTAGCTGCCCAGCCAGCGACCGTCGGCGAGAACTTTGACCAGCGCGCTGTAGGGCGCGTAGAAACAGAAGTACCCGAGTGCGAGCCACCAGACGTTCGGCCAGTCTCTATCGCGATAACCTGTCATGCGAAGAGTCTCGCCGGATTGCCGCCTGGTGTCGGCTTCGGCCGATCCGTGAACAACGTCGACGCCGCTGACGAGTTCATGGCCGTTTCAGTTCAGCGGGAGCGTCAGCAACGGTCCGCCCGCCTGTTCGTCGCTGGCGAGCTGAAGCTGGTAAATCGCCTGCATCAGCGCGAACGTGCGCTTCGATTCGGTATCGGTGCCAGAGACATAGAACCATCGGCCGCGGTGCCGCACGGCAACCCCCGGCAGTTCGGGCTTTCTTCTCGATACGAGGACGCGAAAGATTCCTCCCAAGGGTCGCATCTCCTCGACGACACCTCGTTCGAGGTCTTCGCCGGGGACTTCCACACCGCGCGAAAGATGGTGCATCATTCCGATCACCGAGCGCGTCTGGAGCAGTATTGTCTCCGTGCCGTCGACATCGCGATTGCCGATCGCCCTGATCGTATATTGCGAACGACCCGGCGCCAGTCCCAGCGCACTGAGCAGTCTGTCGGTCTCTTCGTCTCGCGAAGCGACGATCAGGCTCGGGGTTTCCACATTTGCGACCAACTGCAGCGTGTCTTTCTGTTCGCCCGGTTCGAACCGTAATCCGTGCTCGTAAGCGGTGATCAGCACACTCGAACCAACATCACTCGCCCGCATCGGCTCGGAAAGGCGTCGGTGCTCACTTACGAAGCCCAGCGAGATGCTGTGACTTCGTTCCAGTCCGGTAAACATACTGAGCGTTTCCGGTGCCAGGCTGCTTTCTTCGCCGCTTCCAACGAACCGGCCATTGAGTGTGATGGCAGCCATCTGTACGAGACGAGCGAACTCAGGCTGGAACGAGGACAGGCTCACGAGGAGAGAAACCTCGAGCGGCGCGGTCAACTTTCGCACGAAGCCGCGATCCGAACGCGGCAGGAACGTGATCGTCGGCCGGTCAGAATAGCTTACATGCGGAGAGACCGTCGCCCGCAGAGATCCATCATCACTTCCGAACAGGCCGTCCGCGCCATATTCGAGCGAGTACTGCGCTGCTACCGAATCGACGAACAGAAACTGCACCCCCTCGCGGTAGCGTAACCGCACTATGTTGAGCAGGAGCTCTTCGGCCTGCGCCTTGCTGATCGCTTCGTTGTAGCCGAGATGCGAATCATGAAGCCGGTTTTGTCCGATGGAGCAGCCGGACGCCGCGACCAGAAGCAGAACAATTGTGAGGCAGGCGCGCATACGTTCGCTCGAATTCGGGCGTCAAGAAACTCGAAATGATTAGGTTTTCGCCACACTACACACAACCGGAACTGCCGCTCAGCCGATCCGGGACGAAGCCGTGCAGGGTCCCTGCTGCACTTGGTGAACTTCGATTCCCGCCGGCTTTGAGTCGCAATGGGGGGGGAGTTGACTCAGGGGCCCTGCGGGCGGAGAACCCGACGTCAAGGAGAACATTGCCATGAGCCGTCAACCGGTCGTACCCTTGCGATTTATAGCGATGCTGTTTTTTGCGCTCGCGGTATCGGCAAGCGCGGTTCACGCGAGCAGCGACTCGGACAGCAATTCGGACAGCGACAGCGATTCGCACAGCGGGCAACAACCGCGAGCCGAGCTGCGCATCCGTAAAGTCGCAACGGATGATGCGGGATATACATGGGTCAAGCTCGACGCACGCCGTTCCAGCGGGCGGGGCCGCCGCATTCTCGACTACCAGTTCGAAGTAACGAGCGAGCCGTCGGCTCGGCGACTCGAGTCTCCGGGTGCATTTTCCCAGCCTGTGGCGCATGTCCGGTTGGGACCGGGTGAATACAAAGCTCATCTGCGCGTGAAGAATTCCCGTGGAGCCGGGTCAACGACTTCGAAGCGATTCAAGATCGCCGGCGTAATCCGGCCTGGACAATACGTCGAACCAGTCCACTGGGGCCCTGGAAAACAGTGGCGACCCGGCGACGAACCGATGCTTGTTTCCGTCGCAGATGGCCCCTTCGACTACGCGGCGATCGCGACGACTTTCGACACGGAACGCGTGCAGCTTGCTGCCGCCCCCGGTGCGTCCGGTGGCTGCGGTTCGACGCTTACCAACACCTCCCACGGGCTCAAGATCGCCGGCGGCGCGCTGAGCTTCATTCCCGGTGCCGGGCCGGTGCTCGGCATTTCCGGCGAGATCGTCGGAATGTCGGGGAGCGCGGCGGCGAGCGCCTGCACCCAGGCTGAGTTCGATCAGATCAACGCGCAGTTGCAGTACCAGGAGGAGCAGATCCAGCAGATCGAGACCTACATGGCTCTGGGAGCCAACGTGATCTACGCCGCGCTTGCGGGGCTCACCTCAGGGCAGGTAGACGCCGACTTGACCGCCTTCTCTACTGCGATAGACGGGATCAGCCCCGCCGCGGATGACTGCAATGCGGGTCTCGGTGGGTTCATGCAGGCCGCCGGGCTGTGGGATGAGAATCAATGCTTGCAAGCCGTGGAGGGAGCAGAACCCGCAACGGAGGCTCAGGACCCCAGCGTCTATGGCGATCTCAGCGCGAACGTCGTTTCTCTAGGCGAGTCTCTTCTGAATAACCTGTCGAGCGCAACATCGACCGCGGTCACGGGAACCGATCAGTGCGCCAGCGATTGTTATAAAAACGTAACCGCGGCGTCATCGCAGGATCCGAACACGCTGATCAATCTTTACAGTGCTGCGTGGAACCAACTCCAGACCGATTATGCAGACGTAGGAAGCGACTTGCTGGTAGCCGCTTATGAGGACTACAACAACTCGCTGGCGTCGTACTACCAGCAAGCACTCAATGCACTCCAACAGAGTTTCATGATGGAGTGGCTGGTCAACCAGTACAACTTCTACGCCGCCGGAACTGTCTATCAGTGTTCCAATCTCTTCTCGCTCGGCGATCCGTGCGATCCGAATATTTTGACTGCGTGCAACGACACCCCCGAAGCATGCACGACCTCACATTGTACGGGTCCGGGAGGTTCGACGTATCTCTGTACGAACCGGAATCTGACGTGTTCGGCCGGAACCGACCGGGGGCAGGCCTGCGACTCCACCGATTCGCAGGCCTGTGCGGGTGATCCCGGCCTCTGCACGGTACCGACCGAGAGCTGCGACCCGCGCAGCAGCGCGGCCTGCGGGAATGATCAATCGGCCTGTAGTTTCTACGGCGGCTACGGCGTCTGCCTCGGAACCGACGGCACCGGAGCGAGCAGCAATTCTGTGCTGGCTAGCTGTTTTCAAGGGGGTCCGGCAATTCAGTCGCTCAGCGGTATCGAAGGCACGTACTTCCCGCCGACAACCTCTCCAGCAAACATCGCGACCCTGGAAACGGCGGCAGACGCATACAATTCGGCGCAGCTGCAGCTCGCACTGGTGTATGCCGCGCGCGCTAATCAGCTTTATCTGAACACGCTGAACTGGATCGTGAACGACGCTCCGTTCGGCCCCCAGTCCTGGCCGGCGCCAGCGACACCGTCCGGCCCGCCGCCGGCGCCCTTCGACGCCTGGCCGCAGGATATCGACTTCGCGAGCGAAGTCGGCGCGTCGCTCAGCCCGCGAACGCCGCTTGATCAGGTCGGCCTGACGACAAAGTGGCCCGCAGGACAGCCGCAGGACTTCGTGTTGTACCAGTACTCGGCCATGCAGAATCCATACCGGTGCATCGCCAGCCTCGAGCGTTACAATCGAGAGCAGGCCGCTGCCGGCAACGCCGGTACGACGGAAGATGCCTTTGCAGATCCGGCGGCCTGCCCGCCAATTTTCATCCAGCCCGACGGCAGCGCGATCGATCAGGGGTCATACGACACAAAGACGCTGCGGGCGTACGTCACGACCAGCGGCAGCAGCGGATGCCCGAGCGAGTGCAGTGCCAGCCAGTCCGCTCCGGTGAGCTACCAGTGCGCTGGTCTTTTTTGCGGCGGCGACAGCGCAACCGCTACCGCGACCTCGTGCACCACCAATGCGGATTGCACAGCGGGTCAGGCCTGTGAGTCATCGTCTGACAGCTGCGACCCTTCGGACAGCGGCGCCTGCGACTCTGCCCCGGGTACCTGCCTGCAGGTTTATGATGGTGGCCTGCAGCTGGTTCCAGACATCGCCGCAGACTGGGCCCGTGTGGGTGGCAACAACGGAAGCTGGTCTCAGTCCTGCGACCAGGGCGTTTTCAGTGGAACCGCCTACTCACTGTCGGACCCTCCGAAACTCTGTGCCAGCTGCAAAAACATCGCCGACCAAATGATCTACAGCTGCGCCGAGTGCCAGAGCGCGCAGTGGACAAACGACGATGGCATGCTCGTTTGCGCTCCGGGGCAGGACGTCTGCCGCGGCTTCGTTGCGGCAAACAATGTCTGCGGAAACGCAGCCTATGCCGCCGCCAACAGCGCGGAAATTACCAAGGGCCCCTCGGGTACCGGAAGCGACGGCTGCGCAGCCGATTATGGCGCGGTGGCGGGTGATCCCGTCTGCTGCGGCCAGCCTGGAAATCTTGTCGCCGGCGACGGATATGCATGCGGAAGTGAACTCCCGAAGTGTGTGGGTTTCATCCAGGGAGTCAACTACGGCACGTGTCAGAGTGATCAGGAATCGTTCACCGACTGCTCACAGTGCGGGGCCGAAGTGATCGGGCTCGGCAATTCGATGACCGGCAACGTGAGTCTGTGCAACACATCGACCAACGCGGACTGTGTGGCCGATGACTATCCTTATGTCTGCTGCACGGGCGACGGCACGGGCAACTGCGAAGGGAGTCCGTTTGCGTGGTACCGCCCGCCGGTCGGGTATTCGAGCAACGCCGCCGAGCTTCGCGGAGGCTTGCCCTACCTGTCGTGCGCGGACTGGAAACCGGGCAGAGCGTTTGGGGATGCACAATGCAACGGAACGACTTGCACACCGCCAAGTGGCGATCAGAATACCCCGATCTCCCGCAATTCCGACTATGTGAGCGACCAGGCATTTTTCGGAAAAGATTGTGGAGATTTTTACCAGTGTCCTGCGTCGTGGCCTGACAACGATTGCGTCGGCGCTTATACCTACGTTGACTGGCCCTGTGGAAACTTCCAGAGCCACACAGGCACGGTCTGGATCACTGATTTCACAAGTGACACGCAGATCTACCCGGATCCGTTGTCCAATGACAATTGCTCTGACCAGGCGATCACCTTCGACGTAATCAAGAACGCTGAGTCGACATCTACCTTGGAACAGGCGTCATTCACGCTTACCCAGACCAACGCTGCGACGGGGACTCAAACCGGCGGCCCCGAGATACGGCTCAGCCTGGTTCACCAGTGCTCGGAAAACTGCATTGATGCCCAGCACAATGATCTGAACAACAAGCACAAGTGCATGAACCTGGTCGCGCTGGAGCAGGCGAATCTCTTCGACGACGGGTATGAATGTCATACGGTCGGCGCCGCATACGGCGGAACACCCGGAGGGGCAGCCCTGTACTGCACCCTGATCGACGGCAGGCAATACTCCCTGAACCTGACTTATTCAGGAACGAACAACGATCCCTACGGGAGCGTTCATGTAGGCCAGGCGAACGGGGACTGACGGACAGCGCGGCAGATTGGCGCGCTCTTGTGCTCCGCTCACTCGCTCCAGAAGTGAAACGCCAGCACGAGTATCCCGATCGCACAGATCCAGCTGCCGACGACCCGCGCGATCAGCCGGTGGTGGCGCGTGACGGTCGCCGCGTAGAGCATGTTGATTGCAGCGAACACGCCCAGCGCCGCGCTGACGACGCCGGCGATGTAGGTCGCCGGCGGGGCCACACCGCCGCGGTCGAGCGCGCCGGCGTATCCATGACACCACGCGAAGCCGGCGACCAGCGCGACAAGCGCGGCAAACGACGCGCGAGGGAATGACAGCAGACGCGGCTGCGCGACCAGCAGCGCGCCGAAGACCGCAATGGACGCCTGGTTGAAGACCTCGGCGACCGGGAGCGGTGGCAGGAACCCGCCGGAACGCGCACCGGTTGCCAGCCCGGCCGCCAGCGCGAGGCCAACCGCGGCCACTGCCGCAATCACGGGTTGGCGGTCGCCGCCCGGCACCGACCCGTCTGATGCCCCCTGCCCTGCCGTCGCGGCGAGCAACGATACGCCGATGATCGCGAGCAGGTGATCGAGCTCAGTCGCAAGATGAACAGCGCCGGCTGCGAATCCGTCGGTCGCCGCGCTCGCGTCGATTGGAGCGGCGATCATGCCGGCGAGTATCGGAGGAAGCGCACGCAGTGCACGCGTTCGAGATGGCGGGCATGCCGAGGCCAGGCGGCGCCGAAGGTTCATCCGATCTCCGCAATCAGAAACCAGACGCCGACGAGGGTCACGACAACTCCGGTGCCGCGGACCAGGAGCCTGCCGCCGGGCTGATTGACGATCGAGCCGAGCCCGATGCCGAGCAGGTGCAGGACTCCGGTCGCGAGAACAAAGCCGCTCGCGAACAGGATCGGGACACCGAAAGCAGGGAGCGCTGCACCGTGGGCATAGCCATGGTAGATCGCGAACAGGCCGACAAGCGTCAGCGCGATCCACAACGCGGGCTTCACTTCGCTCGCGACAGCGAGCCCGAGGAGAATCGCCGAGCAGGCAATCCCGATCTCGAGGCCGGGGATCGGCACTCCGGCAACCGCCAGCACACCGCCGAACGCCATCACCAGCGGAAACGCGACCGGCAGCACCCACAGCGCCGGCGCACCGAGCTGCGCGCCCCAGATCCCGACGGCGATCATCGCCACGGCATGATCAATTCCGGTGACCGGATGGCGAAGCCCTGCGAGGAAACCGCCATCACCGCCGCTGCCCGCGTCCAGGTGCGCGGCGGCCGGCTCGGCAAGCACACCGGCGGCGAGCACGAGCAGTGCCGCGGCCGCGCGCAGCATCGAGATCACAGCACGAGGGCGCGCCGGTTGTGAGTGGGGTTGCTCGGTCATTCAATCAGCCGGTCAGCCTGCTTTGAGTCATGGCAGCAAAGCCGAGAACGTGAAGATGAACCGGTAGTCTTCGGTTCCTTCGCCGCCCTGCTGGTCGCGCTCCTCGTTGAGTTCGGTCCACACCGGAACCTTGACGCCGAGTCCGATGCTGAGCTGTCTCCAGTAAAAGCGCACGCCGGGGAGCAGGTAGAGTATCTGACCGCCGGTCGCGAGTTCGTCTACACCATTGGTCCTGTCCCGTCCAAGATTGAGGTACTGCGGCTCGAGCGCGAGGTCGACGCGCAACTTTTTATCGAGGTCGGCCCACGCGCGATAGACGAACGCCGAGTTGACGCGATACTCGGTGCCGAAGCGCGTGCGGTTACCGTCGGCGTAGGTGTTTTCGATGAACGCGTTGCGCGACAGCTCGAGGTTGAACGTCATGCGGTCGAGAAACATCTTCGTCGCCGTCAGCCCGAACGCGTACGACGGCGCGCCGAAGCCGGTCGACTTGCCGGGGTCGATGTTGCCGTCGCGGTCGCGGACATCGGCGTCGCCGGTCGGTGCGGTCGCGCCGCCGAAGACCGTGAAGTGCCAGTCCTCGAGATCGTCGAGGCTCTCGCTCTCGGGGATCAGACGCAGCCCTTCGTCCCACATCGTGCCGAGCTGAAGGTAAAAGCCGACATCGGCGAAGCCCGAGGTGTCGAAGCCGCCCGGCTCGTCGACCTTTTCGTTGTAGGGGAAGAAGAAGTAGCCCGACAGCCAGGACGTGAAGCCGTAGCCGAGCCCGCCGATCCAGTAGTTGGCGTAGTCGCTCTCCGGCTTGGCCGGATTCGAGTTGAACGTTTCGTACTGGGCGCGATCGAGCTTGAGATACAGAAGGAACGTGCGCGCCGGCAAGGTCGCAGAGGTCGCGGTTTCAATCGGCGCGCCGGGGCCTTCGAGACCGGCGACGCCGAGGCCCGCCACGCCATGATGCGCGGCGGCCAGCGAAGGAAGCGCTGCGGTCACGGCCGCGCCGAACACGCCGGCGAGAAACACACGCAGCCCACGACCCAGGCAGTCACCAAGCCGCGCGCGCAGACCGGGGCCGCGGCCCGTCACGGGGCTATGGCAACGTACGGGTGCGACTTCGGGAGCCGTGGGCGGGAAAGACTCGTGGACGGCTGTCATGAACTACTTGGGCTCGGGAAGCTCGAAGAACAACGCGGTCGAGCGCACCCGTTTATCGACCTCCGCGCCGTCGAGCGGCTCGTCGATGCTGGCCGTGATGCGCTGCTCACCGCCGTGACGCACGCGGATATTGATGCGCCCGTCCGCGCCTGTCACTCCCCTCGCGTCTCCATCGCAGGCGACAGCCACACCCTGCACGGGCTTGCCTCCGCGCATGACACGCAGCCGCAGCTTGCGCCCGACTTCGAGGCCGAAGGGATCGGTCTCGGAGATGATCTCGAGATGCTCGGAATGCCCGGACACCGGGCGAGCGAGCGCGTCACTCCAGCTCTCGA
>CAXQPB010000103.1:0-43992 GCA_964225545.1 Candidatus Nitrosopumilus sp. | reverse complement strand
CCCCGTCGCCCTCCGCGGCGGCACCGCGACGGGCGATGTCGAGGCGGCGAGGCCGTCGTTCACGTCACGAACTCGACGGCTGCCCGCTCCCGCAGCCGGGCGGCATGCGGAATAACATGATCAAAGGCTCTGCGGCTGTGGCGTTCGGAAGGAACAGAGGATAAAGAAGCCGGGTTGTGACGCGGATATCGCGCATGAACCGGCGCGGTCCGACCGGACAGAAGTCGATATCCGCAGAACAGGAGGGCGATATGAATCTACTCGTTGGTCGTCAGCCCATTTTCGGGTTTGCTGCGATGGCGATTGCACTTCTCGTTTCAGTGGCGGGTGAGGCGCTGGCACAGGACACTGCGCCGATCGATACGGGGGATACTGCCTGGATCCTGACCTCGTCGGCGTTGGTTCTGCTGATGACGCCCGGACTCGCGCTGTTCTATGGCGGAATGGTTCGATCGAAGAACGCGCTGTCCACGCTGATGCACAGCTTCTTCGCAATGGGTTTGATGACCCTCCAGTGGGTCGTGATCGGCTACTCACTCGCGTTCGCGCCGGGCAACTGGTTCGTCGGTGGGCTGGACTACGTTTTCCTGTCCGGCGTCGGCAACGACGCTGCGGAAGGGCTGACCATTCCACATAGTGTCTTCATGATCTTCCAGGGGATGTTCGCGATCATCACTCCCGCGCTCATCAGCGGCGCATTTGCGGAGCGCGTCAAGTTCAGCGCGTACGTCGTCTTCCTTCTGCTCTGGGGGACGCTGGTCTACGATCCGGTGTGCCACTGGGTCTGGGGCGGAGGATGGCTCGGGGCGGACAGTCGCTGGCACGCCCTCGATTTTGCCGGCGGCACCGTGGTTCACATCAACTCCGGCATCGCGGCGCTGGCCTTCGTTCTGGTCCTCGGAAGGCGCATCGGGTACCCGCATCAGGCAATGAAGCCACACAATCTCGGGATGACGGTCCTTGGCGCGGGGCTTCTCTGGTTCGGCTGGTTCGGTTTCAACGGCGGCAGCGCTCTGGCTGCTGACGGAGCGGCCGCGAACGCATTCGTCGTCACGCATATCGCTGCCGCAACTGCCACAGTCTCATGGGCGGTTGTCGAGAAGCTGCATCGAGGCAAGGCCTCGGTTCTCGGCGCTGCCTCCGGCGCGGTTGCCGGCCTGGTGGCGATCACGCCGGCGTGTGGTTTTGTCGACCCGGCCGGTTCAATCGCCATCGGCGCGATCGCGGGGGCGGTCTGCTACTACGGCGTGCTGCTCAAGACCCGGCTCGGTTACGACGACTCGCTCGACGCCCTCGGGATCCACGGAATCGGCGGCGCCTGGGGCGCGATCGCGACGGGTATTTTCTGTCTGGAGGCGGTTGGCGGCACTGCCGGTCTTATCGAGGCCGGCAACGTCGGACAGTTCATCAATCAGGTCGTCAGCGTAGTGGCTACGGCTGTATACAGTTTCGCGGTGACCTTCATTCTCGTGAACATTATCGACCGGACCATCGGCCTGCGTGTCAACGAGGAGGAGGAGCGGACCGGCCTCGATCTCACGGCGCATGGAGAGACCGCATACGATCTCTGAGTCGGCTGGTAGGTTTTTCGGGTCCCCGCTAGAATCCGAGGTGTTGTCGGGGCGTGGCGCAGTCTGGTAGCGCACTCGCTTGGGGTGTGAGTGGTCGCTGGTTCAAATCCAGTCGCCCCGACCATGACGCGGGGGCCAGGCGTCAGCCTGGCTCCTCGCGTCGTCCTTTATCCGGCGGCCGGGCGCATTGAATGCGGACTCAGAGCCGCCGCTTCACGGAGCGGCTCGCGCGGTCATCCGGCCGGTCGTTCCTCCCGGTTTTCCTGCCGGTTTTCCTGAAAGGTCTCGTTTTCGTTGTATTCAGGGCCGAGGAAGCCGTCTCTGCGGGCCGGGCAATTTTTGCCTTTGGCTTGAAATCCGAGGTCCGGGACCGGATCATGAAGGGATTCATGATCCTCGCCAGCAATGACGACGGTATCCAGTCCGAAGGCCTCAACCGGCTTGTAGAGGCCGTTTCACGGATCGACGACGTGGTGGTTGTCGCGCCCGACCGGGAGCGCTCGGCGGTAAGCCACGCCCTCACGCTCGGGAGTCCGCTACGCGCGGACGAGCTGCGGGAAGGTTGGTTCGCGGTCGACGGGACTCCGACCGACTGCGTAAACCTCGCCGTCAACGGGCTGCTTTCCGAGCGACCGTGGCTCGTGGTCTCTGGAATAAACCTCGGCGCCAATCTGGGCGACGACATCACATATTCGGGCACCGTGTCGGCGGCGATGGAGGCTGTCCTTCTGGGCATCCCGGCGGTTGCCTTCTCGCAGGTCGGCGCGGTGCCGTTCAACTTCGATGCAGCCGCGGACTTCGCGGGCGCGCTGGTGAAACGGCTGGCAGAGCCCGGAGCGAGCCTGCCCAGTGATACGCTGCTCAACGTGAACATCCCCGAGGGGCCTCGACCCGGTGGCTACGAGGTCACCCGCCAGGGAAAGCGGCGCTACGGAGATGCCGTCGTTGAGAAGACCGACCCGCGAGGTCGCAAATACTATTGGATCGGTGGTGATGAGCTGGGCTTCGATGACGTTGAGGGGACTGATTTCTCCGCGATCAAGCGCGGCCAGATATCCGTGACACCGCTTCATCTCGATCTGACGAACTACGAATCGATGGAGCACGTGGCACAACTGGCTGTGCCATGGGGGGAGCGGGGAAAAGCGTGATGCGAGCGGCACTTATCCTGGCCATGATGACGTTCATCCCTGCCCTCGAGCTGCGCGCTTCGATCCCCTATGGGCTGGGTGTTTACGAGGCGACACTCACCCCGGCGGCGATCGTCGCCATCTGCATCGTCGCCAACTTTTTGCTCGCGCCTTTCGTCTGGGTGTTTCTCGACAAGGGCATTCATCTTCTGCTGCATATCCAGTGGATCGACTCGCTGTACCAGAAGGTCGTCGAGCGCGCGCGCCGTAATGTTCACGCGTACGTCGAGCGCTATGGAACCATGGGGCTGGCTCTGTTTATCGGCGTACCGCTGCCCGGTTCCGGTGTTTACTCGGGCGGCCTCGGAGCTTACCTGCTGGGCTTCCGGTTCTCGCAGTACATGATCGCTTCGGCGGTCGGGGTTCTGATCGCCGGCGCTCTTGTCACTGCAGTCTCGCTGACCGGCATGGAGGCGTTCTCCTTCTTCCTGAAACGGGTCGATCACTAGGGGTGGTCACGGCTCTCTCATCGCAGGAGCGGACCCGGAGAGCTGCCGGGGGCCGCCGCCGCGGCTCGTTGTGGGTCGCATCATTGGCGACTGCGGCGCTCTGGACTGTCTGCGCATCGTGCTCTACCGGCGGCGTTCACCACCGGGTTGCGAGCGGCGAGAACCTGTACCGGATCGGAAAGGCCTACGGAGTCGACTACCTGGAGCTTGCCCGCGTCAACGGGCTACGACCCCCGTACCGCATCGTCACAGGATCGAAGATCTTCGTACCCGGCGCGGAGCGACAACTGCCGGTCAAGGTGATCACTCCGAGATCGGTCTCGAGCGCGCGGCCGGCACCACGCGAGACCAGGACCGCGGCGAAGTCGTCGAAATCCGCCCCGGCAAAAACATCGGCGAAAACAACGTCCAAAGCCTCGCCTGCGCCCGCCCCGAAGGCAGCTGCTGCTGCCAGAACGTCCAAGCCTGCGCAGAGCGCAAAATCGTCGGCATCCTCAGGCTCGACGCCGACTGCGAAAGCCACGCAGTCGTCAAAAGTTTTTTCGTGGCCGGTGCACGGACGAGTGACATCCAAGTTCGGCAAGCGAATGGTCGGCTACCATGACGGCATCGACATCTCGGCCAACCGGGGCGCCGCCGTTGTTGCTGCGCGTGAGGGAAAGGTCATCTTCAGCGATCATTTGAGCGGCTACGGCAACGTGGTAATCATCGAGCATGCGTCAGACTACACGACCGTCTACGCTCACAATCTGGAGAACCTGGTTCGAACAGGGGCAGTGATACGCTGCGGGCAGAAAATCGCCACGGTTGGGAGTTCTGGAGAACACGACGACCCGCTACTGCACTTCGAGATTCGCAAGAACAACGTCGCTCGCAATCCGCTCTTCTATCTGCCGCGAGGCTAGAGAGCCGGGCCCGTCAACCGCAGGAACACGCCGGGGACACGCCAATGGACATCAAATCGCTCGTACGTGAAATCCCGGACTACCCGAAGCCCGGCATCGGTTTCAAAGATATCACCCCCGTCCTCGCAGACGGCGACGCGCTGCGATGGATCATCGACCGCCTCGCGGATCGCTACCGTGATCGCGTGGACGCAATCGTGGGGATCGAGTCTCGAGGCTTCATCGCGGGAGCTCCGCTGGCCTACGCGCTGGGTGTCAGCCTCGTCGTAGTTCGCAAGCCCGGCAAGCTTCCCTACAAGACGGCATCGGTCTCCTACGAACTCGAGTACGGAACCGATTCTCTCGAGATGCATGTCGACGCGGTGCACGAGGGCCAGCGCGTCGCGGTCATTGACGACCTGCTCGCCACGGGCGGCACGGCACAGGCAGCGGTCGAACTCCTCGAGGGCGCGGGCGCGCAGGTGGTAGAGTGCGGCTTCGTGTTCGAACTGGCGTTTCTCGATGGCGCGAAACGCCTCGCGCCGACGCCGACCTGGTCGCTGGTTTCTTACGAAACGTGACGCGCGGACCCGTCGGGTTGAATCGACTTTTCGGGTGTACGAAAACCGTCTGATCGAAAACAACGTCGCGAGGCCTGAGATCGCGGCAACAAGACCAACCCGACGCCGACCCCGGGTCGGTGCGGACCGGGAGACCAAGCCCCTGTGACCACGCCCCTGTACAAGGAAAACCCCAGCTTCGAAGACATGATGAACGACGTGGTGGACTACGGGTCGTGCTGCGAATGCGGCACCTGTGTGCTCGTTTGTCCGCACAACGTCATCGAGTACATCAACAGCAAGCCGAAGCAGACGGCGAAGGCCGATGCCGCATTCGATTATTGCGGAGTCAGCAACAAGATGGGGTGCGATGTCTGCGCGCAGGTCTGCCCCCGCCTCGGACCGCGAGAATTCCACCTCGAAGATGAGGTCTTCGCGGGCGAGAAAGGCCCGGTCTACAACGGCGGCTTCGGACGGTATCAGGAGATTTACGTCGCGCGGGCCAAGGACCCGCGGGTCTTCGAGGCAGGTCAGGACGGCGGTGTCGTGACGGCCATGCTCATGTACGGCCTGGAGAAGGGTCTGTTCGACGGCGCATGCGTCTCCGCCCCCGATCCCGACCGCCCGTGCAACCCGAAGCCGTCCTGTGAGACCACGGTAGAGGGCGTGCTCGCGGCTGCCGGCTCATGGTACACGTACTGTCCCAACGATCTCGCGTTGGCCGATGCGGTGGAGAAGGGACTGAAGAAAGTCGCCTTCGTCGGGGTGCCGTGTCAGATCACCCCGCTGCGCAAGGCCGCGAACAAGGACACCACGTTTCTCGACAATGGAAAGAAGAAGCCCAAACACATCGAGCGGCAGCGCGACAGTATGAAAAACCCGGCCGATGCGGTCGCGTTGCAGATCGGATTGTTGTGCTCCGAGGTGTTCGACTTCGATGGTTTGATGGTCGGCAAGATTCAGAAGGAACTAGGCATTCCGCTGACCGAGGTCTCGAAATTCAACGTGAAAGGCGAGGTGCTCGTCTACAAACGCGACGGAGAGGTCGTCAAAATTCCGCTCAAGGAGGCGCAGGAGCACGCACGCCACGAATGCGATCACTGCGGGGACTTCTCCGCGGAGCTGGCCGACGTCTCGTGCGGCGGAGTCGGTGCGATGGACTGGACGATCACCATCACTCGAACCGATCGCGGCAAAGCGTTCATGGACTCGATGATCGCGGACGGATTGCTCGAAGTTCGGCCGATCGAGGAGTTCGAGGGGTCGCTCAAGACGCTTTTGAGGCTGGCGCGGCGACAGCATCAGCGAGTGCCGGTTCCGGACAAAGGCGAGGGGAGGGCGGCGCTGGTGCGACCGCCGTACTACCTCCCACCCGCGGACGCATCCTGAGTTCGAATGGTTGATGAAAAGGGGACACTCGCCATGAACGATCTCCGCCGCCGAGGACGCACGAGCGTCCGTTCCATCTCTGTGTTCGCGACGCTGACCGTCTCGATGGGGCTTGCCTCTTCGGCGCGAGCGGCGCCGCCGCCCACATTCTTCGACCATGTCCAGCACAGCTGGGCGGTCGGAACCGTGAAATTTTCCGACCAGAAGGAATACAGGGACGGCAGCCTGCTGGTTTCGATCGGCCAGATCGTCGACCTTGTTCATGCCAAGCGCGGAAAACCTCGCGGGGTAATGTTCACCTACGAACTCGCCGAAGGGGAGTCGTCCGCCCCGTACGATTACCAGAAGCCGATCTTCGTCGTGATCGAGCTGCTGCCGAAGAACCGGTACTGGAGGGAGAACCTCCCGCCGACCTCCCGTCACGCTGCGCCCTCTGGGAGCCGCTACATCTTCTCCGGTGACCAGATCGAGCCGGCCCGTGAATCGGCGAAGGCCTGGGCGGCGACATTGTCCCTCAAAGGCCCCGATCGCTGGCGAGCCCAGCACGCGGTCCTCGCGTCAGCCCTGCTGAGCGATGTCGATGTGCTGCGAGAGGATGCGGTGCGACATCTCTCCCGGCAGTTGCCGCTTACGCGCGAGGTGGACGAAGACTCCATCTCGAAGATCGCGGTGTTCATTACGGGCGATGCTCCCCGGCAAGAGCGTGAGAGAGTCATTCGCGCCACAGGCCGTGCGGGTGTCGAACCGCTGGCCGGCAGCCTCGAGAAAATCGCTGGAAGTGAAGACGCGCTCTCGCCCGCAGCTCTGGAAGCGCTCAATGCGCTCGGTAAGCCGCGGACGCCCGAGCAGCTGAAGAAACTTTCCGCTTCGAAGAACGCGGACGTACGGGCCTTTGCGATCGAACAGGTGGCGGCGGCCTCGGCGGATGACGAGGCCGCGCGCAAGACCGCTGTCGCGGTATTGCTCGGTGACGACGCCGAGGTCGTGCGCACGGGCGCGGCGAGCGGGCTCGGCCGCGCAGCGAGTTCGGCCGCGATTGAGCCGCTGGGCCGCGCGCTCGCTCGCGGCGACGGTGTGTCGAGAGCCGCCGGTTCGGCTCTCGCCGCTATCGGCAGCCCGGAAGCGGTCGCTGCTTTGAAAGCATCGGCGAACTCGGGGGCCACAGCCGCGCGAGTGGCTGCGGTGCTCGCTCTCGGCGAAGTCGGCGACTCCTGTTCGGACTGCGCGGCGTTCCTTCAGCAGGTTCGAAGCTCCAATACCGATCCGGTTGCTCGGGACATCGCGGGTGTGGTTCTCGAATCGGGCGCCAACGCAGGCAACTGAGGTGTCCGCCCACCGCGCAGCCTGCCACCCGATGATGCGTCTGGAGAGGCTGCTGTGGGATCTGGGCTATTCACGTGTTGCAGGGGTCGATGAGGCCGGCCTTGGCCCGCTCGCGGGACCGGTCATCGCGGCTGCGGTGGTCTTCGAGCCCGGCGCAAAGCGGGTGCTCGAGGTCGACGACTCGAAAAAGCTGACGGCGCGCCGGCGTGAGGAGCTCGAGGTGGAGATCCGCGAGGAGGCGCTGGCGGTCGGATGCGGGGTTGTCGAAGTCGACGAGCTCGATCGCATCGGCATCTATCAGGCCGGACACGAGGCCATGCGCAGAGCGCTCGAAGCGATCGAGCCGGCTGCCGACTACGCTCTTGTGGACGCCCGCACGGTCCCCGGTGTGGAGTTCAGGCAGAGTGCGTACACCAAAGCGGACACCTTCATCTACTCGGTGGCGGCCGCGTCGATCATCGCGAAGGTGACGCGCGACGAGTTGATGAGAGAGCTCGATCAGCGCTATCCCGGTTATGATCTCGGCCGCCACATGGGGTACGGCACGGCCGCGCATCTTGCGGCGCTCGAGCAGCTCGGGCCGAGTCCGGTACATCGACGCTCATTCGCGCCGGTACGGCGACTGCTCGCAGGCGACCGAACCGAGGGCGCGACTCCGTGAACGAACGTTTTCTCATTGTGGCGCTGACGTTGGGCGTCGCTGCAGGTGTACTCGTCGGCTGGATCTGGGGCCCTGAGGCCGTAGCGGTAGGCTGGATCGGTGATCTGTTCCTCGATCTCCTGAAGATGCTCGTGCTGCCGCTGATCTTCTGCTCGATGATCTCTGCGGTGACCGGGATCATGGGCACCGGCAGTCTACGGCGCGTGGCGATCTACACGTTCCTCTACTACATCGCCACCACGTTCGTTGCGGTTACCATCGGCCTTCTGGTCGTCAACGGGCTGGAGCCCGGTGTCGGCGTCACGATCATCGAGGGGGCGCAAGCGCCGGATGTCGCGCCGGCCGGAATGCTCGCGATTGTTGAAAGCCTGGTGACATCCAACCTGTTCGAGGCCGCGACACGGTTCCGGGTCTTACCGATACTGGTGTTCGCGTTGTTGTTCGGCGCGGCGCTCGCGAGCATCGGTGATGAAGGCCGCGCTGCCGTGCGATTCTTCCACGCCTGCAATACGGCGCTGCTCAAGCTCGTTGACTGGGTCATGGTGCTCGCGCCGATCGGTGTGGCTGCGCTGATCGCCGCGCGGATCGGAATGGCCGGGGGTCTGGAGAGCTTCGGGGAAGAGGCGCGGGCTGTCGGTTACTACTGCGTGGCGATCATCGCCGGACTGGCTTTTCACGCGATCGTGGTTCTCCCCGTTCTGCTTGCAGTGTTCACCGGTAAGAATCCGCTTCGCTACGCTTCCGCGCTCGGCGGCGCTCTTTTGACCGCGTTCGCTACGGCGTCGAGTTCGGCGACTCTGGCGGTGACCATGCGCTTGACCGAGGAGCAGGGAGGGGTCCGGCCCCAGACGGCGAGCTTCGTATTGCCACTCGGTGCCACCGTGAACATGGACGGGACGGCATTGTATGAGGCGGTCGCGGCGATCTTCATCGCCCAGGCAGCCGGGATCGAACTGACCCTGGTTCAGCAGGTCGTGGTCGCGCTGACTGCCACGCTGGCGTCTGTCGGCGCCGCCGGTATCCCGCAGGCCGGCCTGGTGACGATGGTGATCGTTCTGGAGGCCGTCGGTCTGCCTTTCGAGGGGATCTCGCTGATTCTGGCGGTCGACTGGTTCCTTGATCGCTGCCGGACCACCGTGAACGTATGGGGAGACGCGGTCGGGGCAGCGGTGGTCGACGCCCGAAACCCGCTCTGAGGGGCCCGGGCGCGCATTGCACCCGGGCGGCATGTGAGATAATTTCCGCGGGTTCAATGATCGCCGGTGGCCATCGTCGCCGCGAATTATCGGCAATTCGAGCCTTTCTGAGGATATCGCAACATGACGCTTTTCGACCATCCAGACTGCCCCTTCGGACTCAAGGTTCGCATCATGCTCGCTGAGACCGAGTTGGAGTACGACAACATCAAGGTCGACCTGCAGGCGGGAGACAACCACAAGGCCGATTTTCTGCAGCTGAACCCCTTCGGCAAGGTTCCTGTGCTCGTGGACGACGAGGCTGTCGTTTACGACTCCACTGTAATCAACGAGTACCTCAACGACGAGTACTTCGCCGAGCTGCTGCCCGAAGACTCTGCGCAGCGCGCCACCGCACGGATTCTGGAAGACTACGCCGACGTCGCCTTCACGCTTCCGGCCATGGCGGCCGAGCGCGAGCTCGCAAGGCCCCTCGAGGATCGAGATTCGGAGCGGCTTGACGGTGCCCGTGAGGTCATACGGAAAGGCCTCTCGATGCTGGAGCGCCAGCTCGCGGAGAAAGAATACCTGGTCGGTAACTACAGCCTCGCGGATGTGGCTTTTGCACCGACGGTGTTGCACCTCGAGAAGCTCGAGATAAAGCTCGAGCCGTCGATGCCGAATGTGCGTGCGTGGATCACCCGATTGTCGGAGCGTCCCAGCATGCGAACAGCACTGGCCGCGCAGTAGTCACAACGGGACAGAGGGGCAAGAGGAGATTGGAGTGAGGCGTCCGGAAGAGCTGAGCTTTCGCGAAAGAATCTATTTCCCGGAAATCATTGCCGGCCTTTTCGTTACGGGTCGGCGTTTCTGGCGTAACCTTTTCCTGAATATCGGCCAGCAGCTCGGACTTTCCTTCGCCAAGGGGAAGCAGGCCGCGGCCACGCTTCAGTACCCGACGACGTACCAGAAATACGGCGACGCCTACCGTGGCAGTCACCGCCTGACGCTCAAGGACGACGGCTCCGTGAGTTGCACGGCCTGCTACCTCTGCGCGACGGCGTGCCCGGCGCGCTGTATCAATATCGAGGCCGGCGAGCACCCCGATAATACGGTAGAGAAGTTCCCGTTGCGCTACGAGATCGACACCCTGCGGTGCATCTACTGCGGAATGTGTGTCGAGGCCTGTCCTTGCGATGCGATCCGCATGGACACCGCGGTTCACCCGAAGATCTACGGCTACCGGCGCGAGGACTTCATCGAGGACAAGCAGATGCTCATGAAGCGCTCGCGCATCATGCGCGAGGAGGGCGTTGAGGTCCTCATGGACCGGATGCTCGACGAGTATCGTGAGTCCGAGGAAGGCGGAGCGCTGCGGCTGAGGTGATTGTCTACTACCTGTGGAAGCGCGGGCTGTTCGGCAGATTGGATGCCGAGAAGATGCGATTCTTCCTCGGGCAGACCGGGCACCCTCTGTATCTTTCACGACGCTGGCCGCTGCTCACCGCGGTCGGCTGGTTCCGGGCTCTGATCTCGCCTGCGTACGCGAGGGCGGTAGCGGGCTGGATCGCGTATCGCGTCGAGCTGTACGACGGTCTTCGCGGTTGATCCCGGCCGTGGCGCGCTGCGGGCTGCCCGCTTTGCCGCTACCAATGCCCGGGTTCGGTCTGTAAGATAACAGACCGGTTGGCGCACGGACCCGCTCCCGCGCGGCGACCACGAGGAGTCTTCAGATGGCCAGAACGTATCAGCAATTACTCGACGACGCGCGCGCTGCCGTGCGAGAAATGTCGGTCGATGAGGTCCAGCGTGCTCTCGACGGCGAAGATGCGCCTGTCGCGCTCGACGTCCGCGAGAAGGAGGAGTTCCGCGAAGGCCATCTGCCCGGCGCCGTCAGCATTCCGCGAGGCTTCCTCGAGATGCAGGTCGAAGGAAAGCTCCCGGACCGGGACCGGCCGATCATCGCGTATTGCCAGAGCGGGGTACGTTCGCTGTTCGCGGGCAAGGCGCTTACGGACATGGGCTACACGGACGTGCGCTCGATGACCGGTGGCTACGGCGCGTGGAAAGGCGGCGGCCATGCCTGGACCGCGCCCTTCAAGTTCAAGCCGGAGCAACTCAATCGATACAGCCGCCACTTTCTCCTGCCCGAGGTCGGTGAGGAAGGTCAGGCGAAGCTCCTGCAGGCGAAGGTGCTCTGTCTCGGAGCGGGCGGGCTCGGTTCGCCGGCAGCGTTTTATCTGGCCGCGGCTGGTGTCGGGACGATCGGGATCGTCGACGACGACGTCGTGGATATGTCGAACCTGCAGAGGCAGATACTCCACACCAACGACCGTGTGGGGATGTCCAAGGCCGAATCTGCGGGCAAGACGCTCAAGGCACTGAATCCTGACGTCAACATCATCGAACATCGCACGAGGCTCGACTCGTCCAACATCATGGAGATCATCGCTGACTACGACATTATCGTCGACGGATGCGACAATTTCCCGACCCGTTATCTGGTCAACGATGCATGCGTGATGACCGGTACGCCGAACGTGCACGGAAGCATCTTCCAGTTCGAGGGACAGGCGACGATTTTCGCGCCGGGTCAGGGGCCCTGTTATCGATGCCAGTTCCCCGAGCCTCCTCCGCCCGGCATGGCACCGAGCTGCCAGGAGGCCGGCGTACTCGGTGTCCTGCCCGGGCTGGTCGGCTGCATCCAGGCGCTCGAGGCCATGAAGCTCATCCTCGGAGCAGGGAAGCCGCTGATCGGCAGGCTGGCCCATGTCGAAACACTCGGTATGAATATCCGTGTCTTCAACCTGCGCCGTGACCCGAAATGCCCGATGTGCGGCGACAACCCGACCATCACCGAGCTGATCGACTACGAGGAGTTCTGCGGGCTCCGGACCGGCGGCGATCCCGGCTCGGACGAAAACGCGAATGCCGCCTGAGGCGGAGGCGGGAGACGGCGGAGCGGAAGATATCCGCACAGTGATTCTCATGCGCCACGGCGAGACGGACTGGAACCGTCAGCGCCGGGTGATGGGCACACTCGACATCCCTCTCAATGAAACCGGCCGCGAGCAGTGCGCGAGCGCTGCCATGCTCCTTGCCGACTTCGGCGTCACCCGCGTGGTGACCAGCCCGCTTGAGCGGGCTGCCGATTCGGCGAGCCGAATCGCTTCGAGGCTTGGCGTTATGGTCGATGAGGACCCCGACCTGGAGGAGGTGCGTTTCGGGCACTGGCAGGGGTTGTCCTACGAGGAGATCGTCTCTCATGAGGATTACCGGGCCTTCGCGGCCGACCCGACGCGAAACCCCACGCCGGGCGGCGAGACGATCGTCCAGGTGCAGGGGCGCGGGCTCGAGGCGGTAGGCAGGGCCAGGCCCGGCGAACGGGTCGTCTTCGTGTCCCACGGCGACATCATCAGGGCGATTCTCAGTCATTACCTCGCCGTCCCACTCGATGAGTTCCGGCGTATCCGCGTGGACAACTGCGGCCTGTCCGCGATCACCAGCCGCCGCGGTCGTGCGGAGGTCAAATTCGTCAATCTGCTGGCCGATCCGGACAGAGTCTGGGAGCCGCTTCACTGGAGCAGGAAGGTCTCGGCGCCCACTTCTTGACACCACCACCGACCTTGGGCACCGTCCGGCTCAACCATGCGATCCATAGAGGAACTCGAGGGGATCTGCACCGAGCTGAGGGTAAGCATTCTGCGTATGATCGCGGCTGCAGGCTCAGGACATCCGGGCGGATCTCTTTCGGCTGTAGAAGTCGTCACAGCGCTGTACTTCGCTGAACTGGACTACCGGGTAGGCGAGCCGCGCTGGGCCGGGCGCGACCGCTTCGTGCTCTCCAAGGGCCACGGCGTGCCGGTATTGTACGCCGCGCTCGCGCGCGCCGGCTGCATCGAACAGGCGGAGCTACCGAAGCTCCGATCGTTCGGCAGCCCGCTGCAGGGCCACCCCGACCACGTGCGCCTCCCGTACATGGAAGCGGCAACGGGGTCGCTGGGGCAGGGGCTGAGCGTTGCGGTCGGAATGGCCCTCGCGGAGACCCTCGACGATATCAACGACTACCGGGTCTATTGCCTTCTCGGAGACGGAGAGATCCAGGCAGGCCAGGTCTGGGAGGCGGCAATGTCTGCGGCGAAGTTCGGCCTCGAGAACCTCACTGCGATCGTCGACTACAACAAGGTCCAGCTCGACGGCCACGTCAGCACGATCATGGAACTCGAACCCCTTGCCGACAAATGGGCGGCGTTCGGTTGGCATGTCATACAGCTCGACGGCCACGATCTTCGCCGGGTTCTCCAGGCGCTCGAAGAGGCGCGCAAAGAGAAGGCCCGGCCAACGGTAATCATCGCGGACACTGTGAAGGGCAAAGGCGTGTCGTTCATGGAAGACACGTACGCCTGGCATGGTAAGGCTCCCAATGCAGAGGAGCTCGAGCGCGCGCTCGCGGAACTGGGCGTCGGCGGCGCCGCCTGAGGAGATCCCGCAAGATGGGTAAGGCAACAAGAGCTGCGTTCGGAGACGCACTGAAGAAGCTGGGCGAGACGCACCCTCGCGTCGTTGTCGTGGACGCGGACCTTTCGTGTTCAACGCAGACACGCGGGTTCGGAGAATCCTACCCGGAGCGATTCTTCCAGGTAGGAATTGCCGAGGGCAACATGGTCGGGGTTGCAGCCGGGCTGGCTCTTGGCGGCATGGTCCCGTTCGCATCCAGTTTCGCGTGTTTCATCACTGGCCGATTCGAGCAGATTCGACTCTCGGTCGGTTACAACAACGCGAACGTGAAGATCGTCGGAACGCACTCCGGCTGCGGCATTGGTGAAGACGGATACAGCCAGATGGGACTCGAAGACCTGGCCGTCATGCGGTCGCTGCCCAATATGGTTGTCATCCAGCCGGCCGACGCGATTGAAGCCGAGAAGGCGACGGAATTCCTGGCCGATTACGACGGGCCGGCCTATCTGCGCCTCACGCGACAGGGGCTGGCCGACATCTTTGACGCCTCCTACCGTTTCGAGTTCGGCAAGGGGGTGGAGCTGCGGACGGGTACCGATCTGACGATCGTCGCAACCGGCGGTGTTGTCGCCTACGCGTTCGAGGCGGCCGAGAGGCTGGCTGCCGAGGGCCTCGACGTCGGCGTCGTGAATATGCACACGATCAAGCCGATCGACGTCGGTCTCCTGCGCGAGGTCGCGGGTCGGACCGAGCGCATCATGACCGTCGAAGACCACGGCGTGGTCGGAGGACTTGGGTCCGCGGTCGTGGAGGCTTTGGCCGAAATCCCCGGGACGAGCGTCCACGTGCACGGCGTACGATCCTACGGGGAGTCCGGGACCCACGCCGACCTGTACGCTCACCATCGCCTCGACGCAGAGGGGATCGCCGCCGTCGCGAAAGAGTTCGCCTGGCCGGCCGAGCGCGCGGAAGCGACCGGCTGACATCGCGGCGGGGCGGTCAGCGCCCTCAGGGGACCGCGAAACGTCCCTGTTCAAGTACCCGGCCCTGACGCCGGTACTTGCGCTCGTACGAACTTTGCGCGGGGCTGACCGGATCCCTTTGCCACTCGCTCATGTCGAAGCCGGCCTCCTCGAGGCAAGCTCGAATCTCGGCAAACAGCGGCTGCACGTCCGTGATGACGTAGACGTTGCCGGTTCGAGTCAGGCAGCGCTTCAGCGCTGCGGCCAGTTCAGGCGTAACCAGCCGCCGCTTGTGGTGACGCTTCTTCCACCAAGGGTCCGGGAAGTAGATATGGAACGCGTCGACGCTATGGTCTGCCAGCAGATGTCTGACAATGAAGGACGCGTCGAAGTGAAAGATCCGGACGTTGCTCGGTAAGTCGTTCGCCTCGAGCATGCGCGATACCGAGCCGGCGCGTATCTCGAACCCGACAAACAACGTCTGCCCGGCCGCGCGGCCCGATTCGATCAGGAAGCGCCCGTCTCCCGGACCCAGCTCGACCTCGAGGCGATCGCAACCCGGCGCCTGCTTCCTCCAGTAGTCCTCCGGGAGGTATTTGCCCGGAGCGAGCAGTTCGAAGCGAATCACGAGGCGCGAGCAGATTCAGGGAATCGCCGGTGGGTTTATGCCGAGCGCGACCCAGTACGTGGCCAGCCCGGCGATGACAGTCAGCCAGATCGCGTAGCGGAGGCGCCGGACCAACCCGTCGAGACCGGCATCGGTCACCGGCAGCGCTCCCTGGTTGGCGCGTACCACGCGGTGGCAGATGCCGAAAGTAATCCATGTCGCCATCATGATCAGCAGGAACGCCAGCGCGAGCTTGCCGATCAAGGCGCCGCCGATGCTGGCGAAATATCCGCCGCCGAGGGCCTGCTTGTACGGCGTAAGGGCCCATCCGCCCGTGACGACGACCACGCCGAGGGCGCCGATGGCTACCGGGTTGTACACCTGGAAGATCTCAGCGAACCGCCGCCGCCGGCCGAACGCATCCGCCGAGCTCTGACCGACGGTTTCGATCAGTACCCCCAGCAGGACCGTGGCTCCGAGCCAGGTCGCGACACCGACGATATGGGAAAAGACAATAACCCTTTGCACGCGCCGGGCTTGTATCGCCGTGGTCACCGCAATTCAACACCGCGGGCGAGATCGCCGACGCGCGTGCTCAACCTGCCGCCAATGTTGAGTTTTCGCACTGCCGCCAGTACCGTCTGGGAATGGCGAAACCGATCGACCCTGCTTTTTCTCAGGACTCCGCGCGCATCGGAGAGATTCGAGGCGACGCTGCGGTCCTCTCGGACAGCGTCGTGGTCACACGTGTCGACGCCGCGATCGGGTGGGCGCGTACATACTCGCTTTTTCCTTATCCGTTCGCCACGGCCTGCTGTGCGATGGAGTTCATGTCGCTGTCGATGACGCCCTACGACATTGACCGCTTCGGCGCGCTGTTGCCGCGATTTTCCCCGCGTCAGGCCGATCTGCTGATGGTGATCGGGACAGTCACCTGCCGGCAGGGGCCGGTTCTGCGCCGGGTCTACGAGCAGATGGCCGAGCCCCGTTGGGTGATGGCTTTCGGAGCCTGCGCCTCGACGGGCGGATTCTACGACAACTACACCACAATGCCCGGGATTGATCGTGTCGTGCCGGTCGATATCTACGTTCCGGGTTGCCCCCCCAGACCGGAGGGGGTTATCGACGGCCTGATGGCCCTGCAAAGACGCATCCAGCGGCAACCGCAGTTGCTCTCCCGCAAGGGCGGCAAAGCCGCCGAAAACTGATCTCGCGAGTACGCAACCCATGAGTGAAAAGGTTCTGTTGCGATTCGAGGACGTCGCCTCGGATCTGACTCAAATTGACAACTACATCGCCGACGGCGGCTACGATGCCGCGCGAAAAACGTTGACCGGAATGTCGCCTGACGAGGTCACGCAGGCGGTCAAGGACTCCGGGCTTCGGGGCCGCGGAGGCGCAGGCTTTCCGACCGGTCTCAAGTGGTCTTTCGTGCCGAAGGACACGGGCAAGCCGGTCTACCTGCTCTGCAACGCCGACGAGAGCGAGCCCGGTACGTTCAAGGATCGCGCGATCATCGAGAACGACCCTCACCAGTTGATCGAGGGGATGATTGTCGCGAGCTACGCCATCGGTTGTCACGACGCCTACATCTACATCCGTGGTGAGTTTGCCGATGGCTATGACGTGCTCGAACGCGCGCTGGCCGATGCCTATGCGAAGCAGATGCTTGGCGAGAAACTGTTCGGGACCGACTACAACCTCGATATTCATCTGCATCGGGGCGCAGGGGCGTACATCTGTGGCGAAGAGACCGGATTGATCGAGTCGCTCGAGGGCAAACGCGCCAATCCGAGAATCAAGCCGCCTTTCCCTGCCGTTCACGGATTGTTCGGGTGCCCCACGATCGTCAACAACGTCGAGACACTCGCATGTGTAAAACACGTGGCCTCGCGCGGCGCCGAGTGGTTCAAGGGGATCGGCCCGGAGAGCGGCCCCGGGCCGAAACTCTTCTGCATCAGCGGACACGTGAACAAACCCGGTGTTTACGAACTTCCGATGGGCACGCCGCTGATGTCGATGATCGAGAACGAGGCCGGCGGCATCTGGAAGGGGCGCAAGCTCAAGGCCGTCATCCCGGGTGGGTCTTCTGTACCCGTTCTCCGTGCTGAGGAGTGTGACATCGATATGGACTTCGACTCGGTGTCGAAGGCCGGTTCGATGCTCGGCTCGGCCGGCGTCATCGTGATGGACGAGATGACGGATATGGTCAGCTCGCTTCGCACGATCGCACACTTCTACCACCACGAGTCGTGCGGCCAGTGTACGCCGTGTCGTGAGGGTACGGGGTGGCTGGAGAAACTCCTGATCCGTCTCGACGAGGGGGACGGGACCGACGAAGACCTGAAAACTCTGGAGACCGTTGCGGGCAACATGATCGGCGCGACGATTTGCGTTCTTGCTGACGCCGCGGCCATGCCGGTTCAGAGTTTTGTTTCGAAGTTCGGTGACGAGTTCCGGGCGCGCTGCAATACCGAGGCGCAATCGGCCGACAAATCGGGAGAGGGTGAGGCGCGGGCCTGAAAATCATGCCGAAGGTCACGATAGACGGAATCGAACTCGACGTCGCGCCGGGGACAAACCTGGTGGACGCGGCCGCGCAGGCCGACATCGAAATCCCTCATTACTGCTACCACCCCGGACTCAGCGTGGCCGGCAATTGCCGGATGTGTATGGTCGACATCCGGGCGCTGTCTGAAAAGCAGAACAACCCGCTGCCGAAGCTGCAGATCGGTTGCAATACGGTCGTCCAGGAAGGGATGGTCGTCGAGACGAAGAACGAGAAGGTCGAGGCCGCGAGGGCGTCGGTTCTCGAGTTTCTGCTGATCAACCACCCGATCGACTGCCCGATCTGTGATCAGGCCGGAGAGTGCAAGCTCCAGGAATACTACATGGACTACGGCGGCTACCGCAGCCGCTTCGAACTCGAGGAGAAGGTCCACAAGGAGAAGGCGACCGCGATCGGCGAGAACGTGATGCTCGACCAGGAGCGATGCATTCTGTGTACGCGTTGCGTACGATTTCTCGACGAAGTCACCGGCACTCACGAGCTCACGATCACCGAGCGGGGTGATCACAGTGAACTCTCACTGGCAGCCGGCAAGACGGTCGATAACGCCTACGCGACGAACATCGTCGATATCTGCCCGGTCGGGGCGCTGACCAGTCGCCGCTTCCGCTTCCAGGCTCGCGTCTGGTATCTCGACACGACGGATTCGGTGTGCACAGGTTGCGCAACCGGCTGCAATGTCGAGGTGCACAGTCGCCGCGGGGCGATCTACAGGCTCAAGCCCCGCTACAACGCGGATGTGAACGGTTACTGGATGTGCGACCACGGGCGGACGACTTTCGAGCAGAACGCGGCGCCCGACCGGTTGCAGTCGAGTCTTGTTCGAGAGTCTGAACGCTTCCTCGAGCTCGAGGCCCCTGCGGTGGCAAGGCTAGCGGCGAGAGCACTCGAGAATGCGAGCCGTGTGGGCATTGTCGTCTCTGCCGGCGTCACGGTCGAGGAAGCCGAGCTGCTCGCTCGCATCCTCGATAAGCTCGGTGGTGGGCCGAAGATTCTGGTGTCACCCGAGACATCCGAGATTGCAGATGACGGGAAGCTTATCTCGACCGACCGTTTCCCGAATCGTCGTGGTGTGGAGGCCGTCGGATTCGCGAAGCTCGCGGACGATACGCCGCCGGCAGACGTGGACGCGTTGATTATCGTCCGCGCCGATGTCGCCGCGCTGGGCGACGCCTGGAAAACGCTTCTCGAGGGGCTGTCGACGACCGTGGTGCTCGATGAGCGCGTCACGGACACGCTCGGCTACGCGGACCACGTGCTGGCCGTCGCGAGCCATTTCGAGTCCGCGGGAACGTTCGTCAACCGGGACGGGCGCGCTCAGCGCTTCGAGAAGGCGATTGATGCTCCGGGGGCGGCAGTGGCAGGCGAAACCGCACTTGGCGACCTTCTGGCGGCGCTCGGAGGGGCTGCGCTGGAGAGCGAGGGCCGGGGTCTGGCGGCAGGCAACGCGCCGGCCTGACGCGCATTCACGTCCCTGGGGGCGCTGTCGCGTGAACTGGGGCCGAGTCGCCGCAGACGCAGCCCCGAGGCACCCCATCGGGTTGAGGTTCCTCGCCCGGAGCCGCGTCCGCATCAGGACGAAAACAGTCATTTGAACACCGCCGGTAAGGGGGGTACCATACGGTCATCGCGACCGTGGGGTCGCGCCTGTGCCGCGGGGTGGCTCAGCCACAACGGCTCTCCGCCGTCTTCCCGCTGCCATTTGAGAACGTATCGCGAACGGTAACCAGTCCGCCAGCGATCAGGAGGCCGGCCACACCAGCCGGAGGTAAAGAGCATGACACCACCACGCAGCTCGGCGGCCGCCGAGATATCCACTGATTCCCAAACAACGAATCTCCCCATCGGCGAGGAGATGACCGGCGCACGGATCGCCGTAGAGGCACTCAAGGCAGAGGGCGTCGACACCATATTCGGCTATCCCGGCGGTGCGATCCTCCCGACGTACGACGAGCTTTACAGCGCGGCGATCAACCACATTCTCGTGCGACACGAGCAGGGCGCGGTCCACATGGCTCAGGGTTACGCTCGGGTTTCGGGAAAGCCCGGCGTCGTGATCGTGACTTCGGGTCCGGGCGCGACCAATACGGTTACGGGGCTTGCTGACGCGCATATGGATTCAACCCCGCTGCTCGTCATCTCGGGCCAGGTTCCTACCGCGCTCATCGGCAATGATGCCTTTCAGGAAGCGGATATCATCGGAATCACGCGGCCCTGCACGAAGCACAATTTCCTTGTCCACAACGTCGAGGACATTCCGCGCGTGATCAAGGAGGCGCTCCACATCGCGGTGAGCGGCCGACCCGGACCGGTGCTGGTCGATCTTCCGAAAGACGTGCAGCAGGCTACTACGCGCTTCGTCCCTGCGGACAAAGTCGAGATCCGTGGTTACAGGCCTACCGTGCGCGGAAATCGCCGTCAGGTAACGCGTGCATTGGAGCTTCTGGAGGAAGCCGAGCGACCGCTGCTTTACGTCGGCGGCGGTGTTCAGTGGGGAGGCTCGTCACAGCGCCTTACCGAGCTCGCGCGGACCATCGGGGCACCGGTGACGCAGACGCTCATGGGACTGGGCTCTTTTCCAGCCTCGGATCCCTTGAACGTCGGAATGCTAGGTATGCACGGCGGCTACTGGGCGAACATGGCGGTTCAGAACTGCGACGTGCTGATCTCGGTGGCGGCTCGTTTCGACGACCGCGTCACCGGAGACATCGAGCAGTTCGCGCCAAAAGCCAGAGGACGGATTGTCCACATCGACATCGACCCCGCGTCGATCTCCAAGAACGTGCCCTGCGACGTGCCGATCGTCGGTGACGTCGGCAACGTTCTGGATATGATGGTCGAGGTGGTCGGTGAGCGCGACTTCTTCAAGGGCTCGGCAGAGGTCTGGAAGCCTTGGGTCAAGCAGATCGCCGACTGGCGCGCAGAGAGGCCGCTCGCATACGAGGAAGAGCGTGGCGATGCGATCCTGCCGCTGAAGGTGTTCAACGAACTCCACCGACTCACGGGTGGTGACGCCATTGTTTCGACCGACGTCGGACAGCACCAGATGTGGACGGCTCAGTTGTTCGGACTCGAGAAGGCCCGCTCATGGCTGACTTCCGGTGGACTCGGGACCATGGGGTTCGGTCTGCCGGCCGGCATCGGCGCGTATCTGGCGGATCAGTCGCGCCCGGTCCTGGTCATCAGTGGTGACGGCAGCATTCAGATGAACATTCAGGAAATGTCGACCGCCGTTCAGTACAACATCCCGGTCAAGATCGTGGTGCTCAACAACCGTCATCTCGGGATGGTCCGGCAGTGGCAGGACAAGTTCTACGAGCGTCGCTTCTCCCAGTCGTACTTCGAGTCACTTCCCGACTTCGTCGGGCTGGCAAACGCTTACGGTGCCCTGGGTCTGCGTGCGGAGACGCTGCCGGATCTCGTGCCGGCTCTGGAACGCCTGCTGGCGCACGACGGGCCGGCGCTTATCGACGTCGCGATACCTCCGGAGGAGGGCGTCTTCCCGATGGTCCCCGCGGGTATGGCGGTGCACGAGATGCTGTTCGCCTGATAAGGCGTTAAATCGACCGGCCGTTGGGTCCGCTCAGTCGGACCAACGGCCCAGGTCGATCGCCCGGCGAGTCGCCTGCGTTGACTTCCGACGTAAACTTGCGCGGCTATAAGGGAACGCCGGTTCGGAAAAGCAGCCAGTGGGCAAAGATCTGACCCACCGCCACGGTCAGCGCCTGGATGTAGAACAGTCCGGTCGCAGCCATCGTCTGTGGGATCGCGAGCGTCCTGCCGATCAGGAACAACAGGAACCCGGCCAATGCCCAGCATGCCACTCTACCGACAACCAGAGCGACATAACGCCCGCTGACCGCCGCAGCCACACCCTCGCGAAAGGGGCTGTCGGGCCACAGGAGCGCCAGAGCGACGGCGGCGAGGACAAGAACGACTTCCAGCCCCAGACAAACACGACAGAACGCGAGCATGCTTCTGAGCGGGGCCAGGTCGAGACCCGTATCGATCAGGTACCAGTGGCCGAGCAACATTCCCGTTGCGCCTGCCCCGACGACTGCTGCTCCTGACATCAGTGACCAGCAAACAGGCACCGCCCAGAGTGTCGAGGCTCCGTCCGGGACAAATCCCACACCGGTCGATGCAATAGCGATGAAGCCGCTGAACACAGCGGCCGGAAAGAGACGTGCTCTGAGAAACGGAAGCTCGACGTAAAGCGTTATGATGTATGCCGTGAAAAAAAGGCAGAACACGCACCACAAGCCGATCGCGATCGGCGCCACGGGGCCTTCACTCCCGTAGGTCCAGTACAGCCAGGCATCTCCGGCCGCCATCATGTAGCCCAGCGCCGCGTAGACGACGCCGGAGGACTTATAGAAGCCTCGCTCCATCTCAGGGAACGGCGGAACAGCCAGAGCCAGCAACCCTCCTACGGCGAGTTTGCCGAAGAGAATCAAGTAGGAGTGGGCGAAGAAGGCTTCCACGGAGCCGGGATGCTAGGCAGCGATACGGCATTTTTCAATCCGCGGTCTCGACGCTGAAACGTCCCTTTTTCCAATGGCTTGGCTGTCCGCTGGAGCATCCCGGCGCTCTGAAACGGCGGGCGTTATGCGACCGTGATGCAGCCCGCGGCTGCGGCCGGTCTCGACGCACATGGAGCCTTGCGCAGGGCATCGGAGTGAACCAGTAAGGGCCCCCGTAGCTGGCGCTCCGATCCCGCGTGCGCATCTCCCGAGCATAGACCTTCGACCTATGAGGTCGAACGCAACATGAACCGGAAGGATTTGAATTCGCCGCCGGCTCGCTCGTCTTACGTGGCTGAGGCACGCCCGGTTTGTTCGCGTAACGTTCGATCTCGCCTGCGCGTGCACTTGCGCTGCGCGTTCGTTTTCAAAGCGCGACGAGAAAGCCCAATAAGAACGCATAGAAGCACGGAGCCATCATTCACGATACGTTTCGCGAGACGCGGTGTGAAAATAAATCGTCAACGAAAACGTGATCGTTTCCATCGAGCCTTGCAATGCAGCACGGGGAAAAGTAAATCGACCATCACGCGAAACGCGTCGGCGCCGCATCACCTCACACACTGCGCGCGCCGAGACTTTGACGAAAGATTGTTCAACCCGATAGTTGCTGATTTCGAAGATATCCGAACGGTCCATCAAGCGAGATCCGAGGAAAGAAACAGCAACTGACATGCAGAGCGGATGAGCCCGGATCGCGAGGCCTGTTCAGACAGGTAAGCGACCTGGCCGGAAACGAGGAAGGGGGCCACCGAAGTGGTGATGAGGACCGACGCAGCCAGATTGTGGGGCGACGCATGTTCTTTGATCGCGAAGGAACTTCCGGAGAAGGATTACGAGACGTGGATCCTCGAGTTGAATCCGGCAAGCTTCGAAGACGACACGCTGACGCTGGAGGCACCCTTCGGCTTGTTTCGCGATCGCGTGCGTCAGGCATTTCTCCCCGCGATAGAGCGGGCCGTATCGGTAGCCGCTGACAAGCGTTGCCGTGTGGCGGTGGTGGTGGGCTCGTTTGGTGGAACGAGGCCGGCGAACACGGGTCGGGCTCGTTCCGCCGGCGAGCGAAACGCGCGGCGGCAATCGAGCGTCAGCGCTCGGAAGACCTTCGAGAACTTCATCGTCGGCGACAGCAATCGACTCGCTTATCTCGGCGCGCAGCAGATCGCCGAGGGCAAGGTCAGCGCCGGCAATCCGCTTTTTCTCTACGGAGGCGTAGGGCTGGGAAAGACTCACCTGCTTCTCGCGATCGCGAACAAGCTCAAGACCAACGGGCGGCGGGTACTCTACTACCAGGGAGAAGACTTCACCCGAAAGATGGTAGAAGCGCTGCGACTGGATCGCATGTCGGCGTTCCGCCGGGAGTTCCAGGTTGCTGACGCGTTGTTGATTGACGATGTCCAGTTCATCGCCGGTAAGAAGCGTACGCAGCAGGAGTTCTACCACGCTTTCAATCTCCTGCACGCGGCCGGTAAGCCGATCGCTCTCGCCAGCGACCGCAGCCCGAGCGACCTCGAAACGCTCGAGCACGGTCTGAAGAGCCGCTTCCAGGGAGGTCTCCTCGCGGACATCGTGCCGCTTGATCAGGAGCTGCGCGCTCGTCTGCTGATCTCGAAAGCGCGAGAGGCGGGCCTCGTGATCGACGATGGCATCCTCGAGAGAATCTCGAGTCGATTGCAGGGCTCGGTCAGGGATATCGAAGGCCTGGTACTGCGGCTTCGCGCCGCCACAACTCATCAGGGCAGCGAACTGGATGAGCGGCTGATCGAGACACTGATTGCACCGTATGTCTCGAGCAGCGCGCCGATCACACTGGACAAGGTCATCGATACCGTGGCCTGGGTCTACGGCATCACGCGCGCAGAACTCCTATCTCGTGACCGGTCGCGCCGGGTTGCGTGGCCTCGTCACGTTGCTGCGTATCTGTGTCGCAACCTGACGCGGTCATCCCTGCCGGAAATCGGCGAGGTCCTCGGCGGGCGGAATCATACCTCGGTCTTGCGCGCCGTACGTTCGGTTGCGGACAGGGTGTCCGGAGACGCAGCTTTCGCGTCGCGGCTTCGGGAGATCGAGAGCATGCTCGGGCATGTGCCGGATCCGGCATCGCGCCCCTCCGGCGGCGGCCACTGATCGCGAGATTCAGGAACCCCGCGCCCTGTCACCGTCGTCGCGGTGGCAAACCGGCAGGTCCTCTGCTACCAAGAAGAAGTTCGACACGGCGCGAGCACTGCCGGAGATGGACCGACTTCATTCCCTGATCGCAGAAGCGCGGCGACTCGAATCGCTGTCCATGGCCATCTACGTTCGCTTTGCGCAGCGATTCTCAGACCAGGCAGACCTCCATCGGTTCTGGATGTCGATGGCTCGCCACGAGGCGGGACACGTCGGAGCGCTCGAGCTGTTGCAGGTCATGGTGGACGCGGCTGCCGCGCCACCGGCGGTGGGTCAGACCGAGGCGGGGGTCGCGGACGCTGCACGTGCCATCGAGAGCCTGGAACAAAAGAGCCGAGCGGACGTCGATATCAGGACCGCTTTTGATATCGCCGTGGAACTTGAAGCCACGGAGCTGGAAGATCTCGTACTCGACCTCGTTCACGGATTGACGGACAGCGCCCAGCGGGACCAGGCCATACAGATGATCGTGCACGACTTGAGCGACCTCAGCCTCATGATCGAGAAGCACACAACCGACGATGATTTGCTCGCGAGGGCGGACGCACTTGTCGAACGCCATGTCAGTCGCCGTGGCGTCTCAGGACGATAGCGCGCGATCCGGGTCTGTATCGCACCGATACAAGCGGCAAAGGAAAGACAGTTATATGCGGGTTGTGTCGAAACCTTGACGCCCTGCAACAGTGACTCCCGACGAAAACCCCCGAAAAAACGTATGGCACCGCTGGCACGTGCATTGCTGAATATAGAGCAAACCGCGGGTGCGAGATACCCGATCCAAGGAGTACAGCCATGCAGGACCAGACTGGAGCAAGCATCCGGGAACTTCGGCGGAACCTTCGTATGACCCAGGAGGAGTTCGCCCATACACTCGGCATTACGGTCGCGACCGTGAACCGCTGGGAGAACGGACACGCGAAGCCGAGCAAGCTCGCGCGGCGCGCCATCGAGCGGCTGGTGCAGTATCGCACCGAGGGCACCGCCCAGGCCGTCTGAACTTCGTCCGCTAAACCGGACAAAAATAAAGGGGCAGTCCTTCGGGACTGCCCCTTTTTTGTTTGCCGGTACTTGATCGACCGTACGGTCGACCGGTCTCAGCGGGCGTAGGCCTGGAAGGCCGAGGGCTGCGGCTGAGCGATCGTGAGCGTCATCGGGTCTAGCGCGACGCCGCGCTTCTCTGCGAGGCCGACGATGCTGGCGCGAGCGAGCTTGCTGGGCTCGGAGTGATTGTTCTCCCAGCGATTCACCGTGCTGACGGTGATGCCCAGTGCATGGGCAAATTCTTCCTGAGTCATGTCGAGCTTGACCCGCAGCTGGCGGATCAGTGTTCCTGTCTTGGTCTCTTCCATTATTTTGGCTCCTGTCGGGTTGTCAGCGCCGGCCGTCTGACGCCCGCCGCGATTCTGGGCATGGAGATTTGCAAGCCAGGTGCCATAGCGTCCATCCAGTAAAAATGCGGGTACTCAGGTGTCCGACAAAGCATGTGCGACGGAATTCGCACGGTGTTCGACAACTTTGTATGGCGGCGGCGGGGGCGTACGCCCAGGCAGGTGCGTGACGCGGGACCGCAGCTCGGTGTACTGGCGATGACGCGTTCCGTGCCGGTCCGGCGCGAAGCAGGCCGACTGCGAAGGGAAACGGGCGGGCGTCGCGGCTGGCGAGCCGCTAGAATGGTCAGACCGTGCCGCGCTTCTCGCTGATAGTCCTGAACTGGAATGGTCATGACCTCCTCAAGGGATGTCTGTCCTCTATAGCCGATCAGAGCTGCGACGATTTCGAGACACTCGTCGTCGACAACGGTTCGACCGATGAGAGTTGCGCCATGGTCGAGAGCGAGTTTCCCGGCATGCGGCTCATTCGGAACGACCGGAATCTCGGCTTCTGCGAGGGCAACAATGTCGCGATGCGGCAAGCGCAAGGCGAGTTCATTGTCCTGGTGAACAATGATGCGGAGCTGCATCGGGACTTTCTGGCGGAGCTCGCTGCCGGTTGCGATGCGGACGCGGATGCGGGGATGTACGCGACGCGCGTCTTGATGTTCGATCGCAGAGACCTGATCGACTCCGCCGGACTGCTCGTTTACCCGGACGGGGTCTGTCGATCACGCGGCTGGCTCGATCGGGACGGGCCGGTTTACGACACAGCGACCGATGTTCTGGGACCGGTCGGCTGTGCGGCGGCTTACAGACGTACGATGCTCGATGACATCGGGCTGTTCGACCAGCGTTACTTCGCGTATCTGGAAGATCTCGATCTGGCGATGCGAGGGCAACTGCGGGGATGGCGGTGCCGGTACGTGCCGGGTGCGATCTCGTATCACAAGAAGTCCATGACGAGCGGTTATCACTCCGCGTTCAAAGCTCATCTCGTCGAACGCAACCGGATCTGGAATGCCGTCAAACTCTTTCCGCTTCGGCTGTTGCTGCTCAGCCCATTTTACACCTGGGTCCGATATGCAGCGCAGGCATACGCTGCGGTTAGTGGTCGTGGCATCAGCAGCAGTTACGCTCGAGACTACACACGTGTCCGTCTTGCGGGGATACTTCTGCGCGCCTATCGCGATGCCTTCCGTGAGCTGCCGAAAGTCTGGCGAGAGCGTCGAGTCATTCAGGGGCGAAGGCGGGTAGGGGCGTTCGCGATGTATTCTCTGATGCGCCGTTATCGCCTCGCGGTTCGCGAGCTGGCGTTCAAGGACTGATTCTGTTCGCGAGCGCGGCTTCGACCCTGCCGAGCAACAGGCGTCGTTCGATATCTGCTGGGTCGAGCTCAACCAGTTGCTGCGCAGAGCGAAGCGTCACAGCGCTCGGTCCGGCACGAAGCTCGAGCAGTACGACAGCCTGCAGAATCTCCGCATCGTCCGGCTGAGTTCTCAGGTAGTCACGGTATGTCGCGACCGCATGCGCGAGCGCACCGGTCTGAGTGTGGATCTTGACGAGATCAATCGTCGCGGCGCGAAATCCGGGATGAATTCGGCGGGCGCTCTCGAACGATTCCGCCGCGAGCGCGTGATCGCCCGCTCGCGCGCGGATGAGTCCGAGGCTGTAGTGCGCTTTTGCAGACCGCGCCGACTCGCGTACCGCGCGAGCGTGGTAGGTGACGTCGTCGCTCCACGCTGATGCGCGATCACGGAAGTGGGTTCCGAGCGCAACAACGACAACGGTGGAGACGGCAAGCGCGGCCGCGATTCGTCTGCGGTTGTCGCCCGCGAAGCCGGCAACCGCGAGTCCGGCGAGCATGCACGGGCCTGCGACGGCGAGGTAGGCGAGGCGTTCAGCCATGATCGTCCCGATCGGGAACGCGATGTTGCCGGTAGCAACGAAGCACAACGGGAACCACGCGGCACAGAAGATCGCCAGCGGGTGTCGTCGCGCGAACGCCAACGCACCCACCGCGGCCAGTGTCCAGCAGAAAAGAGCGATCGCGCCGCCTACGACCGACGGTTCAAGGACGGCGTATGAGTAATCGAGTCGTTGCCCGGCGGGGACAAGTGCGAGCTTCAGGTACTCCCACAGAACGTACGCCGCTTTGGGCACGCGGAGGTACCAGGGGGCATGCGCGATCGGATTGTCCACGTGGAGTATCGGGGACACATCGGCAAAATTCTCGAAGACCAGTCCTGCCCACGAAGCCAGTGCGACGAGGTAGCCGAGCCAGGCCGCGCGGAGATGCCGTCGCTGAGTGCTGTCTGCCAGAAGCGCGTCGTGCGCCGCAAGCAGCGGCAACAGTGAGATGGCGCTTTCTTTCGACGCGAGGCCGAAGAACAGAAACATGGCGGCGAGGATGCGACTCGCCCGTCCGCCGGGATAGCCCCGCGTGTGCAGGCACAACGCGCCGAGAACAAATGTGGCAGCCAACAGCTCTGCACGACCGGCGAGTCCGGCGACCGCGTCTGCCTGTAACGGGTGAGCGGCGAAGAGCAGGCCGGCAACGATCGCACCAAGCGGAGCGATGCCGAGACAGTATGCCGTCAAAACGACGAGCACGGAGACGGTGGCCGCCAGAATATTGTTGGTCCGATGGAAGCGTCGTGGCTGGAGGGGGGCCTCGCGGTCAAGGTCGTACGAGAGCAGGACGGCATGGCGGCCAAGGCCCCATTGACGCGCGCCGAGGAAATCCCGCCAGCCCTGTTCCCAGACGGGCTCGCGTTCGACGATATTCTGGTGGTCGTCGTAGACGAATCCGTACTCGAGGGTCGGCGTCGTCAGATAGAGGCTCAGAGCCGCGACGGCCGCGAGGCCGGAAGCGATGACCGCACGCGGCATCCCGATATGCTACGGGCACGGGTACGACCTGACAACCCGATGGCAATCGCTTGACGGCCGGCCGCCGCGCTGTCGGCGACTTGCCAGCGACCTGTCGGCAACGGTTGTTCCGCCTCTTCCGCTTCCGTATGGTCACGGTCCCCGTCGGACGCGGCCGGAATTCTCCAGGGCGACCGCAGGCGGAAGGGGAGGGGACTCGATGGCACTGCACGCGTTTTCATCTGCACTCGAGGTCGCAGCGGCGATCGCGGCCAGAGAGGTCAGCCCGGTAGAGGTCGCGGATTTTTATCTCTCGCGGCTCGATCGCCTCAACCCGGGTCTGAATGCCGCCACATGGCGGCGCGACGAGGAAGTTCGGCGCGAGGCGGTCGCGGCCGAGGACCGTTTGATGCGCGGCGAGGCATCGGGGGCGTTTTTTGGCGTTCCGGTGCCGATCAAGGATCTGATCGCGGTCGAGGGCTGGCCCATCACCTTCGGCTCGCGAGCGTTCGAGGACCAGGTCATGAGCTTCGACGCAACGGTCATCAGCCGCATGCGCGAGGCGGGCTTCATCTTCGAGTGTCGGTCGAACACTCCCGAGTTCGGAATTCTTCCCGTCACCGAGAACGCTCTATGGGGTGCGACGCGGAACCCGTGGAATACCGATCATACGCCCGGCGGCTCCTCGGGCGGAGCCGGTTCGCTTGTTGCTGCCGGCATTGCCCCGATCGCTCACGCGAGTGACGGTGGCGGCTCGATCCGTATACCGGCGTCCTGCAACAATCTCGTCGGGCTCAAGCCGAGCCGCGGACGTGTCTCGACGGGTCCGCTTCTGACTGAAGTCATGCACGGCTTCGTGACCGAAGGCTGTGTGAGTCACACGGTCGCCGACAGCGCGGCATTCTGCGACCTGATCAGCGCGCCGGACCCGACCGCATGGTACAACGCGCCGGCTTTTGACAGGCCGTTGCTGGAGGAGGTCGGAGTCGCCCCGGGCCGATTGCGGATCGCCTATGCGACCCAGCCACCGTCCGGCGTGCCGGTCGCCGCGGAATGCATCGCTGCGGTCGAGCGAACCGCGGCGCTGCTCGCGGATCTGGGTCACGAGGTCTTCGAAGACGCGCCTGTATGGCCCGACCCCGAACAAGCGGTGGCCCCTTTTCTGAACGTATGGAACACCGGCATGGCGTACTGGGGCGTGGAAGACCTCGAAAAAGTCGAGCCGTTGAGTCGTGAGCTCGGCCGCCTCGCCACCACTGTCGACAGCCTGAAGTACATCGAATCGCTCGCCTTGCTGCAGACGCTGACTCGACAGATCGTCAGCGCGTGGGGGGAGCGTTTCGACTTGCTTCTCACCCCGACGTTGGCGGGCGAGCCGCCTCGCGTGGGAAGCCTTTTTGAAGGCGCTGAGGAGGACGTTCTCGCCCCGATGATGAAGGCGGCCGATCTTTGCGCGTTCACGCCGCTGTTCAACGCCACCGGCCAGCCTGCGATTTCGCTGCCGATGCACATCGGCGCGGCGGGATTGCCCGTCGGTATTCAGCTCGTCGGCAAGCCATGGGGCGAAGCCGAACTGATCCGTGTGGCGGCGCAACTCGAGGAGGCCGCGCCGTGGCGCGAGCGCCACGCTCCCGGAACCGAGTAAGTCGGAACCGCGTAAGCCGGAACCAAGTGGTGGGATCGATGCCGGCCCGTGTCGAGCGGCTGGCGAATCTCCGCGCGCAGGCTCGGTGCGGAGATGCTCGCTTTGCGGACGGTCGTTCGGTGGGCTAATTAGCCGTCTGTCGCGGTGAGCCCCCGTAGCTCAGTTGGATAGAGCACAGGATTCCTAATCCTGGGGTCACAGGTTCGAATCCTGTCGGGGGCACTCTTCGGCCGGGTGCGATTTCGCCGTCGCACAAACCGCGGCTGAACGTTCAGGCGCCGTTGAGGACGCGGTCGGTCGGAAACTCGACGTCCTCGTCGGCTGTATGCACCTGCTCGACACGGTTGAAGCCGAACTCCGCCAGACGCGCGATCGTCTCCTGAACGAGCTCCTCCGGCGTCGACGCTCCGGCGCTCAGTCCGACCGTTGTGACGGCCGCGTCGCGGCCTTCGCCCAGCCTCGGACCTTCGGTCGTCAGGTCCTCTGCGGACTCGATCAGTCGCGCAGGGGTGCCCTCACGCTCGGAGACCTCGACGAGACGATTCGCGTTCGTTGACGTCGGTGAGCCGAGCACGAGGACCATGTCACTGGCCCTGGCGAGAGCCTTGACGGCAGTCTGCCGATTCTGGGTCGCGTAGCAGATATCATCCTTGCCCGGCGTTCGGACCGCGGGAAATCTCTCCTTCACCGCCTCGAGAATCTCCCGTGTATCGTCCACCGAAAGCGTTGTCTGGGTGACAACCGCGAGGTGTTCGGGATCCGTCAGTTCGAGTCGCGCGACATCCTCGACCGTCTCCACAAGATGAATGCGATCCGGCGCGTGTCCCAGTGTTCCATCGACCTCAACGTGACCTCTGTGGCCGATGAGGACGATCTCATAGCCCTGCCGTGCATAGCGCAGGACCTCGAGGTGAACTTTTGTTACCAGGGGGCAGGTCGCGTCGATCACGCTGAGGCCGCGATCGCGAGCCTCGTCGCGCACCGCCGGGGAAACCCCATGCGCGCTGAAGATCAGGATGCTTCCAGACGGAACGTCCGCGAGATCGTCGACGAAGATCGCCCCGCGCGCGCGCAGACGGTCGACGACATGCCGATTGTGTACGATCTCGTGGCGGACGTAGATCGGGGCGCCGTGCTCGTCGAGCACCCGGTCCACGATTTCGATCGCGTACGAGACGCCTGCACAGAATCCACGAGGACTCGCCACGAGGACCGTGGGTTCGTTCACACCGGAAGCCATCTGGCAAGGGTGCCACGCCCGCTTTGGAGGGACAACTGCAGGGACCCGCAAGTCATCGGTCGGGCGAGGGTTTTTGCTGCTTGTCGGTGGACGCCCGACGGCTTGCAGAATCCCCGCGGCGGGGTATGGTTTCGCTTCCGCGGGGCCCGGGGTGAAGCAACTGAAAGTTATAAAAACGAGTGGCGAGAGGCGAACCGAGGCCGCAGCAGAGCCGCCGATCAGACGCGGTCGCGGGACGATACAGGCATGCGCTCTGGCGCTCTTCGTTGCTTCCATCCCTGCCGGCGGGTGCGGCGGCGGCGGCGGTAACAATGCGCCGACTCCGAGCGTATCGAGAATCGATACTCCCGACGGTCTGACGGACGTGGGTCTGCAGGTGCTGCTCGACGGCCGCTCATCGTTCGATCCGACCGATCAGGGGCTACGCTACTTCTGGACCCTTATCAGACCGAGCGGAAGTGACGCGGCATACCAGGATCACTGCGCCGAGCCGTCCCTGGACGGTTGTACGGGCGACCCCATATCCGACTGCGACATCCCGAACGTCTGTACGACCAACGACGACAAGACCTGCGTCGTCGACGACGAGCAGATCTGCGAGACAAACGCAGACTGCTCCTGCCCGGAGAGTGACCCGGATTGCGGTCTCCTCGGCGGCGACTGCGATCCGGTGAGCGGAACGGTCTCGGCCGAGTGTCCGACCGGGCGATGTGATGTGGACGAAGGGCGCGCGATGGATTTCGCGACTTTCATCGCCGATCTGCCGGGGCCGTACACCGTCCGCTTGCTGACACAGGCGACGAACAACGCCAACGATGTCGCCACGAGAGTGATTCGCACCAACCCGTCATTGTTTCTCGTCGGTTCGTTGATCGAGTTCGGCGGCACTCAGGGGAATCTGGTCGGCGTTTCTCCCGACGCCGAGATCTTCGCACCGAACGCGACCGCTGGAGCCGCGAATCCGATCACGGGCAACCTGGTCGTTGCAGTTCCGTCGCCGCCGGTCATTCGTGAGTTCGATTTCCGTACACGAACAGTGGTCGGTGCATTCGGCGAGACTTCGATCTTTCCGGAAGTCGCGGTGGCGCTGGCTTTCGATGAACGCGTCCTGTGGGTCGCCTATGCGAGCGGGATCGTGAGACGTTTTGATGCAGCGACCGGGCTGTTTATCGACGCCTTCGGAGATGTGACCGGACCGGGGCAGAGCGTCTCGGCAATCGCAGTGGCGCCGCAGCAGGGCAATCTGTTCGTCGCTGACGCGACTCCGGGGAACGGCGTTCGTGAGTACCAGCGCCTGACAGCCGCAGAGAGCGCGTTCGGCGAAACCGCATTAGCCGTCAATGAGGCGACGGACCTCGTCTTCCGCGGCGACCCGGTCTTCGATGTGTTGATCACCGACGGCACCGGCGACGTGATCCAGTGCAACCCGGCCGGTCTTGCCTGTACGCCGTTTGGAGCTGCCGCCGCGTCGCTCGTCGGCAGCGCCCCGAGCGCGATCGCTCTCAATCCGTCGATCGTGGCCGGCGATGCTGCCGTCCTGGTGTCGACGTCGGAGGGGTCTGGTGGGCGCGTGATCGCGTGCACCGATGACGGGAGTTCGTGCTCGGACTTCGGCGACACGGGAGCCGTTATCGGGGGCTTCTTCGACATCGTATTCGCACCGACAGAGGGGCCGACAACGACAACGTCGTCGCTGTTCCCGGTATCGACCTCCACGACGGTCTCAACCTCTTCGTCCACGTCCAGTACCTCTGTGACAACAATGGCGGACACCTCCACGACGACCGTCACGATCCCGGCTCCGTGACCGGCGAGGAGACGGCGTGAACGACCGACTCCACTACGAACAACTCGAAGGCCGCAGCCTTGCGGGCTACGCGATGCGCTCAGCGGACACGCGCGGGCGCCTTTACCCGGAGAGCGAGCATGCGTTCCGGCTCGCTTTTCAGCGAGATCGCGACCGGATCATTCATTCGAGCGCATTCCGCAGACTCGAGTACAAGACCCAGGTCTTCGTCAATCATGAGGGGGATTACTACCGGACAAGGCTCACCCATACGATGGAGTGCGCACAGATCACGCGCACGGTGGCCAGAGCCCTCGGGCTGAACGAGGACCTGGCGGAGGCCGTCGCGCTGGCGCATGACCTCGGCCATACCCCGTTCGGACATGCCGGCGAGCACGTGCTGGCCGAGCTGATGGATGAGCACGGGGGGTTCGAGCACAACAGTCAAAGCCTGCGGATCGTCGAGGTCCTCGAAGAGCGTTACCCTGATTTTCCTGGACTGAATCTCTCGTACGAGGTGCGCGAGGGGATCGTGAAGCACTCGACGTCGTACACGCGGCCCCGGGTCGGCGACTACAACCCGGACGAGGCCCCGCTGCTCGAGGCGCAGATCGTCGATTTCGCAGACGAGATTGCCTACAACTGCCACGACATCGATGACGGCCTGCAATCCGGAATGCTGTCCGAGCATGACCTTGACGGTATTGAACTGTGGGAGAACGCATACCGTGAAGTGAGGAGTATCTATCCGGAGACCGACTTCTCAATTCTGCGCTATCAGGGCGTGCGGCGAATGCTCGATACGATGGTTCAGGATCTGATCCGGGCAATCGAAGAGCGTATCCAGGCAGAAGGGATCGAGACGGTGGAGGACATGCGGTCGGTAAAGCCGCGAATCGCCGACTTCAGCCCGCCGGTGGCGGAGGCGACGCGCGATCTCAAAGGCCGTTTGATGGAACGGCTGTACAGGCATCAGCGAGTCGTGCGAATGGCGGCAAAGGCCAAGCGCGTAATGACCGGCCTCTTCCGGGCTTACATGGAAGACCCGCAGCAGATGCCTCCGCATATTGTCGAACGTGCGGATGACGACGTGCCCATGCCTCGGGTCATCGCCGACTACATCGCGGGAATGACCGACCGGTTCGCGCTCGAGGAGTACGCCAAGCTCTACGACCCCTTCGAACGGGTCTGATCTCTCCGCGTCAGCGGAATGCGCCCGACATGCGGCCCACGCTGAAGTCGATCGGCTCGAGGCCGGTGTTCACGCGAATGATCGGTTCCTCGGCGTCGAACGGAAATCGCCAGCGTAACGCGCGCCGCGCCTGCAGGTCGACGGCGCTGCCGGCGAGGATCAGCATCAACTCTTCGGCACCACCGCGACCGTCAGGGACAGGCATTTTTCGCCAGAAATTGAATACGGTCTTCCACAATTCCGCATTGCCGTCGAACAGGTCGCTCGCCAGCACCAGCCATGCTTCGTCGTCAATGGCGATGATGCGCTTGCTGTAGGCGTCGTACGGCAGCCGGGATGTGGCTTCGACAATCCATGCGTTTCGTTCCTGCCAGACATCACAGGGGGCGAAGCTGCCATTGCCCTCGCACCACTTCGCCGGATAGTTCCTTACATTGATCGGTCCGAGCATTTTGCGTCTGCCGAGGAGGCGCCAGCTGTAGCTCGCAACAGGAGCGTCGAATCCGAAGATGCTGTTGAGATCGATGACGACCTGGCCCGGTGTGTTGTAACGAACACTCGGTGCCAGACGTCGTAGCCGGCGAGTGAAGGGGATGAAGTACCAGACGTCGTCTTCGCGGGCGCCGAGGTAACGATAGGTCAGCAGCGGACCGTTGGGTGCCAGCGTCTGCAGGGAAGGGAAGGTGGGCCCGAGCGCTTCCATCTGCAGCACGCGATCGCGATTGGCAGGAATCTCCGGAGTCGGCTGGACACGAATACGGCCGTAGAACCGGAGCAGCATCGATTCCTGGTACTGGTTCAGGTCAGCGCCGGTGTCGGGAACCAGGCCCCGGCCCTCTACAACGTTACCGCTTGCCCACTCTACGCTTCGCGCCGTTCCATCGTCGATGACCCACGGGGTGAACGTCTGGTTCCAGATGACCTTGTGTGCTGCTTGCGGATCGTTCGGGTCGATGTCGGGGAAGGGCAGGCCCGCGATATAGCCGTGGATCCCGCCGCGCGCGTCGAGCTTTACGTCGTCGTGGTAATAGTCCGTGGCTTTGAGGTAGTCGGCGCGCCAGGGCAGGGGAGTCGTTTCACCGACCTCGATCCGTAAGCCGAGGTCCATGGCTCTGGCGATACCGGGAAGTACGAGCTGGCGAATCTGTTTGTCCGTCGCGTGCACATCCGCGTCCGGGCGTGATTGCGGTGCGCTCTGGCTCAGTGCGATGCCCGGGATCGCTAATGTCAAGTGCATAAAAAGGGCGGCTGAGGGGAGGGCGAATGCGCTGAAAAACGGGGTTTCTCTTCGTATGTGCGCGCGCCGTTTCATTGGCCCAGGGGACTCCATTCGAACTCTAAAGGCTGCAGACCGTCCGCGCCACGCGGGCTGACAACTTCCGGGCGGCGTTCGTGCAACCGCCGGTCATGGGCGCCCGTGAAAGCCGGGCTCGTGGCCGCAGTCCAACAGGGCGGCGCCTCTCGTTCGGGGGTATCGTCTGCCGCCGCGACTGCCGCGACTGCGGCGACTGTCGCCATGTTCACCCTCGGACGCCGATGCGGCTACGGCAAGCGGAGGTATCGCTGCCTGCTTCTATTCCGCTCGGAATAAGCCGAGCGGTTCAGAGTTGTCTGGATGCGGGTTTCATACGGGAGCTGCACCTTATGCTGCGCGCTCGAATCGAGCGTTGCGCGTCGTCCTTTGCAAGTCGTCTCTCGCAAGTCGTCTCTCGCAAGTCGTCTCTCGCAAGTCGTCTCCCGCAAGATGTCTCTCGCAAGATGTCGCTGTAGCTCTGTGTGCCACGACCTGGCGCATTCCTGTCCTTTATCTCTGCTCGCGGCCTCTTGTTTCGTCGTTGTTACACTTCGAATGCATTTAACTGCCCGGACTGCCGGTTGCACATACGCAGATGGCACGGGAGTGACCGAAGCCGGCGAATTTACGCGAAAAAGCGTGGTTCCCGCGATGCGCTGCTACCGAGGAGTGATTCCCGCAGTCGTTCGAGCGCTCATCCGAGGTGTTTTCTCATCTGAGCCCCCTGTGGGAATTCGGGCCGAATAATGCGTTTTCGTTACGGGAAGGAAATCGCGAGCTGCGGCGATCAAACGATTGCGGTGAACCGGTTCGGGGCGAGGAAAAGCGAGCGCCGCAGGCAGGACTTGCGCGGGCAGGGCTCTCGAACAGCGCTTCCGGAGCTTCCGCGGCGTCGATGTCCGATACAGCCCGCAGCTCACCAGAATTTCGACTCGGGAAGCCACAGGGGAACGGAGGCAGAATATCGGGAGATCTGCATGGAGCTCAGGCCGGCGGCGCGCGAACCGGAAAGCTGCCTCGAACGTCGCTGAATCGGGGCTCTCAGCAGGTAGGTTCCGGGGTATGATCTCATGCGAAGATCGTTGATGGTGGATCAGGCGGCTTTTCATCTGGCTGTTCATGGACGAAGACGCCCGCATGTCCAGCGCGTGTCCAGCGCATGCCCGATGCCCGATGTCCGATGTCCGATGTCCGATGTCCGGTTCGCTGCTCAGTGCGTCCAGCTCGCCGAAACCGGGCGACGTAGCGCTCGCTGACGGCATGGAGATTAAAGGAACAACGATCTCTGTCCGCGGTGAATACGTCGGGATCATGTCCAATGCCCAGGGGAGCCGGTGGCCGGTCTGCGCGGGGCCAATCCGCGTATGAAGGCTGGCGAGCGCGAAGCCGGGCCGGCTCCTTATGGCCGGCTTAAGTGACTGAAAATATTGAAGGATTCGCTTATCTGATGGCTCCGCACGCACGCCGGCCGGAGTTTGTGGATAATAGTTTACATAATATACCTTATCGGACGTTGGGTGGGGCGGGACGGCGGGACGTGGAAGCCGACGGGCTGACGGCGCGCTGCGCGCAGCGCTCCGTTGGAATCGCTTTCCCGGAGTAGCTCCCCTGCCGAAAGTCTCCCGATCGCCGCGCGGTCGGGCTCGCTTTCAGTGGGTTGCGGCAAGAGTCGTCGAGCTGGTCGAGCTGGTGCTGGTCGGAGCCTGCGCCGCCGCTCCGGCCGAGACTGTCGCGGTCGCATGATTCCCGCAGGTCAGCGTGCGCGCACGGATCGCGCCGAACAGCGACTCCACGGCGTCGTTGGCGGTCACCGCACCGCTGTCGTCGACGTCGCAGACACTCATCGGGCACGGGTCGCCGTATCCTGTGGTGTGTCGCAGCATGATCAGCGAATCGGTTACGGTCAGGTGCCCCTCGAGGTTCGCGTCGCCGCACGGGAACAACATCCCGGGCTGAACGCATACCACGCTGGCCGCAGCACCGCATCCACCGCAGATCGGCATGGGCAGCGGAAGCCCGTCGTCACCGAGCGTGACGCCTGTCGGAGTCAGCCGTTTGATCCCCTCTTCTTCGCAGCGCACGGTCGCGATAAGAGCGTCACCGTCGCAGTACGCGGTGCCTGCCGGCGCTGCCATACTGAACAGTGGCGGGCTGTCCAGGCTGGTCGTCTGTGATGTCGCCGTGCAGCCTCCCAGCGCGAAGCCTTCGAGGGTCAGTCCGGTATCGGCTGTCAATGCTGCCGAGATCGACGCGATCGGGTCGATGCCGGATTCGACCTGGACAGCAACCTGACAGTTCTGTCCGACTGTACAGATGGTGTCGATGCCCGCCAGTCGCGGCCCGTCAGCACAACCCGAGCATTCATTGTCTTCATGCTGACACTCGAGCGTGCTCGTTGCGGGGTCGAAGGCACAGCAGTCGACCGTGCACTCGACGTTGTCGTCGCAGTCGGCCTCTGCCGAACACAACTGATTTTCCGGTGTACAGGCATACGGGACACATTCGGCCTGGCAGGTGGACAGCTCGACGAAGCCGTCTGGACCGAAGGCTTCGATGTCACTCGGACAGATCAGCCCGCTTGTCGGCGCTGCGCAGCTGACCGCGACCTCTGCGATGACCCCATCGGTGAGCGGCATCGACTCAGCCGACAGTGCGGCGACCTGGACCTGGCAGGTACTGGGTGCGACCGCGCACGACGCTCCCGCTGCGCCCTCTCCCGGCGCACACGAATTGCATGAAAGCCCCACCCCCGCATCGATGCTCAGGCCGGCGGCTCCGACCGCCTGACTACCGGTTTCGATGAGTACCGGGACGATACAGTCACCACCTGCCGGGCAGCTGACGCCGCTGCCCACGCCGATGTTCACGCAGCCCGGTGCTTCAATGCACTGCTGGGAAGCCTCGTCACACCCACCGCTGCACGGCGGCGTCCCCGGTACGCAGCTCGTCCCGTCACAGCTCTCGACGCCGTTGCAGAACAGCCCGTCGTCGCAGCTTCCGCCCTCGCCCGGCCCGATGCAGTTGTTGAGCTGGTCGTTGGTGCAGGTCAGCGTTCCAGCGCTGACGCAGGCTCCTTCGAGCACACCGCCGGAGTCGTTGCCGATCGAAAAGTCTTCGCGCAGGCCTATGGAAAACGTCCCAGGCTGTTCGCATGTGAAGTCGACCGTGGCGATCTCGCCATCCGCGAAGGCGGTGATCGGTGGAATTCCATCCGCGACGATGAATCGACAGTTGGTCGGATTGAGGAAGCAGCTGCCCGACGCGGCGGCGGTTCCCGCCTGGCATGAAGGGCCGCAGGTGAAGGCGCCATCGGCCTCGAGCGTCGCCAGCGCCGAAGCAACCGGCAGTCCGTCGGAGGCAAGAGTGATCGTAGCGGCGCACGTGGCGTTGAGCGCGCACGTCACATCCTCGACGATCAGTCGCAGGCCACTGTTGCAGCCCCCGGAGTCGCAGCTGAGCGTCTCCTCGTTGCAGGTCTCCCCTTCCGCGCAGGGGTCGCCGGTATGGGCGCTGCAGGTGCCGTCCATACAGATGTCTGCGCCGTTGCAGAACACGCCGTCATCGCACGTCGCCATATTGGGTTGCGCGGTGCACTCGCCCAGGCCGTCGCAGATGTCATCGGTGCACACGTTGCCGTCATCGGTGCAGGGCAGCCCGGCCGGCGAGAAGCAGGACGCAGCGACCTCGTCGCACTGGTCGGCGCACTCTGCAGCTCCTGCGCACGGATCGCCCGCGTGGACGCTGCAGGCGCTAGCCGCGCAGGTGTCTTCGCCGTTGCAGTAGATGCCGTCGTCGCAGGCGGTGTTGTTGGCTTCCGCGATGCAGCTGCCTGCCCCGTCGCAGAGATTGTCCGTGCAGCCGTTGCCGTCGTCCGCACATCCTGTGCCGGCTGGCAGGAAGCAGGTGTCGGCGTTCTCGTCGCAGGTGTCGGCGCATTCGCCGCCTGCCGTGCACGGATCGCCCGCGTGGACGCTGCAGGCGCCATCCGCGCAGGTGTCTTCGCCGTTGCAGAAGATGCCGTCATCGCAGGGCGCTGTGTTGCTCTCATTGATGCAGGCGTTGGCTGCCAGGTCGCAGAAGTCGTTCGTGCACGGGTTGCTGTCATCGCAGGCCACGTCATCGGCGACGGTGCATTCGAGCGCTTCGCATACGCCGGTCTCGATGATGCACACGGTGTCCGGCGGGCACGGATCGCTGCCGGGTACACAGCTTCCGTCCGCGCAGGTGTCCGGGCCGGTGCAGGCGTCGCCGTCCTCGCAGGGAGCCGTGTTCGGCTGGGCGGTGCAGGAGCCGAGACCGTCGCAGATGTTGTCCGTGCACGGGTTGCCGTCGTCGGAACAACCCGTCCCGGCCGGCGTAAGACAGCTGTCGGCAGTGTCATCGCAGGTGTCCCGGCACTGCTCACCGGCCGAGCACGGGTCACCCGCGTGGAGCAGGCAGTCTCCGTTCAGGCAGGTGTCGGCGCCGTTGCAGAACAGACCGTCGTCGCAGGCAGAGGCATTGTTCTCGGCGACACAAGCACCCTCCCCGTCGCAGATGTTGTCGGTGCAGACGTTTCCGTCGTCGGTGCAGGTCGTCCCCGCCTGCGCGAAGCAGGATCCCGTCGTCTCATTGCACGTTGACGAGCATTCGCTGCCGTTCGCGCACGGGTCGCCCGCGTGAACCGAGCATGCGCCGTCGGCGCAGGTGTCGTCGCCGTTGCAGTAAACCCCGTCGTCACACGGAACCTGATTGTTCTCGTTGACGCACAGCCCTGCCGCAAGGTCGCACGAGTCATGCGTGCAAGGGTTGCCGTCATCGCAGCTGGGGTCGTCCGGCTGGCTGCACTCCAGGGCGGGGCAACTGTCGAGCTCTTCGCTGCAACGAGTTCCGAAAGGACACGGGTCTCCGTCGTGTGCCGAGCACTCGCCCTCGAAGCAGTTGTCCGCGCCGTTGCAGAAGACGCCGTCATCGCACGGCGCGGTGTTATTGATGTTCGCGCAGACGCCCTCGGGAGTGCAGATGTCGTCTGTGCAAGGGGTGTCGTCGTTGCAGTCCCCGCAGATATCACAACGGACGCAGCCGTCGATCGGCAGATTTACGCAATCCCCACCCACGCACAGATCTTCGGTGCAGGGGTTGCCGTCGTCGCACGAGACGGAGAAGACAATGTTGTCGACCGCGGAAGACTGTGCGAGATCGAGGGCGAGCATGTTGACGCGGTCGGTATCGAGGAGGTCGACAATGGCGACGCCGTTGTTTCCTGTTACGGGTGCCGCGACCTCGAGAAGCGTACCCCCTGCCCCGTCCAGAAGAGAGATGCGGCCAGGCTCCCCCTTGCTTTCGACATCAACGAGCGTCAGCTCGTGGAGCGTCACCTTGCCGACTTCGGAAAAGTCGAATCGCATCGAGACCGGTTGATCGCCCTGGTCATCGGGGTCGTCGACGAGGCCGTCGCCGTTCGAGTCGATCAGGTCTTCAGCGACAATGAGGTGATTGTTCAGGCAAACGGCGTTCTCGCCGGGAGCGCCGAGCGCGCCGCCTGCTCCGGAGCCGGGACCGCCGAAATCGATGTTCGGTGTGCCGAGATCGGCATCGCCGCCGGAGCAGCCGCCATTGCATGCGGAATCGAAAATCACTGCTGCGTTAACACCGGCCGCGAACAGCGGGTTCGTCGCGCGCACGCCCACGGGTCCGGTTCCGTTTGTACCGGACGTCGAGGAGATATTCGCGCCCTCGGCGTGTGTCTCGAAGTCGATGACGTCGAGGCAGCTATTTTGTGCAGTTGCGGTCAGCGGGACTGCGAGGAGCAGTCCTGTTGCCACCAACACACGGATCTGGAGAAGCATGTAGTCGTCCCTGCATTCGGCGGCTCGTTCTTTCGGCTGGTCGGATCAATCGTCTACAACCCCGGCACCGGCAGTCCACCCGTCGACCCGTATTCGCTTCCGGATACGGCCAGACCTCTGGAGTGTAACCGGCTCCGAATGAGTAAGGTACGCCCTTTTCCAATCGCTGGGAGCGGCAATGTGGAGGGTGGTATGACAACTGCTACGGCATGTCTGGCATCTGTCATGCGCAGTGAGAGAGTGAAGCCCGCGGCACGCAAACGATGTGTCAGTCGAACGCGTCGTAGTGTTCCGCTGTCCAGCGCGATCCGGGTCCGCAATGTTGATACGTCATCGGCCGCGGAGCCCCGCAGTGCGATGACCGTTCTCTGTGTGCGAGCGCCGTCGCGGATGCGATCTCGGCCGACACGCAGGCGTGCTGAGCCCTCGACGGTGGCGCTTGACTCACCAACGCGCAGACCGAAATTGCCCGCGTTGCACGGATCTGCGGGCCCGAGGTCACCGCTGAGATTACGGACGATCGCGCAGGAGATGTCCGAGGCTTCGGTCCCGGCCGTGCAGTTGCAGTCGCCTCCGCAGCCGCAGTCAGCACCCGCGGGTTCGGAGGCGGTCAGGCACCGGGCAATGCATACGGAATCGCCGCTGTCGTTGCGCGCGTTACGGTTGCAGTCACCCGGGACACAGTCGACACACGACAGGGTCGCGCAGACCGGGCCGCATACCGCCTGTTCGGTGACACCGTCTGTCGCGAAGGCATCGAGCGGGCTGACGCAGAACTCGGTCTCGGCTGCGTCGTTGCACCGCACCGGGATCTCAGCGAGGCGTCCCGTCGCGAAGTTCGTGATGGGCTGAATGAGATCTGCAACCTGCCATCGGCAGGTCGAGCTGACGATATCGCATGAGGCGCCCGCGGCAGCCGCACCCGCGGTGCAGGGAGAGTCGCATTCGGTGTTCTCGGCGGTTGTGAATTCCGCCGTCATGGCGGCGACGGAACGGCCGCCGGGGTCTATCCCTACAGCGATCGAGCAGGTTTCGCCGGAGCGGCACTGGATCTGAGTGTCGATCGTGAGCGCGACACAGTCGAAACAGTCCGCTGCCGCTGTGCACTGGCCGTCGCAACAGACCCCTTGCGGGCACGTGCCACCGTCGGGAATACGAAGGTCTACCGGGCAATCCGTGCTCACGCCGTCGCAGGTCTCTGCCGCGTCGCACGGGTCGTTGCCGGGGCGACAGATGGTACCCGCCTGCAGCACGGTATCCGCGGGACAGCGGCCGGCGCTGCCGGTGCAGGTCTCTGCAATGTCGCACGGCCCCGCAGCGGCACGACATGTGGTGCCGGCAGATTCGTAAGTGCAGGTCGCCGAACAGCAGTCGCCGGCCGTGTTGTTCAGGTCGTCGCACTGCTCGCCCGGGTCGATGATGCCGTTTCCGCAGAGGTTGGGTGTGACGCAGGCGACCGTCCCGGTCTCTCCGCAGGCGCCCGCAATCGGCGCGCCTGTCGTATCGGCGAGCACCACCTGCGTGAGGTCGACGTCGATTGTTGCCTCCTGGTCACAGCCGACATTCACCATTGCCACTGCGCCGTCACCGAACGACGTTATCGGCGCGGTCGTGTCCAACACGAGGAAGTTGCATCCGGTCGAGTTGATGAAGCAGGTTCCGTTGGTAGCCGCCTCGGCTGCACTGCAGGGGCTGCTGCAGTTCAATGCGCTGCCGTGACGCAGGATCGCCTGCGCCGAGGCGACATCAACCCCGTCGGTAATCAACTCGATTGCCACGGGGCACGATATCCCGGTGGTGCACGTGGTCGGGCGCACCCGGAGTCGCGGTCCTGACGTGCACTGGGTGGACTCGAGTATGCACTGCCCGCTGCAGCCGTCGTTGTCCGCAAGATTCCCGTCGTCGCACTGCTCGCCGGGGTCGAGGACTCCGTTTCCGCACGTGTTGTCCGTACAACCGGTCGTGTCGATCGCGCATGTTACGGTGCACGACAGCGCGCCCGAGTCGAAGCCGAGACCGGTACAAGTCGCGCCGCCGAGGTCGGCGCCGTCGCACTGCTCACCCGGCTCGATGATCCCGTTGCCGCAGGTGAAGTCGGAACAGGCGGCAGTATCGAGCTGGCAGGTCGGGTCGCAGGCCAGGTCGCCCTGGTCGAAGCCGAGACCGGTACAGGTCGCGCCGCCGAGGTCGGCGCCGTCGCACTGCTCGCCCGGCTCGATGATCCCGTTGCCGCAGGTGAAGTCGGAACAGGCGGCAGTATCGAGCTGGCAGGTCGG
>CAXQPB010000102.1:0-16127 GCA_964225545.1 Candidatus Nitrosopumilus sp. | reverse complement strand
TTCGGACAAGGCGTAATGCGGTGCGGGCATCTCACGTCTTCGCAAGCAGGGTGACAGTTTCCTGGTTGCCGCGAGTTTGACCAGCCCCGTCATTCGATTGCGCCGCGAGATGTTCGGCCTTGATCTGAATGGCCCGAGTGCATCTCCGGCATCTGCTCGATCATTCCGACAATGACCAGCGGCCCGTCGACCCGCAGCAGCGAAAGGTACGGGGTAATCTTGTGCCGCACCGGCACGGTGTCGAGTATGAAATCGAAGCGGTCACGCGATGCCCGCATGGATTCGCGGTCGTTCGAAGAGAGAACATCGGCCGCTCCCAGACGCGCAGCGTCCTCAGCCTTGCTGTCCGATCGCGTGATGACCGTGACCTCGGCACCCATGGCTACGGCCAGCTTGACACCCAAATGACCGATACCGCCGAGACCCACGACGCCGACGCGACTGCCGGGGCCGATCTTCCATGTTCGCAGCGGCGAGTAACTGGTGATTCCGGCGCACAGCAGCGGCGCAGCGGCAGCCATATCGAGTGAATCGGGTACACGCAGGACAAACTCGTCGCGCACGACAATACGATCGGCATAACCGCCCGCCGTGACCGTGCCGTCGTGACGATCGACGCCGCCGTATGTCCCGGTCATTCCGTCGAGGCAGTACTGCTCGAGCTGCTCGTCGCAATACTTGCAGGACTTGCAGCTGTCGACGATACAGCCGACCGCGACCCGGTCACCGGCGGTGTGACGGGTCACCGCCGAGCCGACTTCGCGGACAACTCCGGTGATCTCGTGACCCGGGACGATCGGATAGACAGTGCGCCCCCAGTCGTGGCGCGCCGTGTGGAGGTCGGAGTGACACACCCCGCAGTACTCGATGTCGATGAGTACGTCGTCATCGCGCAGCGCACGTCGCGTCAGCGTCTGCTGCTCGAGCGGCTGATCGGCGGCAACGGCCGCATATGCGATGGCATCGCTCGGGGTCGTCATGAGTCTGATCTCCTTCGGACTTCTGGAAGGCTGGTGCTTCGGGCCCGATGCCCGCTTACCACAACACCGGCATCAAGTCCCGAACCGGCGCGATCCCATCGCCAAGACCCGCCGCCCCTGTTACATCGAAGTCAGCCGGCTCCCTCCATGCCCGGCTCCGAAGGAACGTGCGATGACCGACCCCAAAGACAGATTCAACAAACGCGTCGCCTCCGGCGAGGGCGACGCGACGGTGATCGTGCCGGCTGCGACGGTCGTCCTCCTGCGCGACACGCCCGCCGGTCCCGAGACACTGATGCTTCGTAAAAATTCGAAGATCGCCTTCGGCGGCATGTGGGTGTTCCCGGGTGGGCGCGTGGACGACGAAGATGCGCCCGGTGCCGCAGACGAGCAGCGGGCACGCGCAGCAGCCGTCCGCGAAGCCGACGAAGAGGCCTCGCTGTCACTGGACGCGGCCGAGCTGATCTGGTTCTCGCACTGGACACCGCCGCCGGTGAACATCAAGCGCTACAGCACCTGGTTCTTCGCGGCCCGCGCACCGGAAGCCGAGGTCACGATCGATCAGGGCGAGATCACCGACAGCCAGTGGGTGCGCGCGTCCGACGCTCTGGACAAGCAGCGCAGCGGTGAGATCGAGGTGGTTCCGCCGACTTTTGTCACGCTTCATTACCTCGCGCGTCATGGAAGCGTCGAAGCCGCGCTGACCGGGATGATCCCGGCCGCGGGCCCGCGTCACTACATCACCAAGGTGGCCGCGAGTGGCGAGTCGCTGGTAACGATGTGGCATGGAGATGCCGGCTATGAAGCGCTCGACCCCTCGATGCCCGGACCGCGTCATCGCCTCGAGATGAACAAGCAGGGTTTCGTGTTTGACGACTCCGGTGTGGACTGAGTTCAGGCCGCAGCAGGGCGAAGCAGCGGGATCACCTCTTTGCCGAAGCGCTCGAGCTGCGACTCGCGTTCGGCACCCGGGCCGGTCGCATCGACGATGATGTGACGAACGCCCTGATCGAGGTAGGCCTGGACGCGTTCGGCAACATCCTCCGGCCGGCCGAGCGCCGCGTACTTGCGCGCCGCCTTGCGAAAATCCATCGCGTAGCGACGGCTGAGATGATCGGTCGCGTTGTCGAGCGCGACCTCGGGGTCGTCCTCGATCCAGGCGAACAGCAGGTGACCGGTACCGAACGGCAGGCCGGCAGTGAGACGCCCCGCGCTCTCGGCGGCCTGTTCGATGACCCGCAATGCATCGGCGAACATTGACGGCGTCACCGCGTAGCTCACATATCCACCGGCCAGCCTGCCGGTCCGGCGCAGCGCCGGTTCGCTCCGTGCCCCGCACCAGATCGGCGGGCCGCCCGGCCGTGTGGTGGCCGGTCGCATGCAGACCGAATCGAACGAGAAATGTTTTCCCGAATGCGAAACCTCCTCGCCGGTCCAAAGCCGGGGCAGGATCCGCAGCGCCTCGCTCATTCGGCTGCCACGCTCCCCCAGCGGAACCGAGCAGGCCTCGTACTCTTTGGGAAACTCGCCCCCCTGCCCCACACCGAAGATGAAGCGTCCGTCGCTGAGGTGGTCCATTGAGGCGACCTGCTTCGCCACGACAGTCGGGTGGCGCAGCGGCAGCAGGTACACCGATGTCCCGAGCAGGAGACGGTCGCTCAGCACCGCGTATTGAGCCAGCTGCACAAAAGGGTCGTGAATCGGCAGCGGGAAGGCGATGTGGTCGCCGGTCCACAGCGAATCGTAGCCCGCCGATTCGGCCAGCTCGACGTTGCGTCGCGCGCCGGCGGGGCTGGTCGATCCGGTGATGAAGCCGAAACGGACCCGATCGTCGAGTTGCAGAGCGGTGGACGGGGACAGCGACATCGTCATGCGCTGCGTATCGACCCGGTCGATTCAAGACAAGCAGGTGCGATGGTTTCATCTTCGGACCTCGGGCTAGTATCGTGCGCCTTCCGGGCCCTGCGCTCGCGGTCAGGACATCCGATGAAACAAGTACGAATCGCCGATCTCCGCGATCCCCGCCGCAGTGCCGAGGAGCAGGCGATCTACGACGTGGCCGTGTCGATGCAGGTCACGCTCGACGCCGATGCGATGATCGCTCGCGCACGCCGGGAGACCGGACTGTCCGACCTCGGCGACACCGGCGTTGTGGACCGGTTGCATGCGCAGATCTCTGCCGTCGACGCCGACACCGGGCTGTCCGGTCTGGGGCGGCGCATCGTCGGTGAGCGTCTGGTCGGACTGCTCGCGGCGCGTCTGCGCTTCGAGGATTTCGTCCGTCGCCACCCCGAGGCTCTCGAGGTCGCGCTCGAGCCGCCGGTGATCGTTGTCGGACTGCCGCGCTCGGGAACCACGCACCTGGTGAACCTGCTCGCCGCCGACGCACGCTTCCGCTCGATGCCGTGGTGGGAGGTTCGCGAACCGACTCCCGTCGCGGGCGATGGGCCCGGCCGCGACGGCGTCGATCCACGTTACAAGCGCTGCCTCGGCGAGTGGGAGATGGGACGCAAGTTCACACCGCTTGTCGCGCTCATGCACGACCGGCCGCCGTGGAGCATCGAGGAGGACTGTGAGCTCGTCGATCTCGACCTGTGCTCCTACACTCTCGAATGGCACGCACGCGTCCCGCAGTGGCGTGACCACTACTTCGGACTCGACCAGCGCGAGCACTACCGATTCCTGCGCCGCCAGCTCCAGGTTCTCTCCTATCAGCGCGGTCCGAGTCGCTGGGTGCTGAAGACGCCGCAGCATCTCGAACAGATCGCCGCGCTCAACGAAGTTTTCCCCGACGCGACCATCGCGTTCACGCTGCGCGATCCGGTGGCGGTACTGCAATCGGCGATCACGATGCTGGCCTACGGTGACCGGATCCGCCGCGTCGAGATCGACGCCGACGGCCTCGCCGCGTACTGGGTCGAGAGAATCGAAACGCTGCTGAAGGCTGCCGTGCGCGACGCACATCGGATACCCGATGCACGCCGTGTCGACGTCGAGTTCAGCGAGTTCATGGCCGATGACTTCGCGATGGCATCGCGCATCCTCGACAAAGCCGGGCTGCCGGTGACCGACGAGGCTTCGGCTGCGCTCAAAGCCTACCTCGACGGCAACCCGCGAGGGAAAGACGGCAAGGTCGCCTACGACTTGCGCGGTGACTTCGGGATCGACCCGAACGACTTGTACCAGCGCTATTCTTTCTACTTCGAAGCCTTCCCGAAGATTCGCAAGGAGCTCGCCTGATGAACTCGATCTCATTCGACTTCCGCGATACCGCCGTTCTGGTCACCGGTGGCACGAGCGGAATCGGCCACGCGATCGCGACCACCTTTGCCGACGCCGGCGCAGACGTGACGGTCACGGGCAGGCGCGCTGCCGCGACCGAATACGAGACCGCGCTCGATCGTTTCGCCTACCGACAACTGGAGACCACAGAACCCGATTCCGTCGATGAGCTGGTCGGCGGCCTCAAACGCCTTGACGTTCTGGTCAACAACGCCGGCGCGAACTTCCCCGGCGGCCGCGACGAATGGGATCCGGACGCTTTCGAGACCGCCCTGCGGCTGAATCTCGGCGGGCCGATGCGATTGACGACGGGCTGCCGCGCCTTGCTGGCGGCGAGCACGCTGGTCGGCGGCGCCAGCGTGATCAATATCGCCTCGATGTCGGCCTTTCGTTCGGTTCCGATCGTTCCGGGCTACGGCTCGGCCAAGGCCGGACTGGTCACTCTGACCTGGAACCTGGCACGGCAGTGGGCCGCCGACGGCATCCGCGTTAACGCGGTCGCGCCCGGCGTGATCGAGACCCCGATGACCGAACCGATGAAGGCGATCCCCGAGCTTGTCGAGGCCGAGCTTCGGCATACGCCGATGGGCCGGCTCGGCAGTCCTGAAGAGATCGCTTCGGCGGTCGCCTTCCTGGCCAGCGATGCTGCCGGCTACATCACCGGCCACACGCTCGCCGTCGATGGCGGCTACCTGGTGGTCTGAGCGGTCGCAGAGCCCGGAGGTAAGCAGATGTTGCAGGTACGAGTTCACGGCCCCGGCGACGTTCGCGTCGACGACATCGCCGGCGCCGACCCCGGCCCGCGCGACGCGCTCGTGCGAATCGCGGCCTGCGGGATCTGCGGGAGCGACCTCGGCTATATCCGACTCGGCGGCGTCGCCGGACCGGGAGCCGAGCCGCTGTGTCTCGGTCATGAGATGTCGGGAACCGTCGACTGGGTCGGCGAACAGGTTGGCGGATTCCGTACCGGCGACCGCGTCGTGATCCAGCCCGGATCCGGCGACCTCCCGCGCCTCGGCAACGGCGCCGCGCAGGGCGGTCTGACCCCGCTGCTGCATGTGCCCGAGGCTGCACTGCGCCTGCACCCGATCCCCGATGCGCTGCCGCTCGATGTCGCCGCGCTCGCCGAACCGCTCGCCGTCGGCATGCATGCAGCCGACCAGGCCGACGCGAGGCCCGGTGAAGGCGTGGCCGTATTCGGTTGCGGGCCCGTCGGTCTGGCTGCCATCGCGACGCTTGTCGACCGCGGTCACGATCGGGTTGTCGCCATCGAACCCAGTCCCACACGCCGCGCACTCGCGCTCGAGCTCGGCGCGCAGGCAGCGCTCGACCCGGCGAACGACGATGTCTGGGGAGAGCTGGCGTCGCTGCACGGCACGGCGCCGTTCATGTTCGGGCCGACCGCGGCGACCGGCGCCTTTGTCGAGGCCTCCGGCGTTGACAGCGTGATCGGCGACATCATCGACCATGCCGCCGTCGGAGCGCGCATCTCGGTCGTCGCGCTGCACTACAATCCCGTACCGACCAGCTACCTGACGCTGCTCATGAAAGAACTCACGCTGCGCGGCTCGATCGAGTACCCGCCGCGGTTCGCCGACGCGATCGACGTCCTGGCGCGCCGTGATCTCTCCGCGCTGCTCACCCACCGTTACCCGCTCGAACGCTTCGGGGACGCGCTCGCCGCGCTCGAAGGCTCGCGTGACTGCGGCAAGGTTCTGGTGACGGTCGACCCGTCCCAGTGGTGACGGGCCGCGGCTGGTCAGGCGCCCGATCGAATGACATACTCCGCCGCCTGCGCAGGTCCGCACCGCGGCCCGCGTGAACGGAATCTCGGATGACACTCGCGGCACTGATGGCCCAGGGCGGCCCCGTCATGCTGGTACTGCTGGCATTGTCGGTGATTGCGACGGCAATCGTCTTCGGAAAGAGCGCTGAGCTGCTCGGGCTGCGCTGGCGTGCCGGCGACCGGCTTGCCCGAACCAGCACGCTGCTCTCCGAGGGAGACGAGAACGGCGCCGTCGCCCAGCTCTCGAAAACCCGACACCCGGTCGCACGGACGCTCGAGGTCGCGCTGCGCGTGGCGCGTGATCCGGCGGTCGGACCGGCCGCCGCCCAGGCGGAGGTCCAGCGCGCCGGCAACGCGGAGCTGCGCAGGCTGGAGAGCTGGCTTCGCGGCCTGTCGGCGATCGGCCATCTCAGCCCGCTGCTCGGCCTGCTCGGGACCGTGCTCGGTATGATCGGCGCGTTCATGAGCCTCGAGAGCGCCGGGCCACGCGTCGATGCCGCGCTGCTTTCAGGCGGTATCTGGGAGGCGTTGCTGACGACGGCGTTCGGCCTGACGATCGCGATCCCGTCGATGGCGGCTTTCTATGTTTTTGAGGGCGAGATCGATCGCATGCGCGCGCTGATGCGCGACGAATGCGCCGGCGTGCTGCTCCGCCACGGTAAGCTCGACCCGTTCCCGCAGGACGAACGGACGCCGCAAAGGGAGCAGGCTTTTGGAGTTTGAGGGGCGCGCACGCATCCGGCCGGAGCTGAGCATGGCTCCGCTGATCGATGTCGTTTTTCTGCTGCTGATCTTCTTCCTGCTCACCAGCACGTTCAACGCACCCCAGGCGCTCGATGTCATTCTTCCCGAGGCCGGTCAGGCTCGGCCGGCAGTCACCGAGACTGTGACGGTCTCGATCACCGAATCGGGCGCGATCGCGGTCGACGGCGTCGAGACATCGATCGACCGGCTCGAAGACGTTGTCGGCGAGCTGCTCGCGACGAGCGACAAGCGACCGGTCCTTCTGGCAGCGGACTCCCGCGTCGAGGTTCAGAAACTCGTAACGGTGATGGAGACGCTGCGCGCCGCCGGCGCCGCTGACCTCGCTCTTGCGACCCGGCAACCGGCCGGGCCGACGCCGTGACCGAGCGACAACCGACCGCCGCGCTCGCGCTTGGCGTGGCGATGCTGCTTCACGCCGGGCTCCTGTTCGGACTTCGAATCCCGAAGATGTCACCGGACGCGGATCCGCATCGCTCGATCATGGTCCGTCTGACGCCGATTGCGGAGCGGACCGCTGCGCCGTCAGCCGACGTCGAACCTTCGTCGGCCTCGGCATCGACGGCAGCATCACGACCGGCGCCGGCCGAGACGGCGACACCCGCAAAGCCCGTTCCCCGCGTCGAGCCGGAACAGACGCCGGTCACGCGTATCGACGCTGCGGCGCCGCGGGTAGCAGACACGCCACCGGTCGAGGAAACAGCAGAGCCGGCGATCCCGGCGACGATCGCGGCCGCAGCGGCACCGACAGCGGCACCGGCCACCCGGCCGAAGCTGACCGACCAATCGACGCGGCCTGCCGAGCAGGCCCGGTCCGATTACCGCGACGCGCTGGCCGCATGGCTGCGGCGACACAAACACTACCCGATGCACCTGCGGCGGCGAGGCGTGGACGGCGCGGGCGCGCTGCGCCTGCGGGTCGACCGCGCGGGCAGCGTTGAGCTTGCGCGGATGCAGACCGGAACCGGCGACTCACGGCTCGACGACATCACGCTCGACATGGTTCGCCGCGCCGAGCCGTTCCCGCAGATGCCCGATGCCCTCGAAGGTCAGAGCTTCGAGTGCGTGATCGATATTCGCTACCGCATCGAAGACTGACGTCAGACCAGGCAGCCGGCACGCGCGCCCTCTTCCAGCGCTTTGCGGATAAGGCCGAGCCCCGTGCAATCGCCGATCACGTGAAGATCCTCGAATCGATCACCGATCTCGTCCGCCAATGAGGTATCGGGCTCGACAGCTCCGGCGACGATCACCGAATCGGCGGCGATGCCGACTGGCGAGCCGCTCTCACGCCGCACGACCACCGCATCCGCGGTGATTCGGTCGACCTGCATCCGCGTATTCAGCACGACGCCGAGCCGAGCCAGTCGATCCATGTGTTCCGCTCGGCGTTTTGCGCCGATTTCGATCGCGATCTGATCGGCCGAGTCGACGACCGACACCCGGCGGCCGTTCTCTGCAAGGAACTCGGCGAGCTCGATAGCCGCGAGAGTGCCGCCGCAGACGACAACACGTTCGCCGACAGGCAGCCAGCGCTTCGCCGCCGCCCGCAGCTCGTGCGGAGCGACGGAGCCGTTCGGAGCGGCCCCGTCCTGCGACAGTTCGCGCGCGCAGTCGGCAAGCAGCGCCCACACCTGCCCGCTCGTCATGACGTGCTCCAGCTCAGCGCCGAGGATCGACGGCACACACAGACGTCCACCCGTTGCGATGACCACCGCATCCGGCGCGGCGTCGCTGAGCGCGGCGGCCGAGACGTTTTGCCGCATCCGAATCGTCACACCGGCCCGTTCCACTTCCGAGACGAGGTGAGACAGCAACGGCTCGTTCTCGGGATGTACTGTTGAAGCCGCCACGAGCGCGCCGCCGAGGAAGGCGTTTCGCTCGTAAAGAGTCACTCGATGACCCCGTCGCGCGGCGACCCGCGCAGCCTCGAGTCCGGCCGGCCCGGCCCCGACGACAATGACGTCGCGGGCACGGCTCGCGGGTTCGCTGATCAGAGTCGACTCGCGCCCGGTGAACGGGTTCACGGCACATCGCATTCGCATCTGTTCCATCGAATCGATGCAGTTCTCACAGGAGATACACGGGCGTATCTCCGCGAGTCTGCCGCTGCGTGCTTTCTCGGCGAGCTCGGAGTCGGCGAGCAGAGGCCTGCCCATGACGATCAGATCGGCGTCGCCGCGCTCGAGAATACGCTCGGCGAGTGCGGCGGAGTGAATCCGCCCTACCGCCATCACCGGAACGTCTACCACGCGCTTGATCGCAGCCGCTGCGAAAACGTTGTGCGCGTCGCCGAAACTCGAAGCGGTAACCATCTGCGTTGTCAGCCGATCAATCACACCGCCGCTGACGTGAAAGGCATCGACACCGGCCTCGACCAGTCTCGGCGCGGTCTCCTGGGAGTCCTGCAGGCTGCGCCCGTCGGGCACGCGCTCGAAGCCCGAAATACGCAGGGTGACCGGAAAATCCGCGCCGACCTCGGCCTTGATCGCCTCGACCGCCTCGACCACCAGGCGGATGCGCCCCTCCTGCCGGTCCCCGCGGTAACCGTCGGTGCGCCGGTTTCGCCATGGCGTGAGGAAGGAGCCGAGCAGCATGTAGCCATGCGCTGCATGCAACTCGATCCCGTCATAGCCCGCCTCGCGCACGCGCCGCGCGGCCGCTCGATAACGATCGAGGATCGCCGGCAGCTCGTCGGCAGCCAGCTCGCGACACGGAATCCCGGTCAGGTACGACCCGATCACGGAGGGCCCGATGTTGGGCTCGCCTGACAGGTAAGGCGCGAGTCCATCCGGGCCCGGATGCACCAGCTGCGGCTGGATCCGAGCGCCGTGTGCGTGCACCGCTTCGACCAGCTCGCGGTGAACCGGGATCACGTCATCGGTTCCGAAGTGGATCGAACTCGGCACTTCACGATGACGTTCATCGATCGTGGATGCGCCCATCGTGATCAGCCCGACACCGCCGCGAGAGCGAGCCTCGAGGTAAGCGATGTACTGCGCCGAGGGCAGACCCTCGGCCGTCGCGTAGCAGGTCTCCATCGGCGACATGACGAGCCGATTGCGCAGCTGCATCCCGCCGATCTGCACCGGCGAAAATAAATGTTTCAGGCTCGACATCCGGCCCCGTACCCGGTTCGGATTCGTACTAGGCCCGGCGTCGTGAGTCCAAACACGTCGGCTGTGAAGCGTTGCCCGCTTCCCTCGGACGCGCCACCTCGGTACCAGAACCGTCTGGACAGGAGCGAACGGAGAAACAGAACCATGGAAAGTACTTCGGATCATACTTCGCGCAATCGTTTCGAGAATCGGACTGCCATCGTGACCGGAGCCGGCGGCGGAATCGGCGAGGCGTACGCACGTGCGCTCCACGCCGAGGGCGCCAATGTGGTCATCGCGGAACTGAACGAGGACGCGGGAAGCGCAGTCGCGGCAGACCTCGGTGAGCGCGCGCTGTTCGTCGGCACCGACGTCGGCGATCCGGCGTCGACCGATGCGATGGCGGCGGCGGCCATGGACGCGTTCGGCCGCATCGACCACCTGGTGAACAATGCGGCGATCTTCGGCGACATGGAGCTCGCCGGTCTGACGACGGTCGACTACGGGTACCTGGACCGTTTCATGAAGGTGAACCTGCTCGGGGCGCTGCACTGCACCCGCTCGGTCATGCGACCGATGACCAAGGGTGGCGGCGGGTCGATCGTCAATCAGTCATCAACCGCGGCATGGATGGGAATCAGCGGTTTCTACGGCCTGGCAAAGGCGGGGCTCAATTTCCTGACCACATCGCTTGCGCACGAGCTGGCCGGTCGAAACATCCGCATCAACGCCATCGCGCCGGGGCCGACCGATACCGCTGCGATGAACAAGCAGGTCCCGCGAGACTTCCAGGACCCGCTCGTTCAGAGCCTCGCGATCAAGCGACTGGGCACCCCCGGCGATCACGTGGGACCGGTTCTGTTTCTGCTCTCCGACGAGGCTGCCTGGATGACCGGGCATGTGATGGCCGTCGACGGCGGACAGATCACGAGGATCTGAGCGGAAGGGAATGGAAACACGGCCATGACACTCTGGCATGAAGAACGATTGCTGATCGACGGAGAACTGCGCGACGCCGCCGGTGGCGCGACCTATGAAAACATCTCGCCGGCCACCGGTAAGGCGGTGGGCGTGGCAGCGGATGCGACGGCGGCCGACTTCGAGTCGGCGATCCATGCCGCGCGCCGCGCGTTCGATGAAAGCCCCGGCGAGCTGTGGACCAACGATGTCGCTTTTCGTGCGCGATGTCTGCGACAGCTTCACGACGCACTCCAGACCCACGTCGAGGAGATGACGGAGCTGACCATCGCCGAAGTCGGCGCGACACGAATGGCCTGCGGCAGCGTCCAGGTCGTCGAGCCGATGAAGTTCTTCCCCTATTACGCCGATCTCGCCGAGCGCTACGCATGGCGAACCGACCTCGGGGTCGCCGATACGATGGCCGGACCGGGCCAGCGCTGGATAGAGCGGGAGCCGGTCGGCGTCGTCGCCGCGATCACGCCGTGGAACGTTCCGACGCAGATCAACATCGCCAAGACAGCGCCCGCGCTGGCCGCGGGCTGTACGGTTGTCCTGAAACCGGCACCGGAGACCCCTTGGACCGCGCTCGCGCTCGGCCGCCTCATCCACGATCACACCGACATTCCGCCCGGGGTGATCAACATCGTCACGTCGTCGGACAAATCCATCGGCGAGCTGCTCACCACCGATCCGCGAATCGACATGATCAGCTTCACCGGCTCGACGGCGACCGGCCGCCGCGTGATGGAGGCCGCAAGCGCGAACATCACGAGGGTATTCCTCGAGCTCGGCGGCAAATCCGCGATGATCGTCCTCGATGACATCACCGATTTCAGTATGGTCGCGCTCACCGCGGCCTTCGGTATGGCGACCGTATGCGGACAGGGCTGCGCGCTGTGTACGCGGATCCTCGTACACCGCTCCGGCTACGAAGCGGCGGTCAAGGCGATCGCCGACACGATGGCGACGCTGCCTCCCGGCGACCCGTCGCAGACAGGGACGATGATGGGACCGCTGATCAGCGCGAGCCAGCTCGAGCGCGTCGAGGGCTACGTCGAGTCGGCGCGGCAGGAGGGCGCCACGATCGTGTGCGGCGGGAAGCGACCCGCAGACGCGGGCGCCGGGTATTTCTACGAGCCGACGCTGATCGCCGATGTCCACAACGATATGCGTGTGGCGCGCGAGGAGATCTTCGGGCCGGTCCTGGTCGCCATTCCGTTCGACGACGACGACGATGCGGTTCGGATCGCGAACGATTCGGAGTACGGCCTGTCCGGTCAGGTTTTCGCACAGGACGACGATCGCGCATATCGCGTCGCGCGCAGGATTCGCACCGGCACCATGTCCGTCAACGGCGGGGTCTGGTACGGCGCGGATGTCCCGTTCGGCGGCTACAAGCAATCCGGGATCGGTCGTGAGATGGGCATCGCGGGCTTCGAGGAGTATCTCGAGACCAAGGCCTACGCGAAACCGGCCGCCTGAGACCGAACACACGTGAGCTATTCGGAGCTGACCGCACACTACCGGCGCATCGCGCATCTCGAACATGTCGCGGCGATCATCGGCTGGGACGAGGCCGTCATGATGTCTCGCAACGGCGGCGAGAGCCGTGCCGACGCGCAGGCCTCACTCGGCGTGCTACTGCACGGATTGCGGACCGATCCTCGAATCGGCAACTGGATCGAAGCGGCGGCCGCAGAGGTCGCGGGCGAGGTGGAGAAGGCCAACCTCCGCGAGATCCGCCGCGATCACGCGCGCGCTGTCGCCGTCGATTCGGGACTGGTCGAGGCGTGCAGCCGCGCGGCGACGCTTTGCGAGCAGGCGTGGCGAACACAGCGGGCCGACAACGACTGGCAAGGGCACCGACCGCTGCTCGAAGAAGTCGTGGCGCTAGAGCGGGAGCGGGCGACCGTACTCGGAGAGGCGCTCTCTCTCGATCCCTACGATGCCCTGCTCGACGGCTACGACCCGGGCATGCGTACCGCGATGATCGATCCGATCTTCGAGGAGATCGGCGGCTTCCTTCCACAGCTCCTCGAACAGATTCTCGAAGCCCGCGCCTCGATCCGCGTGATGCCTCTCGAAGGGCCGTTCGATATCGAGTCGCAGCGCCGGCTCGGACGACGCCTGATGGAAGCGGTCGGCTTCGACTTCAACTGCGGACGTCTCGATGAAAGCCATCACCCGTTCTGCGGCGGGGTCTCCGACGACGTACGGATCACGACGCGATACGACGAATCCGACTTCACACGCGCTCTGATGGGCGTTCTTCATGAGACCGGCCACGCGAAGTACGAACAGGGCCTGCCGGTCGAGCTCGTGGATCAGCCCGTGGGTCAAGCGCGCGGTATGTCCGTGCACGAGAGTCAGAGCCTGCTGATGGAGATGCAGGTCTGCCGCAGCCCGGCCTTCGTTCGCTTCCTTGCGCCGCTTGCGCGCGAGGCTTTCCCGGGCCGCGCCGCTGCCCAGCCGGATGCCTGGACCGCCGGCAATCTGGCGGCGCTTCAGGCGCGCGTCGAGCGCAGCCTGATTCGTGTGGACGCCGACGAGGTCACCTACCCGCTTCACATCGTCCTGCGCTACCGGATCGAGCGCGCCCTGATCGGCGGTACGCTCGAGGTTCGCGATCTCCCCGAGGCCTGGGACGCAGGAATGCGCGAGTTGCTCGGACTCTCGATCGGTACGAATTATCGCGATGGCTGTATGCAGGACGTTCACTGGTCATCGGGGGCTCTGGGATATTTTCCGACCTACACCCTCGGCGCGCTGCTCGCCGCCCAGCTTCGTCAGGCCGCGGCGAGGGCCATCCCGGACCTCTCCGAGCGGATCGCCGAGGGCGATCTGCGCCCGCTGGACGACTGGCTCAGAGAGCGCGTCTGGCAACGTGCCAGTATCCTCGAAGCGCCCGAGCTGATCCGTGAGGCGACCGGAGCGCCTCTGGGTACGGCCGCGTTTCGCGCTCACCTCGAGGAGCGCTACCTGACCGGCTGACGGTGCCCGTGAGGCCCGAGCGCGAGCGATCCCCGGCGCCAGGCCGCGTGCAATGGCGCACAAAAAGCAGGAAAAGAATCGGGTTGATCTGATCTGACAAGGCTGCCTGACTGCGCTAGGATTTGGCCTCTGCTGTTTCCGGCCGACAGGTCGGCCCATCGTCGTTACCCATGTCGTCACCGCCGTCCGTAGCCCGAGACCTGGACACCGAGATCGACTCCGCGCGAGACTCTCTCGCCGAAGCGTGTCTCGACCAGCTCACCTACGCGTTCGGGCTCCACAATCGCCCCTGGGCCAACAGTCTCCTGCGCCCGATCTTCGGCCGCGCGGTCAGACGCTTCGCCGGTCTCATGAGGCAGATTGACTCCGAGTTCGGTGAATACGGCACAGCCGGAGGGTCCGCGCTGCTGGTCGACCGATTCTGCGCCGGCCGCGAAGCGGCGGGAATCGAGAACATCCCGGCGGACGGTCCGTTGATGATCGTCGCCAATCACCCGGGCGCCTACGACGCCGCGGCGCTCGCTTCTTTCGTGGAGCGCGACGACTTGAAATTCATCGTACGTGACGTCTCGGCGCTCAGGCAGCTTCCCAATATTCGCGAGATCGCGGTCTTCACACCGAAGGGAAAGAACTCATACCGCCGTATTCGACCGGCGCGTGAGTGCATCCGTCAGCTCAAAAACGGCGGCGCCCTGCTGATCTTCCCGCGAGGACGCTTCGAGCCTGATCCCGACAGCATGGAGAATCCGGACATCGGACTGAACAAGTGGTCGCCGATTCTCCAGCTCCTCGCCAGCAGCGTCCCCGAAACAAAGATTCTGACAACCGTGGTCGGCGGCGTGATCTCGCCCAGAGCACTCCGACATCCGATCACGTGGTTTCGCAGCGCTCCGAAACGCAAACAACGCCTCGCGTTCATGTATCAGCTCATTCGCCAGGCGCTCAGCGGTCGCGAAGTCTTCGGGCTGCGACCGCGCGTGACGTTCGGCGAGATCGTGGTCGCAGGCGAGCACGAGGATGTGATGGCTGCGATCGAGGCGGCCATGCGTCGTACCATGGCACTCCATCTGGCGCGCCCGAAAAATCCCGTTCCGGCAGTCGAGAGCGGCGACCGCCCCTCAACCGCGCACCTGTAACCGCGCCCTCCGGCCTCACACCGAAATCGCGCATCGAGACCGCGCCCGTGCGACGAAGGGCGCGCTCGGCTCCGCCATTGCGGCGTGACGGACGACGCGAGGCAGGAATTTATTTGGAATGGGTCAAAAACAGGCTCAGTTTGGAACGGGCTGGGCGGGAGCAGATTGCCCGCGGAGATTTTCGTCATGACCCAACAAAGTGATCGCTGGAAAACTGTACTCCTCGGCGCGGCGGCGGCCGGACTGGTCGGATACGCAGCCGCGGCATTGACGATACCGTCGGCAGAACCGGAAAAAGCAGAGAGTCGGAGACGCAGCGCCGACGCGGCACGGATTGCCGGGCTTCAGGCTCGTATCGCCGGGCTCGAGCAGACCATCGAAACCGCACGTGCCGACAACGAAGCCCTGCGCAACGACCTCGACTGGATGAGCAAGAAACTGGACGCGACAGCCGCGGGCGTGGAGACGCTGCTGGAAACCGACGCGACCGGCGTATCGTCAACTGGCAGCGCGGCCGCGGCTCACAGCGCGGCGCCGGCCGGCCCGAGGCCTGCCGCCTGGCGTGGCACGCTGAACACCGACGCGATGGTGAGCGCCGGCTTCGACCCGTCCGATGTCGAGGCTTACCAGACGCGGATCGCCGATCTGGAAATGGACAGGCTTTACCTCGCCGACCAGGCGGCCCGCGAGGGTTGGCTGAACACGCCGCGCTTCCGCGAAGAGACGGTCGCACTGAATGACGAAGTCAGCGGGACGCGTGAAGAGTTCGGCGATGACCTTTACGACTGGGCGCTGTACTCGTCCGGGCGGATGAATCGCGTCCAGGTCGCGTCGGTGATCTCAGGATCACCCGCCGCGGATGTCGGTCTCGCAGAGGGCGATATCATTTACGCATACAGCGGCGATCGGGTCCTCAGTGTGACCGACCTGAAGGGCAGCATCCTCGAGGGTGACGCGGGAGAGATTGTCCGAGTCCAGGTGATGCGTGACGGAGAGCGGGTGCCCGTTACCGTGCCGCGCGGACCGCTCGGAGTTCGCCTCCGACCGCTGCGAGTCGAGCCGCGACCTCCCGGCGGTCGCGGCTCCTGACTCACGCGGCGCAGATTGTCAGGCCGCCCAGAGCTTGTCGCCC
>CAXQPB010000101.1:0-33285 GCA_964225545.1 Candidatus Nitrosopumilus sp. | reverse complement strand
CCGTGACCACTTGCGCCCGTTCCAGCGCCAGACCGGGATCTGCCCCTGCTGGTCCAATGCCCGTTCGGGCAGCGTGTAGAGATGACCGTGCCGATCGATCGCCAGGGTTTCCAGCGACTTGTTGCGTGGCAACTTGCGAAAGGCGCCGGGGCGGGGCAGCACCTCGGCCCGGTCCTGCGGGTGTTGATACCGTGCCACCCGCGCGGTGCCTTCAAAGGAGATGTAGCGCGCCCCGTCGGCGGCCGGGCGGCGGAGGCTGGTCGCGATCCTGAACAAAAAACCGGGTGCCCGTTCCGCCGATCGAAATGATCGCGAGAAGATCGGACACCCGGCTTTGAGGATGCCGGCGGGACAGCGTCGCTCCAGGTGACGCCGCCCCGTGGCATGGAAGGGGATTGTTCAGGCCGCGGCGGCCTTCCGAGTCGTCGTCTTGGCTCCCGCTCCCTTGTCCTCGAGCTCCGCCACGCGCCGCTCGAGGGCGGTCATGCGGCGCTTGACCGAGTCGACGTCGCCGCGCACGGGCAGCTTGAACTGCTTGAACACACGCTCAACGTAACGTCGCGTCTGCTTCTCGAAGTTCGTAACGAACTTCTTGCGCCGGCTCTCGGTCTCCTTGCGCAGGGTGCTGACCCGCTTCTCGAAGTCGCTCCGCCACTCGTCGACGGTCTTGTTGACGTCGCCGCTGACCGAATTGACGCGATCGAGAAGCCCATCGACCTGCTTGCGGCTCGACTCCGGCAAGCTGTCAACCGCGCGCTTGCCTATCGTCTCGACAGCTTCCTCGACATCCTTGCGAATTTGTTCCACCCGCTCGCGGATCTCCGTGATCGGGATCACTGTGGCCTGACGGGATTTGGTGCTCTTACTACCAGCCATTGTTTTCACCTCGTGTGTTCGTTCGGCTCGAGGGGCGAGACCCGGCGCTGGAATGGAGCGCGTAACCAGTGCGCATCGTTTCCAGCGGTCGTTCTGCATCCTCGCTCTCCCGATCGCAGCAGGCGTTACGGGAGCGGGCGGAGCGGGCGACTTGTGGCGGCGTCGACCCGGTCACGCCTCGAGCGTTGGACTGTGCGTAATCTTAACGCGCCGCGGCGTACCGGTCAAACGCTGTGCGTCACGCTTTGCGGTCTTGTTATATAACTGCCCGGAATCACAATCATTTCTTGCCCTTGCTCGCCGACGAACCCTTCCCGCTCGACTTCGAACCGGAAGATTTTTTCGACTTCGAAGAGCCGGCCGAGTCAGACTTTGCCGATTTACCCGATGACCCGGACGAGCCGGGTGACCCGGATGCGCTCGACAAAGAGTCGGCGGAGGAATCGCCGCCCTTCTTGTCGTATCCGTCGGCGTACCAGCCGCCCCCCTTGAGATGGAAGGCGCTCGCAGAGAGCAGTTTCTGGACCGCGCAACGACACTCCGGGCAGCGCTTGAGAGGATCATCGCTGATGCTCTGGCGATGCTCGAAGACGCCGCACTTGCGACATTCGTACTCGTAAATCGGCATTGGACCTGTCCGGGCAGATTTGCCCTGACGCTTTAGCTATTCACGGCCCGCCCGGTTGTCAACGGAATCGGCGATCAGTTTCTCGAGGAAGTCGGCCAGCCGGTCCGGACGGCCGACCTCCAGCCATACCGTCTTCGAGCGATCGCGCGCCCCGAGGACGATCCGAATTCTGCTGCGCGGGACCTTGACCAGCCGCGAAAGAAACGCAATCAGCGCGTCGTTGGCAGCGCCGCCGACGGGAGCCTCGGTGAGACGGATCTTCACCCTGTCGCCATGGTAGCCCTGGATCGAGTTGCGCGAAGCGCGCGGCATCAACCGGACCCGTAGCTCGACACCGCCCTCTCGGGCCCGGATGCAGCCGTGCATTCCGAAATCTCCGATCCGCCTGCGCCTGCCGCCCGGGACTCAGCCCCGCGAGGGCTTGCCCAGCTCGCGGGCCCGCTTCGTCGCCGCCGTGACGCCCTCGCCCACGGTACCGGCGAAGTTGAGCTCGTCGAGCCGGGCCAGACCGGCCAGGGTGGTTCCACCCGGCGAAGAGACCGCAGCGCGCAGGTCTTCGGGGCTCCGCCCGGTTGTCAGCATCATCTCGGCTGCGCCCGCGATGGTCTGGAAAGCAAGCTCCTCGGCGAGCTCGGGGGCGAGGCCGTTGCGCTTGCCGCCGGCGATGAGCGCCTCGGCGAATCGATACACGTATGCCGGCCCGCTCCCGCTCAACCCGGTGACCGCGTCAAGCAGTTTCTCCGAGTCGACGGTCCACGCGCGGCCGACGTGCTCGAACAGCTCGCGGGCCAGCTTCACATCCGCGCGCGTCGCGCTCGCTCCGCCGCACAAAACCGACGCCCCGCGGCCGACGAGGCAGGGCGTGTTGGGCATGACCCTCACCACCCGTGCCTTCGGGCCCAGAGCTTTCTCGATACTCGCGAGCTTCACGCCGGCAGCGATCGACACGAAGATCGTTTTCGGCCCCGCCACGCCGGTGAGCCCTTCGAGCACTGCGCTCATCACCTGCGGCTTTACGGCCAGAACCACGACATCGCAGGCCGCTGCCGCCCGGTTGTCCTCCGTGACGCCGACCCCGTAGCGCCTGTGGAGCTGACGACGACGTGCGGCGACCGGTTCGGCGACAAGAACGGCTTTCGCATCGAGCGGGCCGGCAACCAGTCCGCGAACCATCGCTTCAGCCATGTTGCCTCCGCCGATGAAGCCGACGGTCTTCCGGTCAATTCCCGACATTGGTGAATCCTCTTTTCAGTGGCCCTTTCATGCAGCTCTCCATGCGTCCGGCTCGCACCCGGCTCCCGCCCGCGGCTGGCGCGCGCTCATTGTCCGAAGATCGCCGACCCGATCCGAACGACCGTCGACCCCGCCGCGATCGCCTCCGCAAAATCTCCGCTCATCCCGGCGCTCATCTCTCGCAGCGGCGCGTTCGCCAGCCCCGCTTCACGCAGCTCGGACAACACTCCGGACAGTCTCCCGAAAGCAGCCGAGGCGCTCTCATCCAGCGGCGCCACCCCCATGACTCCTTCGAGGCTCAGGCCCGGAAGCTCAGCGACCGCGCGCGCGAGCTCCAGAGCTTTCTCGGGCTCGACGCCTGCGCGTCCGGCAGCGCCTCCCAGACGGACCTGAACGAGCACGGATCTGCTCTCGGCCATGCCCTCCATGGCGCGCGAGATCGCCCTCGCCGCGCGGGCACCGTCGAGCGACTCGATCATTGAGAACGCTCGTGCGGCGCGAGCAGCCTTGTTGGATTGAAGTCCTCCGATCAGGTGCCAGCGTACCGGCTGCGCCGCCGCGACGCCGCGTTGCTCCAGGAGAGCAGAGACGTCGGAAATCTTCGCGATACCGTCATTGACGTAGTTCTCGCCGAAGACGAACTGACCGGCCTCGATCGCATCCACCACGCTGGCGGCATCGGTCTTCTTCGAGACCGCTACCAGTGTGATCTCATCGGGTTGACGCCCCGCCTCGCGAGCGGCGTCAGCAATCTCTCGCCGCACCGACTCGATTCGCTTCGCAACAGTCATACGCCAGCCCGCGCCACACCGAGCGCTTCGAGGGCCCGGGAGACCGGTTCTACAGGCAGACCGATGACGTTGTCGATTGGACCGATCACGGCTGCGACGAACCGGCTCCCCTCGCCCTGTACGGCGTAGGACCCGGCCTTGTCGAGCGGCTCGCCGCCCTGCGCATACTCTCGCGCCTCCGACCGCCCGATATCCCTCAACCGGACGATACTCGACGAGAAGCCGGTGGCGGCAAGGGTCGGATCCGCGCCGGCGACGGCAACCGACCACCCGGTGCAGACCACATGATTGCGGCCCGCGAGCTCGAGCAGCATCTCCTCAGCTCCGTCTGCGTCGACAGGCTTCCCGTAGATCCGGCCCCCGGCAACCACGGTCGTGTCCGCCGAGAGCACGACACTGCCAGGCTCAACAGCCGGAATCACCGCCTCAGCCTTGTCGATTGCCAGCCGTACCGTCGCCCACAGCGGCGACGCCCCCGATTCGATCACCTCGTCGATGTCCGATGGCGTTATCTCGAAGGAAAACCCTGCAGCTGTCAGTAGCTCCCGGCGACGGGGCGAGCCGGAGGCGAGGATCATGCGCGCGGTCATTGTCGGTTCATTTTTTTTCCCGGTCGTGTAAAGTCAATGAATCGGCGAACTTGCAAGGGCGCGCATGCGTTCGCATTTCTTCTTCCCCCTCTGCCTTCTGGTCACCCTCGCGGTCGATGGCGTCGACGTGCGCGCTGCGCAATCGACTGCTGCCGGGCAATCCGCCGCGAGCGAACCGTCGGCCGAGACCCCGGAAGCAAAACCCGCTGGCTTGAAGCCCCGTGCTGAAGAGCGGGATGCCGGAAAAGCGAAACAACTCGGGGACGCCATCCGGCGGGTGCGGACCGATCCGCAGAAGGCCGACAGTGAGCTCAAGGAAATCGGCGACGCCGACCCGCTGCTGATCGACGTCATCACGTACTACCGGGCGATGGCGGTGATCGACGACGATCCCGAGCGCGCCCGCCGACGACTGGAGTCGGTTGTCGCCAATCCGGACTCGGTTGCAGCCCCCAAAGCCGCTGCCGCGCTGGCGCAGATTCTTTTTGAAGCAGGCGACGCCGCGGCGCTCGAGAAGCTGGCCGCGCGCTACGCGAGCGGGACCGAAGATCCAGGCGACAGCGCCGCAGTGGCGATGTTCACCGGCAGGGCGCTTCGCGACACCGACCCGGATGCGGCTGCGGAGTATTTCATGTCCGTGCGCCGTCAGGTTCCCGGCACGCGTCAGGGAAAGGAGGCGCGAGCGGCTCTGGACGAGCTCCGCAAGGCAAAGCCCGCTCTCGCGCCCACCAGCGGCGAGGCGCTTTACGACGAAGCCGTGCTTGCCGGCCGTGAAGGCGACCTCGCGCGGCAGGCACAGACCCTCGATTCATTGATCAGCAAGCACACCGGCCACTCCCGGCACGACGACGCAGTCATGTTGCGCGCTCGTGTCATCGCGAGTCAGAAAGGTCGTTCCGAGGCCGCCGACTGGCTGGACGCGCGGATCCGGGCGGGCGTCGGCAGCGCCAAACTCGAGGCGCGGATGACGTTCGCGGCAGCGACCCACCGCTGGAACGCGCATGAGTCAACCCGAGCGCTCGCTCAGTTCGCGCGCGTCGTCGACATGAACACGGGCGTCTCGGAAGAGCAGCGGGCGTGGTACGCGATCGGACGCATCCACGAGTCGAAGAGACGCTACAACGCAGCGGCTGCCGCTTATCGCGAGTCCTCACGGGGGATCGACAGCGAGCTGATGCGCGAGAGCAAGTGGAGAGCCGGCTGGTCGTCATACATGGCAGGCAACTTCGAGGGCGCGGCGTGGGTGTTCGGCGCCATCGCCGATTCCGCAAAGCTGACCCGCGGCGTGGCGACCGGACGCGAGGAGGCCCTTTACTGGGAAGCCCGTTCGCTCGAGCGCGCCGGCCGTATGCCCGAGGCGACCGGAGTCTATCGAACGCTGCTCGAAGAGATCCCCGACGGCTTCTACGCGTATCTGGTCGAGGAACGCACCGGAATGAAGGCCGCAGCACCGACGGTTCGCCTTCTCCAACAGGACAGCGACTCGCTGCCGGCGCAGACGGTTCGCGCGCTCGACCGCGCCTGGATCCTGGAACAGGCCGGCCTGCACGGCCTCGCGATCGCCGAGCTCAAGCGCGCGGCCGCAGGCGCCGAGCCCGATGTTCGGCGCGCTATTCTCCCCGGCCTGATGGAAATCGGCGCGTACGATCTGGCGCTGCGTACTTCGCTCAACCTTTACCGGCGAGGTCTCCTCGAAGAGGACGAGCTCTACCCGTTCCTCTATCCGCACGCCTATGCGGACATCGTGGCGGGTACGGCCGATGAGATGGGCATTGACCCGTTCCTCGTCTACAGCCTCATTCGCCAGGAGTCGCTGTTCGATCCGTGGGCGGTGTCGCCGGCAAGCGCGTACGGACTGATGCAGCTGCTGCTTCCGACCGCCCAGCGAGTCGCCCCCAAGGCCGGCATCCGAAACGTCGAGCTCGATGACCTGTTCAGGCCGGCGACCAACATCCGACTCGGGATTGCCTACCTCAACTCGCTCAGCCGGCGCTTCAAGGGAAGCGAGGTCCTGATGCTGGCAAGCTACAACGCAGGGGAGGGCGCGGCCGAGCGCTGGCAGGAGAGACTCGCCGGACTCGATGACGATGAGTTCATAGAGCAGATCTCTTACCGGGAGACACGAAACTACGTGAAGAAAATTCTGCGCAACTACCGCAATTACCGTCGGCTTTACGGCGACGCGGGAGCACGGACCGAGGCTGACCCGAGCGGCGGCGGACAAACGACGACCACCGGTTCAGAGGTCGGCGCCGTCGCCTCCGATTGCGGCCAGCAGACGCCGCGGTAAGTTGCCGAACGCTCCGTTCGACATACAGACGACCACGTCGCCCCTCACCAGCTCGGGCGTCATTCGATCCAGTATCTCGTCAGGCCCGGACGCCGTCCATGCTTCGACTCCCTGACCGCGAAGATCTTCGACCAGCTTCTGTGTAGACAACATCTGCTCCGCCGACAGCGGGTCGTTGCTCTTGGCAAACACCGCGCTGACCGCGACGCAGTCGGCCTGCGAGAGCGCCGCTGCGTAGGGTTGCTGGAACACGGCCCGCCGGCTGGTATTCGACCGCGGTTCGAACACCGCGCGCAGCCGCCGACCCGGAAAACGCGCGCGAACGGCTTCGAGGGTAGCGGCAACTGCGGTCGGATGGTGGGCGAAGTCGTCAATCACGGTGATGCCTGCAGGCTCACCGAGGATCTCCTGCCTTCTGGCCGGCCCGCGATACGCCGCCAGACCTTCCACGACTCCGCCGGACTCGACTCCGAGGGTGCGGCACAGCGCATACACCGCCGTCGCGTTGAGCGCGTTCATGTCTCCGGAGATCTGCAGCGTGATCTCCGCCTCACGTCTGCCGTTGTACTCGACGTCGAACCGGGTGAGCCCTTCGTGCGTGGCTATGCTCACGGGTCTCCACGAGTTGGCTTCGCTCAAACCGTAGCGCGCCGGATTCCCCGCCCCCGCGCCGTCGATTGCCGACAGCGCGTCGGCTGAATCCCCGCAGACAACGAGCGGGCCGCCCGCCGGGACAAGCTCCGCAAGGGCGCGGAAAGAAGACTTCACGTGATCGAGATCGCGATAAATGTCGGCGTGATCGAACTCGACGCTCGTGACGATCGCAGCCGACGGTCGGTAATGGATGAACTTCGGCCGCTTGTCGAAGTACGCCGAGTCGTACTCGTCACCCTCGATCGCGAAGTAACCTCCCGGCTGCGGCGCGCGAGCGAAAGCTCCGAGATCACGGATAAGACCGCCGATGAGGAAACCCGGGTGCTCTCCCGCTCGCTCCAGCGCGGTTGCCAGCATGCCCGTGGTGGTGGTCTTGCCGTGGGTGCCGGCAACGACGAGGCATCGTGCGTCTCGCAGGAACAGCTCGGACATGGCCTGAGGAAAAGACATCCTCGCAAGCCCGAGGCGCTCGGCTTCGACAGCCTCGACATTGGTACGGGGGACGGCGTTGCCGACAATCACGAGCTCGGGTCGAGGGTCGAGGTTGGCCGGGTCGAAGCCTTCGAGCACCTCGAGTCCGGCATCGGCGAGGACCGAACTCATTGGCGGGAAGGCTGCCGAGTCCGAGCCCGTTACCCGGTGCCCCTGGCCCTTGAGCAACACTGCGAGCGGCGCCATTCCGACGCCGCAGATCGCTACGAGATGGATGTGCATAGGCTTGCGAATACCAGATCATGGATCGCCGGGCGGAACTCGCGGATGGCCTGGTTCTCCCGGTCCGGGTGTACCCGATTACTCAGCAGAACGCAGTGCACACCGCGCTCGCGATCGACCCAGACCGATGTTCCCGTGTAGCCGAGGTGACCGAACGCGGGGCGGCCGATCTGCGTGCCGGCGGTCGAACCGACTTCGGATGGCGTGTCCCAGCCGAGCGCCCACGTGCTGCCGTCGGGTCCGCCTCCGTTCGCCCAGAACTCACGGGCGATGTCACTGCTGAGAACCGTGCCGCGGCCGTCCGCAGCGGCCACCCACTCCGCGACCAGTCGATGGACGCCGCCCAGGTCACCGAACAGACCCGCGTGACCGCTCACGCCACCCATCGCCCAGCAGTTCTCGTCCTGTACCTCGCCCACCAGACTCTGCGTATCGCGCCATTCGCAGCTTCCGCACGGCGCGACGTTGCCGGCGGCGGAAGCCTGCGCATCGTCGTCCGGCTCCTCGGGCAGGCGCCGGAATCCGACACTGTCCACCCCGAGAGGACTGAGAATCTGGCGCGTGAAGAATCGCTCGAGCGGCATCCCGGCAATTCGTTCGATCAGCTCGCCAAGAAGGATGAACCCGAGGTCGCTGTAAACCGCGCGCGTACCGGGATCGGACTCCAGAGGCGTCGCGGCCACCGCGTCGACAACGGAACGATATCCGCGCCGGGTTCCGACAAGCCCGGACTCGAGCCCCTCGAAGTAACGGACATGAGCCGGCAGTCCCGAGCAATGCGACAGCAACATCCGCACTGTGATCTGCCGGCGTCGCTCATCGGCGTCCGCCGCGCAAAGCTCCGGCAACACCTCTGCCACAGGCAGACCGAGAGGCATCTGCCCCTCCGAGACCAGCACCAGCGCGCAGGCGGAGGTCGCCAGCGGCTTGGTCAGAGAAGAGAGGTCAAAAACGGTATCGGCTGAAGCGGGGGAGGTCTTGCCCGAGTGCTCGATCAAGCCGGCCGTCTCCGTGAAGAGCACCTCGGATCCGCGGCCGCCCAGCAGGCCCATCGCCGGCGCAACGCCTCGGCTCACGGCGTCCTGCACCGCTTCCGCGATCTGCTGCTCGCCGGTCAGGCCGCCGCCGTTCCCGCTCATCGATCCTCTCCGGGAATACAGGATCCGGCATCCGGGGATCTTTCCGAGCTCGGCTCGAACGCCGATTCGAGCAGCTGGAGATCGCCTGCAGCGCAGTCGAGCCGTACCCGGCACCCCAGCGGCAACACCACGTTGCCGGCCCCGTGGCCCGCATCCAGCCCGTAGACGATCGGGATCTCGAGATCCCCCGCGACATCGAGCACGATCTCGCGCAGAATCGCCGGACCCAGCCCGTCATCGCAATCGAGCATCGGACCGAGCACCAGGCCACGAATGCCGTCCAGCTTTCCGGCGTGTTTCATGTGCGTGAGCATGCGGTCGATCCGGTAGGGCTTCTCGGCAACGTCTTCGAGGAACAGAATCGCCCCCTCGGTACGGATTTCATAGGGCGTGCCGAGCGTTGTGACGAGCACCGAGAGGCAACCACCGACCAGCGGCCCTTCGCCCGATCCCGATCGCCAGACCTCGGAAAAACACCCGTTCCACCAGCCGGGTTCGTCGAAAAGAAAGCGTCGGAACCGCTCGCGCATCGCTTCATCCAGGCGGGGAAGATCCGCGGCGACCATCGGCCCGTGATAACAGACTCTCCCGGCCTCCTGCACGAGTCTTCCGAGCAAAACGCTGACATCACTGAAGCCGACAACGATTTTCGGTTGCGAGCGGCGGCAAAGCTCCGCCATGTCGACCCACCGATGCAGTCGCGCACAGCCGTAGCCACCGCGGACCGCCAGAACCGCAGCGACGGCATCATCGCTCAAAGCTTCGGTCAGTTCACGGGCGCGAACCGCATCCTCGGCGGCCATGTATCGTTGCGAGTCGTTCTGCGCGGGGGAACGGACTTCGAGGCCCCAGGAGCCGAGCAGGTCGACTCCTGCCTGCAAGCGGCTGTCTTCCCAGCGGCCCGCCGGAGCCACGAGCGCGACCCGGTCACCCGCCCTCAGCGCAGTGGGCTTCTGGATCACGCCGTTTTGACGCTCCTCAGGCTTGTGTCGGCAACGACTGCGGGCCTAATTCTGGTCCCCATGGGATACGGTCCTTTCCCCGACCTCGAATCACTCGGAGCGGCTATCGCCGCGGATCTGTGCTCAGACCCTGACCCCTGCGTCTCGGGCAACGCGGCCATTGTAGCGGAGGAGATCTGCCGCGCCATCGCGGAAAATCTCCGAATCGAGGAGGAAATCAACCGCGAGGCGGAGGCGGCGCTGCGCAAGCTCGGCGCTGACGCCAGCGGCATGGACAGGGGAAAACTCCTGTCAGGCATCCGCGAAAGGCTGGCAAAACAGCGAGGTTTCGTCCTGTGAAGCAACTTCGCGACGAGCGCATCGAGGCTCTGGCCCTCGGGATCACGGAGCGGCTGGCGGCCAGGTCCGACATCCGGCTCGCCGACCGGGCGCGTGCCGTTCATGCCGTGAGCGCCAGACTTCGCAGCGCTTTTCAGGCCGGTCAGGATCTCGATCGAGCGGTCCGCGAGCGTATCCGATCGCTCAGCCGCGAGGTGCCCGAGGGCAGCCGGGAGTGGGACATGCTCTATCGGCAATACTCCGAGGAGCTCTCACGGCGACGCTGAGCAGGAAATCGACCGCTTTTCTCACCTTTCTCATGCGGGCACCTTGACATCCGGCAAGGCGGATTTAGGTACCCGCTGTTCCGGCTCGATCGCCGCAGCCCGCCGGGTACGGCGGCGGATCGAGCCACACACCCACGAACTCATACGGAGGCAACGCGAAAGCCATGAACATTCGTCCGCTCCAGGATCGAATCATCGTGAAACGTATCAACGAAGAGGAAAAGACCGCCGGGGGAATCATCATTCCTGACACGGCCAAGGAAAAGCCCCAGGAGGGCAAGGTCGTCGCGGTCGGCAAGGGCAAGGTCGGCGACGACGGCAAGGTCCAGAAGCTGGACCTGAAGAAGGGCGACAAGGTTCTGTTCGGCAAGTACGCCGGCAGCGAAATCACCATGGAAGGGAGCGAGTACCTGATCATGCGCGAGGACGACGTTCTCGGGGTGATCGAGGCCTGATTCCCGGCCGCTCTTCTCAAGACCCAACCAACCACTTTTTTCGAAAACAGGAGTTTTCAAAATGTCGAAGATCGTAAACTTCAGTCAGGAGGCTCGGAACAAGCTGCTCCAAGGTGTGGAGCTGCTCGCCGACGCCGTCACCGTTACCCTCGGCCCACGCGGCCGCAACGTCGTACTCGAGAAGTCCTGGGGTGCGCCTAATGTCACCAAGGACGGCGTCTCGGTCGCCAAGGAGATCGAGCTCGAGGACAGGTTCGAGAACATGGGCGCGCAGATGGTGAAGGAGGTCGCGTCGAAGACCTCTGACGTCGCCGGAGACGGCACCACAACGGCCACTGTTCTCGCACGGGCTCTGTTCACCGAGGGCGCCAAGATGGTCGCCGCCGGACACGACCCGATGTCCCTCAAGCGCGGCATCGACAAGGGCGTGGAGTCCATCGTTGCCGAGCTCAAGAAGATGTCGAAGTCGACCAAGAGCCGCGACGAGATCGCCCAGGTGGGAACGATCTCGGCCAACTCGGATACGACGATCGGTAACATCATCGCCGAGGCCATGGACAAGGTCGGCAAAGAGGGCGTTATCACGGTCGAGGAGAACAAAGCTCTCGAGACGACTCTCGAGGTCGTTGAGGGCATGCAGTTCGACCGCGGCTACCTCTCCCCGTACTTCGTCACCGACCCTGAGCGCATGAACGCCCAGCTCGAGGACGCGCTGATCCTCATCCACGAGAAGAAGATCTCGAACATGAAGGATCTGCTTCCGCTGCTCGAGGCGATCGCCAAGCAGGGTCGTCCTTTCATCATCATCGCAGAAGATGTCGATGGAGAGGCGCTGGCCACGCTGGTCGTCAACAAGATCCGCGGAACGCTGAACTGCTGCGCGGTCAAGGCCCCCGGCTTCGGCGACCGTCGCAAAGAGATGCTCAAAGACATCGCCATCCTGACCGGCGGAAAGGTCATCTCCGAGGAGCTCGGCCTGAAGCTCGAGAACGTCGGCGTCGGCGATCTCGGACGCGCCAAGCGCATCGTCGTCGACAAGGACAACACCACCATCGTCGATGGGGCGGGCAAGAAGGGCGACATCGAAGGTCGCATCAACACGATCCGCAAGCAGATCGATGACACGACCTCCGACTACGACCGCGAGAAGCTGCAGGAGCGGCTGGCCAAGATCGTCGGCGGCGTCGCGGTCATCAAGGTCGGCGCGGCCACCGAGGTCGAGATGAAGGAGAAGAAGGCGCGCGTCGAGGACGCCCTGCACGCGACCCGAGCGGCCGTTGAGGAGGGCATCGTCCCGGGCGGCGGCGTGGCACTGGTTCGCGCCTCAAACATTCTCGACAAGGTGGAGGCCAACGCGGAAGAGGCCATCGGCATCCGCATCCTGCGCCGCGCCTGCGAAGACCCGGCCCGCTGGATCTCCAGCAACGCCGGCGAGGAGGCCTCCGTCGTGATCGAGAAGATCAAGGGTGGAAAGGGAGCTTTCGGATTCGACGCGGCCCGCGGCGAGTTCGGCGATATGGTCAAGGCTGGAATCATCGATCCGACCAAGGTCGTACGCTCTGCTCTCCAGAACGCTTCCTCGGTCGCCGGCCTGATGCTCACCACGGAAGCCGTGGTCGCGGAGAAGCCGGAAGACAAGAAGGATGCCGCTCCGCCCATGCCGGGCGGAGGCATGCCCGGCATGATGTAAGGCTCGCATCCGCGAGCCGAGACCGGTAATTCAGCCAACCCTCCGGCCCTTATCCGGGCCGGGGGGTTGTTTTTTTCCACTGCAGCAGTGCAACTCGCGAACGGAACTGGAGTCGCTATTGCCAAACAACATAAATGATGATTCATATAGGCGGCTGATGTCTATCAAGATCCGATTAGCTAGACATGGGAGTAAGAAGCGACCCTTTTACAGGATCGTCGTCGCGGACACGCGTGCTCCCAGAGACGGCAGAAACCTCGCCGAGATCGGCACCTACAATCCGTCGACGGATCCGGTAGAGGTCAATCTCGATGCTGAGAAGGTCACCTCATGGTTGAAGAAGGGCGCCAAACCAACGCCGACGGTAGCGAGTCTCATCAAACGAGCGGACCCGCCAATCTCGATGCCCTGAAAGCTCAGGCCGCCGAACTCAAGGGACTCCTCGAGTTCATGGCTCAGAGCCTGGTCACGAGGCCCGATTCCGTCGAAGTTTCCGAGAGCAGCTCGGACGACGAGTCTGCAGTGCTCGAACTGCGCGTGGACAAGGAAGACCTTGGACGCGTGATCGGCAAGCAGGGTCGCACCGCGAAGTCTCTTCGGACTCTACTCAACGCAGCCGCTGCGCGAGCCAATCGTAAGGTCGTTCTCGAGATCATCGAGGAGTGACCGTCGGGCTGACGCTGCCCTGAACCCTTCCACGATGCCACCTCCTGAGAGCGACGCACCGGTCACTCTCGGCAGGATTCTCAGGCCGCACGGAGTCCGCGGCGCAGTTGTCGTAGCCGCCGACTCCAGTGTGCATTCCGCTTTTCGGGCAGGACTGATCTGCCGGCTTCAGGGACCATCGAAGACAGGCGCGAAGCTGCCCCGGACGCTGACCGTCACGACCGTCACGGACCACGGCGGCGCGCTTCGGCTGCGATTCGAGGGAATCGAGCAGCGCGAGGAGGCCGCCGAACTCGCTGGCGCCACACTGTGCGTGCGCGCTGCCGATATGCCGGGGACCGGAGAGGACGAGTACTACGATTTCCAGATCATCGGCCTCGAGGCGGTCGACCCGGATGGCGTGACGCTCGGTACGGTGGCCGAAATCATTCCGACGGGAGCCACTGACGTGTACGTGATCAAAACGGAGAATGGAGAATTGCTGGTACCCGCCAACGGCGCGAGTGTTCTCGAAATCGATATTGATCGAGGCGTCATCGTGATCGACGCCGAGACTGCGGTCAGCAATCCATAGGCATCTCGAGCGGCTGATGAGTAAAGTCGAGCAACAGAAAGCGGAACTGACTTTCCACGTTCTGACACTCTTTCCCGAGATGTTCTCAGGACTTGCGGGGATGGGCGTGGTCGGACGGGCGATCGACCGTGGGGTGCTGGCGGTCGAGGCCCATCAGCTTCGCGATTACAGCGGCGGCAGCCCCCACCCGCTCGACGACCATCCCTACGGCGGAGGCCCGGGCATGGTGATGCGACCGGAGCCGATATTCGCGGCTGTGGAAGATCTGCGCGAGCGAGTAGCTCCGGCCACGAGCATTCTGCTCACGCCTCAGGGCAAACCTTTCGATCAGGCGACAGCGGCGAGACTCTCGCGGGCGGGAAGCATCATGATGTTCTGCGGACGCTACGAGGGCGTCGACGAGCGGGTCCGCGAGCTTTTCGACGAGGAGCTTTCGGTCGGAGACTATGTTCTCAGCGGCGGCGAGCCCGCAGCGCTCACGATAATCGACGCGACCGGCCGGCTCGTTCCCGGCGTCCTCGGCAGCGCTGAGTCTGCACGCTCGGAATCCTATTCGGATCCGAACCTCCTCGAATATCCCCAGTACACCCGGCCCGAGGAATTTCGCGGGCGGAAAGTGCCGCCGGTTCTGCTGTCCGGGAATCACGCCGACATCGAGCGCTGGAGACGAGAACAGGCACAGGCCCGCACCCGGGAGCGGCGTCCGGATCTGGCGCCGGACGTAAAATTCGATGCGGACGGCAAAACCCGCAAAACCGGGGAAAACGAGTGACCGAACAGCCCCCGGTTTATGTCGCGCTCCTTCACCACCCGGTTTACGACAAGAACCGCAAGGTGGTGACGACTTCGATCACCAACATCGACGTGCACGACATCGCGCGCAGCTGCCGGACCTTCGGAATCGCGGGGTTTTACGTGGTAACGCCTGTCGACGCCCTGCGATCGATGGCCCGTCGCATCGTCGGCCACTGGCGCTACGGGCACGGCGCCGCCTACAACCCGAACCGTACCGACGCACTCGACCTGGTACGGCTGGAGCGGACGCTCGAGGGCGTGGAGATCGATATCGAGGTCGAGACCGGCAAGACCCCGGTCCTGGTCGCGACCAGCGCCCGGCCCCAGGAAGGCACCGGAATCGGTTATGAGGGGCTTCGCGAGGGCCTCGGGGAGTCCTCGGAGCCCCATTTACTGCTGCTCGGGACGGGCTGGGGGCTGACCGACGAGGTGGTCGCGCGCGCCGCCTGCATCCTCGACCCCGTCCACGGTCCGGGTGAGTACAAGCATCTGTCGGTCCGGGCCGCAGCGGCCGTCATCCTTGACCGACTTTTCGGGAAACGGTAAGTACATCGGCTGCGCTGCGGCGCGTGCCCCCCTCACGGGCGCGACCAGGTGCCGAGACACGGACCGGGCCGGCAAGGAGCTCTACGAATGAACGTCATTGATCGCATCGAGGCAGAACAGACCAATCGAGAGCTGCCGGAATTCAAAGCCGGTGATACCCTGCGCGTCCATGCGAAGATCGTCGAGGGTGACAAGGAACGAATTCAGGTCTTCGAGGGCACCTGCATCCGCAGGAGCAAGGGCGGAAACCGCGGCACCTTCACCGTTCGCAAGACGTCCTACGGCGTCGGGGTGGAGAGAACTTTCCCGCTGTACTCGCCGCGAATCGACAAGATCGAGGTGAAGACCCACGGTATCGTGCGGCGCAGCCGCCTGTACTACCTCCGTCAGCTCACCGGGAAAGCAGCTCGAATTCGCGCCCGACAGAACTGACCCCGCACTCCGCCTCGGGTCGCTGCAGAACCGTCAGACCAGCAGACACGCCGTGGCGTGGCCGCTTCCATCATCTTGAAGCGCAGGAACTTCTTTCCTGCACCGGTCCTCTGCGACCGGGCAGCGCGGATGGAACGGACATCCGCTCGGCGGTGAAATCGGACTGGGAACATCGCCGCCGAGAACGATCCGCTCGGCGCTCCCCTCGCGCGCGCTGATGCGCGGAACCGCCGAGAGCAGAGCCTGCGTGTACGGATGCCGGGGCGAATCGTAGATCTCCTGCGCCGGCGCCAGCTCGACGATTCTGCCCAGGTACATGACAGCCACGCGGTGGCTGACATGCTGAACCACGCGCAGGTCGTGCGAGATGAACGCGTAGGTGAGATCGAGTTCGGCCTGCAGCTCGATCATCAGATTCAGTATCTGTGCCTGGATCGATACATCGAGGGCGGAGACCGGCTCGTCGGCCAGGATGAACCTCGGTCCGACCGCCAACGCACGCGCGATCCCGATGCGCTGCCGCTGTCCGCCGCTGAACTCGTGTGGATAGCGCTCGTAGGCGTCCGCGCCGAGCCCGACCCGGTCCATGAGTTCGAGAACTCGACCGCGGGCAGCCACGCCGGTCGCGAGACCGTGGACCTCGAGCCCCTCGCCGATAATGCGACCGACGCGCATGCGCGGATTCAAAGACGCATACGGATCCTGAAAGATGATCTGCATACGCTTTCGCGCCGCGCGGAGTTCGCGCGCTGACAGCGTCGAGAGGTCAACACCCTCGAACTCGACAGTCCCGGCCGTCGGTTCGATGAGCCGCAGCATCAAGCGTCCGAGCGTCGACTTCCCCGAGCCGGATTCTCCGACAATTCCCAGCGTCTCTCCCGGAAGGATATCGAGATCGACGCCGTCGACCGCCTTGACCGAGGCGTCGCCGCCGCCGAGCAGCCCGCCTCCGACTTCGAAGTATCTCCGAAGCCCGCGGACCGACACGAGCGGAACACGGCGCTCGCTCACACGGTCGTCGCTCACGATTCTTCCTCCGTGGTCACGATACACGCGGCACGGTGGGCGGGGCCGCAATCGGTAAGCGCAGGGTCCGTGGATGAGCAACGAGGCTCTGCGCGATCGCAGCGATCCCGGAAGCGGCAGCCGGCGGGCAATTCGGTCAGCCGCGGGACCATTCCCGGGATTGTCTTCAGCTCACCGTGCTCCTGACCGAGCGCGGGTTGCGAGGCCAGCAGGCCCCGCGTGTACGGATGAACCGGACTGGCGAGGACACGATCGACCGGCCCCTCCTCGACCACTCTGCCTGCGTACATGACGATCACACGCTCGGCCTGCTCGGCGACAACACCGAGGTCGTGCGTTATGAGCATCACCGCCATGCCGATGCGTTCCTTGAGCGCGCCCAGCAGATCGAGGACCTGAGCCTGGATCGTCACGTCGAGCGCGGTCGTCGGCTCGTCCGCAATCAGCAGCTTCGGCTCGCACGACAGCGCCATCGCGATCATGACTCGTTGGCGCATCCCGCCGCTCAGCTGGTGCGGGTAGTCGCGGGCGCGCGCCGCCGCTTCGGGAATCTCGACCAGCTTGAGCATTCGCACCGCTTCACGCTCGGCCTCCGCACGGCCGAGGCCGCGGTGGATTCGCAGCGCCTCCCCGACCTGCGCACCGACCGGGAACACCGGGTTCAGGGAGGTCATCGGCTCCTGGAACACCATCGCGATCTCGTTGCCGCGCACCGATCGCATCTGCTTCTCGTTCAGAGCGAGGAGGTCTCGGCCTTCGAACAGAATACGGCCGGCAGCGATCCGACCGGGCGGACTCTGAATCAGTCGCATCACGGAGAGCGCCGTGACACTTTTTCCACAACCCGACTCGCCCACGATACCGACGGTCTCTCCCTGGGCGATGGAGAGTTCGAGACCGTCAACCGCGACCGCCTCGCCCTCGGACGTGTCAAAGACGGTCCGAAGACCGTCAATCTGAAGCAGAGTACTCATCGATTTCGCAGCCGCGGGTCGAGCACATCGCGCAGGCCCTCCCCAAGGAGGTTGTAGCCGAGCACCGTAAGAAGAATCGCGCAGCCGGGGAACACCGACAGCCACCAGGCGACCTCGATGGTCGCCTTCCCCTCTGTCAGCATGTTCCCCCAGCTCGGATCGGGCGGCTGGACTCCGATTCCGAGGAAGCTCAGCGAGCTCTCGGTGAGGATGGCACCTGCGACGCCGAGTATGAAAGCAACGAAGACCGGCGCCATCGCGTTGGGCAGTCCGTGGCGAAGAATGATCCAGAGCGGCCGAACCCCCAGCCCCTCGGCAGCCACCATGAAATCGCGTTTCTTGAGCGCGAGGAATTCGGCACGAACCAGCCGGCAGACCCCCATCCATGACGTCACGCCGATCACGACCATGATGTTCCAGATACTGGAGTCGAGATAAGCGATGACCGCGAGGATCAGGAAGAAGGTTGGAAAACACAGCATCACGTCCACCAGGCGCATGATGAGGGTATCTACCCGTCCGCCGAAGTAGCCGGCCACCGCGCCGAGCGCGACGCCGATCACCGATGCCAGCCCGGCCGAGACAAAGCCCACGAGCAGCGAGACACGCGCACCGTAGATCATTCGACTCAGAACATCGCGCCCGAGCCCGTCGGTGCCGAGAATATGAGCGGGGCTCGGCGCCTCGAGAACACGAGCGGCGTCGAGTTCGGCGTAGTAGTACGGAGCGAGCATCGGGGCAGCGACCGCGACCACGATGAGGATCGCGACAACCACACCGCCGGCGACTGTGAGCCGGTTGTGGAAAGCCGTGCGCAATGTCTTCACCGTCTTCGCAGCCTCGGATCGGCCAGCGCGTAGCTGACATCGGCGAGCAGATTACCGAGCAGCGTCAGGACCGCGCTGATGACCAGAACACCCATGACCAGCGGGTAGTCGCGCGACAGGACGGCGTCGTAGAACAGTCGGCCCATTCCCGGTATCGCGAAGATGGTCTCGAAAATCACCGATCCGCCGATCAGTGCAGGCAGCGAGAGACCGAGAATGGTGATTACCGGCAGCAGCGCGTTGCGAAGAGCATGTTTGTAGATGACCGTTCGTTCGTCGAGACCCTTGGCCCGCGCAGTCGTGACGTAGTCCTGCCGCACCACCTCGAGCATACTCGATCTCATGTAACGGGAGATCCCGGCGAGTCCCGTCAAACCGGCGATTCCGACAGGCAAAATGAGATGTCGGGCGCGATCGAGGATCTTCTGCGGCAGGGTCAGCATGTCATAGTCCAGAGACTGCAAGCCGGAGATCGGCAGCCAGCCGAGCTCGACGCCGAACAGCAGCATGCAGAGCAGCGCGAACCAGAAGCCGGGCATGGCGAAGCCGATAAAGACGAAGACCGTGGTTATTCGATCGGGTACCGAGTACTGGCGTGTCGCCGATAAAACGCCGATCGGTATGCCGATGCCCATGATCAGGCACAGAGACATGACATTGAGCAGCAGCGTGATCGGCAGCGCCTCCCGGATCATCTCTGCCACCTGGCGGTTATGCGGAGCGAACGAGCGCCCGAAGTCGCCCCGCGAGATCCGACCCAGCCATTGCCCATATTGAACATGCAGCGGCTGGTCGAGGCCGAAGGTTTTCTGAAGCCGCTCGCGGACCTCCGCACTCGCCTTGGGGTTGAGATCGGTGGCGACGTCGACCGGTGAACCCGGCGCGAGCTGGATCACGAAGAAGGAAACGAAGGTGATCCCGATCAGAAGCGGGATCAGGCCGAACACGCGACGGACCAGGTACGAGGTCACGGTCTCACGGCGAGGCCGTCATCGCATACTTCTGCAACGACTGCGGCACGTACCAGTCCTTGAAATTGTAGGCGATGCCGGCAGCGGCGGGCTCGATCCCCCGGAACCGGCAGTGGAGGGCCGGGAGCGACTCCGGATAGTAGAGGAACGTATACGGCTGCTCCTCGACGAGGATCTCCTGAAAACGGTCGTACGCTTTCTTTCGTTCGTCCGCGTCGAAGGTTCGCCGGCCGGCCTCGAGCAGCGCGTCGACCTCGGCATTGTCGAAGGAGATAAAATTGAACTGCTTCGGCTCGGTCTTCGAGGAGTGCCAGATGATGTACTGGTCGGGGTCAGGGTCGAGAGACCACCCGAGAACGACCGCATCGAAGTTCTTCTTATCGACGAAGTCGTTGATGAACGCCGCCCACTCGATGGTACGCACCTCGACCGCGATACCGATCTCGCGAAGCCTTCGCTGAATGATCGTAGCGGTCTTCGCGCGCTGTTCGTTGCCGTTGTTGGTGATGATCTCGAAGCGGAAGGGCTTGCCGTCCTTGTCGAGGATCCCGTCACCGTCGCTGTCCGTCCAGCCGGCCTCGGCGAGCAGCGCCCGTGCCTTCTCCGGGTCGTACTGCGGATCGTTCACGCGATCGTTGAACCAGCGCGTGCCCGGCTTGTACGGGGAGACCGCCGGCTGCCCTCGACCGAGCAGGACCGCCGAGACGATCTCGTTTTTGTCGATCGCGTGGGAAAGCGCACGACGAACCCGCACGTCGGTGAAGGGCTCTCGCAGCAGATTGTAACCGAGGTAGGTGTACCCGTTTCCGAGGTAGTTGAACTTGCGAATATTGCGCGTGAAGTCCGCGGCCTCGGTCTGGCGCGTGAACTGCAACGGGGTCAGTCCCATCATGTCGAGTCCGCCCGACTTCAGCTCGAGAAACTGGGTCTGCTGGTCGGGAAGGATCCGGGTGACGACGCGGTCGATATGCGGACGGCCGCGATAGTAGTCATCGTTGGCAAGAACCGTGATCTGGCGCTTCGTCCCCCACGACTCGAACTTGTATGCGCCGAGCCCGACCGGATTGCGCGCGAACTCGGTCGCTTCGTTGATGTTCTGTCCTTCGAGAAGATGTCGCGGCAGGACGACCATCGAGCCCCAGGTCGCGAGCGCCGGCGCGTACGGCTTGTCGTAGCTGACGCGGAAGGTGTGGTCGTCGATGACTTCGAAACGCGAGACCTGGAGGTAATCCTCGGCATACGCAGTCAGCGTGGCCGGGTCGGTGATCGTCTTGAAGCCGAACTCGACGTCACGAGCCGTGAACGGCTCGCCATCCTGCCAGCGGACGTCCTTGCGCAGGTAGAACGTGATCTCACGCCCGTCCTCGGAGACCTCCCAGCGTTCGGCCAGCCGCGGCTCGAGCCCGCCGAGGTCGCGATCGTACGCCAGCATTCCATCGAAGATCCGCCCTGCGACCTCGTGGGATGCGCTGTCGCCCGCACGCATCGGGATCAGATTCGATGCGTCGCCGATCGAGCCGAGCAGAATCGAGTCACCGTTCGCGACCGCCCCGCTCTGTGCCGCGATCTCGCACACGCCGGGCGTCTCGGGGCCGCGGGAGCAGCCGGCCGTCACGACAGCGCTTGTCAGCAGAGCGAGGACAACTGCACGGCGAGCGGAATTCCGCGTTCGTTTTCGATTTTCAGGGAGCCACCGCATCCGCTTCGGTTTCCAGTTCGATCACCCGTACACCGGCGATCGGCTCGAGGCGGAAGGCATTATCGCCGTGTTGGCGGTCACGCCAAATGACACCGTAGTGCAACTGCACACGGCCTCCGTCGGGCAGCAGCGCCTCGATCTGATGAGCCGTCTCGACACCGCCGACGCTGCGGTACTCGCTGAAACGCGCGGTCAACGACCGACCCGTCGGGTCCTCCATCCGCACCTCTCGCGGCAGCAGGCCGCCGCGCTCGAACAGCAGCTCGAGCTTCCCACCGGAAGACACCGGGATATCCCAGCGCCACAGCTCGCCCTCGGCCGCCACGGATCCGGAGACCGCTCCCGCCGGGACAGGGGGAATTCCGCGCAGCAGCAGAGCGAGAGAACCGACGGTTACCGGCACACGCGTAAAGCGCCCGATGTTGCTCGCGCTGGGCGCGCCGCGATACATCACCTTCTCGCCGCGATCGTAGGCGACGAGGATCTCGCCGTCGGTGGCGACCGTATACATCAGGCTGAAGGGGCTGCGGAAGTCGATGCGGACGTTGTCCGGCGCTTTCACGACGACCATGTTCGCCGAGCGTGCGTCCCCCTCGGGTCCCTCGTACTCCAGACGACCCTGCCCTTGAAAGGAGGCCAGCGCTTCAGCGCGTGCGGCGATCGAGGCGCCGAGTTCGATTGCCGTGGGAGCTCCCGGCACCGTTGTCGGTGCGGGCTCAGGAATTCGCGGCGCAAGCGGGCTGCATGCGCCGACCGGGAGCAGAAGGACCCCGAGTGCGATCAGAGCGGCAGAATTGACCGCCACGCGTGTACGCTCGTCAGAGCGACGGAAGCATATTGCCTGCACGGCTCTCGAGCTCGGTCAGCTTGCGCTGGACACGCGTACGCTGAGCGTTGTCGTCGGTTCGGGCCTCGCAATCGCGGTACACTCGAACGGCCGCGTCCGTTCTTCCGACTTTCAGATAAGCGTCGCCGAGATGCTCGCTTATAACCGGATCGTTTCCCGAAAGACTCGCCGCCTTCTCGAGGTGATCGACCGCGCGGCTGTAGTCGCCTTGCTGAAAGTATACCCAGCCGAGGCTGTCGATGAAGAACCCGTCATTGGGATGAAGCAGGAGAGCCCGCTTCACCAACTGCTCTGCCTCCTCGAGATTCTCGCCACGCTCCGCGTAGGTATAGCCGAGGAAGTTCAGCGCCGGGCCGTTGTCCGGATTGATCTCGATCACGCGGCGCAGGACCACGATCGCATCGGCTCGCTGATCCGCTTTCTCGTGGACCCAGGCCAGGCGGTAGAGGAACTCGTCGTTGCTCGGGTCGGTCGCCACCAGTCGCTTCGCATAGACCAGCGCGGTGTCGTAATCGCCCCGCGCCTCATGGAGTTCGATCAGATATCGAAGCGCCCTCTCGTTACCGGGGTCGATGTCGAGCACGGCCTCGACGGCTTTCGAGGCTTCGCCGACGCGCCCGGTCTCGAACATGAGCTGACCGAGATGGATGCGCGCGTCCATGAAACGGGCCGACGTGCTCGGGATCTCCCGCAGCTGCTGCTCTGCAGCGCGAACATCGCCGAGCTCATGGTAGGTCACCGCGAGGTAGAAGCGGACGTCCCAGGCATCGGGCCGTGCGCCGAGCACCATGTTGAACTCCATCACCGCGCGCTGGTAGTCGCCTTTCTCCAGACTGATCAGACCGATCTTGGTCTGCGTGTCGAGCGGGTCGTCCTCGAGATCGATGAGCTGCTCGTATTCGGCCAGAGCGTCATCGAGCTTGCCTTCGCTCACATAGATTCCACCGAGCTGTCGGCGCGCGAGCAGCGAATGGGGGTTGAACTCCAGAGCCTTGCGATAGGCTTCGACAGCACGCTCGCGGCGATCCTGCTGTTCGTAGACGAAGCCCACCTCGAGATAGACCTGATCCGATGTCGGATTGAGGCGGGACGCTCGCTTGTACGCCTTGAGAGCATCGCCGTAATCGCCGGCGAGCGCATAGGAGCGGCCGAGGTAAAACTGGACGATGAAGGACTCGGGGTTGATGCGGGCCGCGCGTCCGAGCATCTCGATCGCCGTTTCGTACTGACCTTCGGAGTGGTACAGCGACCCGAGCTTGACGAGCACCTCCTCGTCATCGGGGCGCAGCGCGAGCATCTCGCGATACTCGTCGATCGCGGCATCGACCCGGCCGAGCGACGCCTGCAGATCGGCCACCAGCACACGATGCTCGACATCATCGGGCGCGAGCTGTTTGAGCGCGAGAGCCTGCTCGACCGCAGCATCGAGCTCACCGCTGCGGATGTAGAGCTCCACCAGCCGCGCACGGATCCGGGGCTCGCCAGGGTCGAGCGACGCCGCCTGCTCCATCTCGACCAGCGCCCGCCGGTCGTCGCCCACATTGCGCGCCATCAGCGATTTCAGGTAATGCGCCGACGCGCGCTCCTGATCGCTCAGCTCGGCGTCGACGTGGCCGCCGCGCATCCGTGAGGCGGAGCCGCGCATGTCCGAGAGCGGGGCCATTGAGTTACAGCCCGCCATCGTGATGACCGCCAGCGCGGCGGCGATCCGGACCAGACCGGAACGGACCCGCGCACGTGGGGGGCCTGCAAAGTCTTGCCGGGACTGGAAAGGAGGCATTTCAGGCATGGCGTACCAGGGCGGGAGGGTAGCACGCACCGGCCGCGGCGAGCAACGCGACACCTGCGCTGCGCCGCCTTGCCTGCGGGGCCGGAGACCTGTAACCGCAGGGATCGGACCATGTTTACTCGCTGGTTACTGAATACGCTGCCTTCGGACCTTTCGGGGGCGTGGACGCTGGTGCGCGTCGATCTCGGACTGTGGATCGGTCTGGCACTGATTCCGGCGTTGATTACGGCCGCATCGAGTGGAGACGCAAGCTCTCCGTCTCCCGCTCTTGCCGTCACGACCCTGCTGTCGCTGGTGATATGCTCGATGCTTGCCGCCGTGAAGTTCGACGCCGCTCGCCGTGACGCTCCGCTCGATATCGCCGCGGCCTTCGGTATCGTGACCCGGCGGATCCCGCCCTATCTGGCCGCCTTCGCGGCGGTATACGCCATCACGCTGGGCGCCGGCTGGCTGGCCGAGGGAGCAGTCCGGCAGGTCACACGCGACACGCCCGTCGATCCGGCAGCGGCCATCCTGATCAGCTCGGTGATCTATATCAGCCTTCTCGCCCGGTATGCGTTCTGGCCCTATCTCGCGGTACTGGAGCGCGGCTATCTGCTTCCCCTCGAGAGTATCGCTCCGAAAGCGCTGGGTCCGCTGGGAAAACCGCTGGCGCGCCTTTGCTGGCCGCTCATGGCGAGCACCCGCCTGACGGACGGAGTGATCTGGAGCCTGGTCCCTTACGTGATCCTGCTCGGGGTCGGGCCGGCGATGATTGCTACGGCCCCTGCGGCGATGCGTGCCCCCCTCATGGCCGTATGGTGGCTGGTCCAGCTGCTGTTACAGGCCGTTCTGTACAATCACTACGCAGACCGCAGAGCGCTGCTCTTCAGCCCGTCCTCCGGACGTCCGCCAGCCTGACAAGCGGGAGGTCAGGCCGACGATTCCCCGTCGTGTTCATGGCAGCAATCGGCGAGTGAGCCGATCCATACTTCGCCGCCCTCGAAATACTCTTTCTTCCAGATCGGCGCGACGACCTTCAGCTCGTCAATCGCGTAGTGGCAGGCCTCGATCGCCTCGCGGCGATGGGGAGCGGAAACCGCGATCGCCACGCTGGTCTCACCGATCGGAACGACGCCGGTGCGGTGCACGATCGCCACACCGCGGACGTCCCACTTCTCGCGCACGCGCTCGGCGATCCTGCCGAACTCGGTGACCGCCATATCGGCGTAGGCCTCGTACTCGAGGCGCTCCACGTTTCGCCCGTTATTGGTGTTGCGAGTTGTCCCTGTGAAGGTCGCGATCGCGCCGGACTCGTCATGCCCCACGGCTTCGACCAGGTCATCCAGACAGATTCGTGAGTCGACGATTTCGAACAATTCAGCCTCCACTGACCGGTGGAATCACCGCGACCTCGTCATTGTCGGAAAGCACCCGGCTCGAGTCAACGTAGTCGCGGTTCACCGCGATCCGGACGCTCTCCACTCCATCGGCCAGCCCGGGGTGCAGATCGGCCAGCGTCGCGGTAAGACCCTCGACTGTCGTCCCTTCAGCGCACTCGACCGTCTCCTCGGCCAGGCCCAGACGCTCGCGGACAATCCCGAAGTACAGAACCGTTACCCTCATGCGCCATGCCCCAGAAGCTTCGCGATGTGGCCGAGCTCAGGAAGGATGAGCCGGTCCATCGCAAGTTCGCAGGCGGCCGTCGAACCGGGCAACGCGAACACCGAAGTCGTCCCGAGGATTCCTGCGACCGCCCTCGAGAGCATCGCCGCCGAGCCGATATCGTCGTAACTCAGCATCCGGAACAGCTCGCCGAACCCGTCGATCCGCTTGTCGAGAACCGAGACCACCGCCTCGTATGTAGTGTCACGCGGCGCAATCCCGGTGCCGCCGTTGAGAATGACCGCATCGACCTCGGGGCGGCCGGCGATCTCGCGCAGATGAGCCGACACCCGTGCAGGCTCATCGGGGAGGATCCGGTAGTCGGCGATCTCGTGCCCGGCGTTCGTCAGCAGCTCACGAATCCGCGCGCCGCTGCGGTCCTCATCGGGGCCGCGCGTGTCGGAGACCGTCACGACGGCGCAGGCGAGGCACGCTGGGGCGTGTTTTTTGTGCTCGTGTACTCCCATCTTCCTTCCCGACGCCGCCGTCCGCGGCGGCGCCGCGCGTAGCGGCGGTACCGCAGCGAAGCCAGCGGCGCGGGCGACCGGCCTCCCGGCTCAGCCCGCGCGGCCGGCTGGACACCCGAGCGCACCCGCCGTCGGAAGACCGCGAAGACTGCGAGGTCCGCAAGGGTTAGCTCGGAAAACGCCGGGCGGCTATACAGGTGTCGATGGCCGAGATCTCCGGAGAGCGAAACGACGACGGCGAGCGACTGTACTACGTCGAGACCTACGGCTGTCAGATGAATCTGGCCGACAGCGAACTGATCGGCGGCGTTCTTGGAAAGTCCGGGTACCGGCCGTCCACGACGCCCGAGCGGGCTGACGTCATCCTGCTGAACACCTGCGCGATCCGCGAGCACGCCGAGCAGCGCGTGGCGCAGCGGGTCCGGCAGTTGATCGCACAGAGGGAGCGCGGCAGCCGCGCCCGCATCGGGCTGGCCGGCTGCATGGTCCAGCACTACCGCGAGCGACTGCTCGATTCGATTCCGGGGTTGGATTTCGTCGTCGGCCCCGACGGCTATCGGCGGCTCCCCGAGCTCATCGATGCCGACGGGCCGGTCGCCGAGGTCCGCCTCGATCGCAGCGAGACGTACGAGGATCTGGCACCAACCCGAGGAGAGGGCGTTCGCGCGTGGGTCACCATCATGCGCGGGTGCGACCGATTCTGTACCTTCTGCGTGGTGCCGTATGTGCGCGGTCGGGAACGAAGCCTCCCGCCCGAGGTGATCGTCACCGAGCTGCGGGCGGCCGCGGAAGCGGGCTATCGCGAGGTGGTCCTGCTCGGCCAGACGGTCAACGCCTACCGTCACGAGAACGTCGACTTCGGGGCTCTGCTGCGGGCCTGCGCGGCGGTCGACGGGATCGAACGCGTGCGTTTCACGTCACCCCATCCGGCTGACATGACGGAGTCCGCGATCACTGCCATGGGCGAGTGCGATGAGATCTCCCCTTATGTGCATCTGCCGGTACAGAGCGGTTCGGACAAGATGCTCGAAGCCATGGATCGCGGTCACACGGTCGACGAGTACATGCGACTGGTCGAGCGGCTGCGTACGGCGGTACCCGACCTGGCATTCTCCACGGACATCATCGTCGGATATCCCGGCGAGACCGCAGACGACTTCGAACAGACGTCAAAGCTGATGGAGGATGTGGGCTACGATCACGCCTTCATGTTCAAATACTCGAGGCGCGAAGCGACACGCGCGTGGAAGATCGAGGAGACGGTTCCCGAGGATGAAAAAGGACGCCGGCTCCAGAGGTTGATCGCCGAGCAGGAAGCGAGGGCTGCCCGTATCAACCAGCGAACGATCGGGACCGTCACCGAGGTGCTGGTCGAGTCGAAGGCCAGGAAGCAGGCTGACTGGCTCGCCGGCAAGAACCCGCAGTTCAAGACAGTGGTTTTCGAGCCGCTCGATGCGAAGATCGGCGATCGGGTCAGAGTCCGCATCGAGGCCGCCGGGCCTCACACTCTGAAGGGTCGTCAGGTCGAGGGCTGATCGAGTACCTTCTCGACGAGGAAACGGCGCAGCCGGTCCTCGAACCAGTCCGGGTCCTGAAGGTAAATCCCGTGACCACGCTGCGGAACGATCTCCAGCTCGCTGCCCTCGATCGTCCTGCTGAGAATCACCGAGCCCCCGACGCCCAGAAAATCCTTCTCACCGACCACGATCAGAGTCGGGACGCTCACGTGAGTCAGACCGGCGGTCAGAGGCTCGTCATTGAGTGTCCGCATCGCGAGCGTCACCTCGGCCATCCCCGGGCCGTCCGGTACGAGTCGGCCGTCGGGCTTCATGCCCATCGCCTTCATGGCCGACTCGCCGCCCGACTCTCGGGCCTTCTCGGCGGTCTCCAGATACCACTTCGCCGTCGCGTCGTTGCACTCGCTGGCCGTACCGACGAGGACCAGCGCCCGGATGCGTTCGGGATGCTCGACCGCGGACTGCATCGCCACAACTCCGCCACCGGAATGTCCGACCACGACCGCACGTTCGATCTCGAGCGCATCGAGCAGCGCGATCAGATCACCGGCGAGCTCCGAGCGCGTGCAGGGCTTGACGACAGCCTGTGAGCGGCCATGCGAGCGGAGGTCGTAGCGGATCGTTCGGAAGCGGTCCGAGAGCCGCTCGGCCTGGCCCGACCAGATATCGGCCGACGCTGCCAGGCCGTGGATGAAGACGACCGCCTCCGCGTCAGCGGGGCCGGCGATCTCGCAGCGCAGATCGAGTCCGTTGGCGTGGACAATCATGAGTCGGTCATGCCTGATGGCTGTTGGCTGATAACGGACAGCGGGGGGTGTGATGAATCGCGGGACGGGAGTGCCCGTCCCGCGATTTCAGCTGTCTGAGGCCCGTCTCTCATTGCGCAAGGGGTGCAATGGCCCGCCCCGCCGGGCGCGCCTGAGGCGGGTAATCGAGTTCTTCAGAAAGAGACGAAGGCTCCGAGCTGCGGAGCGATGAACGACTGGTCAATGTCCTCGACCGTGATGTTGAAGGGCATGCGGATGAACAGGCCGCTGCGGTTACCGGCCTGCAGCCGGACGCCCGGCGTGAAATACAGATACCCGGTCGTTTTCTGTTCGAAGTCGAAAGCGCCCGGGTTCGTCGGGTCGAAAGCCGGGCTGTCGTCCAGGTAGCCGAACAGGACCCCGCCGCCGACGGACGTATAGAACCGCGCCGGACCTCCACGCTTGCCGAGCAGGTACCAGCGCAGGCCCGCTGAGCCTGACCAGATGGTCTGGTCGGTCTCGAATCGGGAGGTCGGGGACGTTCTGTAGATGGCCTCGCCCTGTCCCCAGCCGCCATGTGCCTCGACCGCGAGGTCATCGGTGAGGTGGTAGGCGCCGCCGAACTGGAGCCAGTACCCGGTATCGATGGGGTTCTCGCTGCCCAGATTGATCATGGCGAGACCGCCGAGTTCGATGTCGAGTCGCTTGCCGAGATGGTCGGTCGGCTTGTCGTCAGCAACCGCGCCGGCCGCGCAAAAAGTAGTTATGAGAAGCGCTACGAGCGCCGATCCGATCCCCTTTCTATGGGTCATTCGGGCGATCCCCCTTCATTTCGGTGCCCTTGAATAGCACGCGTGCCGAAGTAGCCGCAACTGGCCGCGCAGGCCGGTCAGTCGACCTCGATCGGGGTCTGAACGAAGGTCTCCTCGTCGGCCGACCAGGCGAAGGCCTTGATCACTCGAATCTCCTCGCCGTAGACCGAGATTACGATCTGGAGGGCATCGGGATACGCGGGCTCCCCGAAGGCAGCTGTCGCCTGATGAACGTCCTCGTCCGAGAAATAGGCATCGTGATCGGGGTGGGAGTGATAGAAGGCCGCCAGTCGGTATCCCGGACTCTCCCAGCGATCGACGGCCGCCTTGAAATCGGCCGGATCCGGCGAGTACGCCGTCCGGGCCGTCCTCGGAAACCGCTCCGGGTCCCGGGCGTTCATCTCGTTCTGGATGTTCCTCATCCGTAAAACGTGCTGTTTCCCGTCCTCGTCGAGCACCAGAGCCCCGCAGCATTCTTCCGGGTAGGTTTCGAGGGCGTGCGCCCTCATCGCGTCTTCCGCGACCGCCTCGACCCTCATGGCTGAGCCCGCCGATATTCCTGCGTCAGGGAGCTATCTTGACCCACTGCGTCCATTCTCGTATACACCCGCCTTTTCTCACTGTCCGGCAAGTCCCGGACCGGAGTTTTTATAGGAAATGGAGACCAGCACGTCCACACAAATCGAGCAGTTCCTCAAGCCGAAGGCGGTCTCCTCCCGAAAGCTGGCGCGCGACGCCGAGGGGCGGCTGATGATGGCCGAGGAGAGCGCGCTGGATATGGACCGGATCCGCGACGCCGGCATCACCGTGAGCGAGCTCGGTCGCCGGGTGCGCGTATACAACGGCGACATGACCAAGCAGCTCGCCGCTTACATCGTGCCGATCGAGGTCGCCTCGATGCGCGGTGACGACGCCGAGCGTGCGGTCGGTGCGAAGATCCAGGTCGGCCGTCTGCTTTCCGAGGACGGTCTTTACCTGCGGCACAACCCCGGCGTACGCGAGATCGGCGTCAACGACCGCGGCGATGTGATCCTGCGACTCGACGCCGAGGCTGTCGAAGACACGACGGTCGGGCCGATCCTCAGCTCCTACAACACCACGCAGGCGGACCTGACTTCGCGGCTGGTCGCGCGCATCGACAAGAAGAGCCACGATCGGGACGTCAAGGAAGCGCGCGCCTGGCTCGAGGCGATGAACGTCCTCAGCGGTGGCAAGACTCTACGGACCCGGTTCTTCAGCGCCGGTGTCTCCTGTGAACACCGCGGAAACATTGCTCAGCTCTACAAGACCGTCCAGGTCAACTTCTTCCAGGTCAACGACCCGCTGTCCCTCGAGCTCGCCTCCGCGCTCGAGGAGAGGTTCAGGCTCCTCGACCGCCCGGTCCCGATGGTGCGGACAATCTCGGTGGTCGGGATCCCGCCGAACGAGCGCGCCTACAAAGAGTTCGTCGCTCAGCTCAAAGCGAAGAAGCAGAACCCGATGTCTCTCGGCCTGCCGAGCCGCCTTCGCGACTCGCAGTTCTTCGACGGCGCGACCAAGTCGATCGTTCCTTCCTGTTTCGTCTACGCAGCCAAGCTCGAGGATGTCGGGGATTCGATCTACGTGATTACGATCAATACCGACTACCATGGCGAGGTGAAGGCCCGCGGAGTCCACTCCGGAGTCGGGGCGGTCATGTCGATGGCGGAGGTTCTCTCGGCGCATGCGTCGAGCGCCATCCTCAACAGCGCAGGAACCGCCAGCCTGTTTCTGGGCGGCTCCGGAGCCGGAAAATCGCTGGCTGCCTGCTTCTGGTCGGAACGGAACCGCCCCCGGCGGCGCGAGGAGCTCAAACGGCGTTACGCCGTCGACAAGAAGGATACGAAGGCCGCAGACGAGCTGATGAACGGCATCGGAGTCGTGGCGCAGGACGACTGGGTCCAGATCGTCCCGTCCGGCGAAGGCCAGTGGGATGTCTGGCCGGCGGAGCGCCACTTCTACATGCGAAGCCGCGACCTTCTCTGCCGGGATCTGATGCTCGCCGAGAACGAGCCGATCATCGAGAACGCCACAGCCGACTACGGAGCGTCCGGCAAGCGCGACTCGCTGGGCCGCGCCACCCATGAGTATCCACACGAGCGGCTGTTCTGCGATCCTGACTGGGACATCTTCCACTGCGACCGCGAGGTCCACCGGATCTCGTCGCTGATGCTCCTCGAGAACGACGCCGATCTCGATTTCGTCATCCGCCGCGTCTCACCCAAAGAGGCGCTCGATTACATCCTCCGCGGACGCTCGCCCGGCGGCGACTATCAGCCGTTCTATACCGACTATACGGATGTCTCCGGACTCCTGATGTCGCAGGGAGTCGTCGGCGACAGACTCATCGAGGCCTACAAGGCCGCCAAGAAGGGCGACGTCGCGGCGCTGATGAACGGCGACGAGGCACTCGGAGCATTCGTTCTCGACCGACTCCAGGCACAGATCGAAATCTGGAGACTGTTCCTCGCCGATATCCCCACGTTTGTCGTCAACACCACGCACGGTCGTGATCTCATCCACGATGCGATGTGGTACGCGTCCGAGAATCCCGACTTCCTCACCGAGAAGAAGCGCGAGAAATCCTCGGCCGACATGATGAAGATGCTCGAGAAGGCATACGACCTGCACTACGACGAAGACGGCAACTGGAAGCCGACCGAGTAGGACTGCGAAGATCCGGTTTCAGCGCGAGGCGGTCTCCCGTCCGGGGATCGCCTCGCCGCTGACGAGATACACCGCTCCTCCGGCAAGCGCCGAGAACAGCAGCACCCCGAACCAGAGAATCGAAAATGCCGCCGCGATATCGGGGTTCACGCCGCCGATATCTGACAGCAGGTAGACATACCCCACCTCCCGCAGCCCGAACCCTGCGACGCTGATCGGGAGTGCACTGAAGATCGAAACCAGCGGGTGGAACACGAAATAAAAGGTCCACTCGACGCCGAGTCCGACGGCCTCGCCGACCAGAATCACCGCGCCGATCTGGCAGACATGAAAGAAAATCGACAGCGCGGCGGTCACGAAGAGCATCCGGCGATCCCGCCACAGTGGCGCGAGGTCGACCTCGATCAGACGCCGCCAGCGGTTGTCCGGCCTCAGAACACTTCGAGCGAGGGTCGGCAGCGTCCACCAGGCAGCCACTAGCGCCATCCCGGCCGCGGCCGCGAGCCAGGCGATCGAGGGCGGGAGACCGAAGGTCCCGAATGAGGCCACGGCAGCGGTCAGCACGACGACAAGCATGACCAGGCCGACCAGCCGGTCGAAGAACACCGTATTCAGGGCTGCGGCACGTCGCCCGGGGCCGCCTGCCAGATACAACCCCCGAACGAGATCCCCGCCGACAGTTGCCGGTCCGAAAATATTGAAAAACATCCCGACGAAGTAGTAGCGGACCACCTGACCCAGCCGGCACCGGAAGCCCACGCTGCGAGCCACCACCAGCCAACGGCACGAGGACAACGCCTGTCCCACCAGATACCCAAGCGCCGCCACGCCGGTCAGCATCCAGTCGGCGGATGCGAGAGCCGCTGCGAGGCCCGGGCCATTGACCTGCCGGACAAGAAGAAAAACCGCCGTCAATGAGACGGCGAGTTTCAGAGCCCTGAGCTGTTGTCGCTTCGTCACCGAATCGGTTCCCCGATGAAGGTCATGGCGGTCTTCACGAGCGGCGCCGCAGACCTGCTGGGGCGCCGCAAGTACCTTGACACCCGGTATCTCCGCCGCAAGAATACCAGCGACCGGCCATTCCGGCCGGTTCGAAAAACGAGTCGAGCGGAGAAGACGATGGGAAAGAGCTCAAAATGGGCCACCAGTTTGGTCGCCGTCTTCGCCTTTTACGCTGCAGCCTGCACCAATCCGCAGGAAGTCAGTGATATCAAGGCGAAGGTCGACGAGATTCAGGCCCAGCAGAAAGACATCCTGGCCAAACTGGACGGACTCCAGAAAGGTCAGAAAAACATCCTCGCGAAGGCACCTGCCGCCCCGGCAGCGAAGCCCAGTCGCCCCCAGGAGGATCCGAACAAGGTCTACAAGATCGACGTCGGAAACTCCTACGCAAAAGGACCCAAGGACGCTTCCGTTGTGATCGTCGAGTGGTCCGACTTCCAATGACCATTCTGCTCCCAGGCGGCCAGTTTGGTTGCCCAGATCATGGAAGCGTACCCGAACGACGTTAAATTCGTTTACAAGAACTACCCACTGCCGTTCCACAAGCAGGCGATGCCTGCCGCAAAGGCGGCCGTCGCAGCTGGAGATCGGAAGAGCACACGTCTGAACTCCAGTCACTGCTTACGATCTCGTATGCCG
>CAXQPB010000100.1:0-24561 GCA_964225545.1 Candidatus Nitrosopumilus sp. | reverse complement strand
CCCGCCACAGCCGCAGATGTGGCCGATTGGAAGAGGGCGCACGGGATCGACGGTCCGGTTGTCGGCTATCTGGGAACGCTCCAGCCTCGCAAGAATATCGACCTGCTGGCCGAGTCGTTCCGATTTGCCGCGGGTGATCGGCCATGGCGCCTGTTGCTGGCCGGCCGAATGCGCCCCGGCTACCGGCCGCGTTGCCTCGACGAAGGCGATGAGAGGATCGCTTATCTCGGAGAGATCCCTCAGAACGAGGTGCCTCTGTTTCTCGGCGCACTCGATTGCATGGTCTCGCCGTCCTCGTACGAGGGTTTCGGGCTGAGTTTCCTCGAAGCGATGGCGGCCGGCTGCCCGGTGGTAGGGGTGGCCAACAGCTCGGTTCCGGAAGTGGTCGGTGATGCGGGTATCCTCGTCGGTCGACCCGACGCGGACACTCTGGGGGATGCGATCGAGTCCGTTGTGACCGATATTTCTCTCGCATCTCAGCTCTCACAGCGTGGCGTCGACCGCGCTGCCCTTTTCAGCTGGTCGGTTACCGCCCGCAGAACGCGCGAGATCTACGAGTCCGTGCTCACGAGAGCGGAGGGCGCAGCGACCGCGGCGCCTGTCAGCATGGAAACGGCGGAGGGCGGGGCGTGACAAAGGTTTACGCGATCGTGCTCAACTGGAACGGGCTGGACGACACCGTTGACTGCGTTCGATCGATGGCGTCACTCGACATTCCCGAGGGCGTCGAACTGACTGTTGTCGTCGTGGATAACGGCTCCGAGCTATTCGAGGTCGCGCCGCTGGAGCGTGTTTTTCCCTCTGTGAGAATCGTGCGCAACGCGGTGAACCTCGGCTATTGCGGGGGGAACAACGTCGGCATCCGTCTAGCCCTCTCAGAAGCTGCCGACTGGGTCTGGGTGCTGAACAACGACACTCTCATCGGCCCCGGTGCTCTCCGGCCGTTGCTGGAAACGGGCGAGCGAAATCCGCGAGTCGGTGCTGTTGGCGGCAAGGTCTTGCGCACCGATCGACCCGATACGTTGTGGATGGCATGGGGCAGGGTGACCTGGCTCCAGAGTCTGATCGCGCTGGTGGGGAAAGACCGACCCGACGGGGCTGACTGGGATGTCGAACGCGAGGTCGACTGGATCCCGGGCTGTTCGATCCTGATGCGCGCCCGGACGCTCGGCGAGATCGGCGGCTTTGACGAGAATTTTTTTGCCTATCACGAAGACGTGGACTGGGCCGCGCGTGCGCAGGACGCCGGCTGGGAGCTCTGGTACAACGGAGCTTCCGTCATACGCCATGCCGTAAACGCCAGCTCCGGGGGAGAGGAGGCGAGTTACAACGGCTTCAGGAGTTATCTGAGCGCACGCAACAGCGTCCTCTATGCTCGACGCCACGGCAGCACCCCTCAGAAACTGCGTCTGGCGGCTGCGATCGTGGCGACGCTGCCCTTCCAATGGGTTCGCAGGGCACTGCGCGGACAGACGGCGGGCGTCCGGATGAAGATTCGCGGTTGGCGGGACGCATTGCGCGGCTCCCCGATCCCTCTGAAAGCGCTCGGTTTAAAGCCGGACAAGCGCGATCCTGCTAGCTAGCGGGGCTTTCATTGGGTTAGTCTTGAAGGCAGCATTCAGCCGTCGTTTTTTCTCCGAGAACAACCTGCATACGACGTATTCGAGCGATGGACCCCCATCGCATGCTGGCAACCGGCCATGGAAGAGCGGAAAAAAATCGCCGTTATCCCGACTTACAATGAACGGGAGAATCTCGAGGCGATCGTGAAGGCTGTGCTCGCGGCGGATGCGGACACCGAGGTTCTGATCGTTGACGACAACTCGCCGGACGGTACGGGGCAGATCGCCGAGGAGCTTTCCGGGTCGAGCTCCCGGATCCACGTGCTGCATCGCGGCGCCAAAGAGGGAATCGGACCGGCTTACAAGGACGGATTCCGGCGCGCCCTCGAGCTGGGAGCCGACCTTGTCGTCCAGATGGACGCCGATTTTTCCCATTCCCCCGATGACCTCCCGCGCTTTTTCGAGGCTGCCGGCGACTATGACGTCATTCTCGGCTCACGCTATGTCGAGGGAATCACGGTCGTGAACTGGCCGATGGAAAGGCTGATGCTCAGCTACTTCGGGAATCGCTACGCACGACGGGTGCTGGGGGGCGTCGCCATCGAGGACCTGACCGGAGGGTTCAAATGCTGGCGGCGAGAAGTCCTCGAGGCGATTGACCTGAAAGCCGTGCGCTCGAATGGCTATGCCTTCCAGATCGAGATGAGCTACCGGGCCTGGCGGATGGGATACCGATTGAAAGAAATTCCGATCATCTTCCGCGATCGCACGCAGGGCGATTCCAAGATGAACAAGCGAATCGCGGTGGAGGCTCTTGGCGTCGTGTGGTGGCTGCGGCTTCAGAATCTGCTCGGCCGCCTCGAGACGCGTGGCTCGGTCCGCTCGGCCCGCGAGCTCGCTTCCTGACCGCAGCAGCGGCCCGTAGAGCATGAGCCGCCGAATTCTCGTACTCAATGAGCGGGACATGGAGAATCCGCTCGCCGGTGGTGCCGAGGTCCATCTGCTCGAGATCTTCAGGCGCCTTGTCGATCGTGGTCATCATGTAACCCAGCTCGCGGCATCTTTTTCCGGTAGCGAACCGGAGACCGAGATCGAGGGGATTCGTGTAAAGCGGCTCGTAAACCGTTACGGCTATTATTTCCTCGCGCCGCCCGTCGCCCGGCGCATGGTCGCGCACGAAGGGTACGATGTCGTTGTCGATATCCTGGCGAAGCTGCCTTTCCTGAGCCCATGGTTCCAGCGCGTACCCTGCCTGGCGATCATCCATCATCTCTTCGGGACGACGGCCTTCCAGCAGGTCCCTTTACCGGTCGCTTTGGTCACGTACCTCTCGGAAAAGCTCATCCCGGGTTGCTACTCGCGTTCCGCTACGGTCGTGATTTCGCCGAGCACGCTGAGCGATATGGTCGTGCGCGGTCTTCCCGAGCAGAACATGTCGATCATCCCCAACGGTGTCGACCATCAGGTTTACACACCATCGAAAGCGCCGAAGTCCGAGCAGCCGCTGGTCGCGTGGCTCGGTCGCGTTGAACCGTACAAACGGCTCGACCTGTTCCTCGATGCGTTCGCGCAGGTGGTTCGACGGATCCCTGACGCGAAGGCTGTCGTGATCGGCAGCGGAACCGGAATCGACGCGGCAAAGGCGCATACGCGCGGGCTGGGCTTGGAGAATCTCGTCGAGTTCTGCGGGTTTGTCGACACCGCGCGAAAGATCGAGTTGCTCCGCAGCGCTCAGATGCTGATCAACACCTCCGAAAAAGAAGGCTGGGGGCTGACGGTCGTCGAAGGGAACGCCTGCGGTACGATCACGATTGCAAGCGATGTACCGGGTCTTCGTGATTCCGTTCGTCATGGCGAGACCGGTGTGCTGGTGCCGCACGGCGATGTTGATCGGCTCGCGTCGGAGATGCTCCGTCTGCTCGAGGACGAGCCGGAGCTCTTGCGGTTGAGTGCCAATGCCATCACGTGGGCAGGTCGCTTTCAATGGGATGCTGTCGCTGAGGCGATGGAGGAAATACTCGACTCCGTGGCGGCGGGTTCTGAACCTTCAGCGATTCGCAAGATCGATCCGGTTTTCGGCGGCTGAGGACGAGGTGATTGATGAATCGTACGATCGCAATCTCCATCGCTGCGTTTCTTCTGGGACTGATCTATTTCGGACTCTTCCTGACCTACGGAATCAACCTGGATGACGAGGGCACGATCCTCTACCAGATCGAGCGTACTCTTGATGGTCAGACGCCCTATATCGACTTTCACATCGGGTACACTCCGGCGACCTTTTACTTTCATGCGCTGCTGATGAAGCTCTTCGGGGTCAGCGTGATCCCGATCCGGATCGTGCTCGCGCTCGTCAACAGCGCGGCGCTTGCCGGCATGACATTGATCGCGGCGCGCCTCACCGTATGGTGGTTCGCCCCGCTTCCGGCCTTGATCTATATGGTCTCGATTCCCGTTCACGGCGGAGAGTTCGCGGCCTTCAATATCCCGTACCCCGCCTGGTACACGACAATGCTTTTTGTCTGGTCGATGTACTTCATGCTGCGCTTCGGCGAGTCGGGACGTCGCGGCTGGCTGATCGCAGGCGCCTTCCTCGCCGGACTGAATTTCGCCTACAAGCCGAACGCGGGTTTGTTCAATCTCGCCGCAGCGTCATTCGCGATGCTCGCCACCATCCCTTTCAGCGAGGTCGCGACCGCGGGGCTCGAGCGCTCGTTGCGTAGACCGCTGTGGTGGGGGCTTTGGGTGGCTACTCTTGGCGGGGTCTGGTTTGTTTTTGCCGGCAACGGCGGGTTGATCGAACTGAGGATTTTCCTGCTGCCGATCACTCTCGGAGCGCTTCTGGTTGCCTGGCGCGCCCTGGTCACACCCCCAGCGCCGGGCAATCCCGGTTTCATCGCATCGGCGACGTCTCTGCTCGGAACTGTTCTTCTGGTGAATCTGCCGTGGATCGTTCCGGTATTCATGCTGCTCGGTCCAACGCGTTTCGCGAGCGACGTCCTGTTTATCGGCACCGGCTTCGAGCAGTTCTATTACATCGAGCATCCGCCGGTATTCGCTCTCACCGGAGTCGTTGTCCTCGGGTTCGTGGTGCTCGCAGCGCTCGCCCGAATGGCGGTGGCGCGGCGATGGCCGACCGACGTGATGTCTGTCATTGCGATCGCAGGCGCAGGCCTTTGTCTGTGGTGGGTCTCTCGGGTCGCGCTCATGCCCCAGGGCTTCCTCGAGGCGATTCGCAGCGAATACGAGGCGCGAATCCTCGCGGTGACGCTTGCGATCAACCTGGCGGGGCTCGCCGCTTTCGCCCGCACGATCGGCATCGGCGAAGAGACGCGGATCGAGTCGAGCCGCGTCGGTACTGTCGTGATCGGCGCGCTGGCAATGTATCTGCAGCTTTATCCGCGGACCGACTTCACGCACTGGGTTCAGGCGGCCCCGCTTTCGCTTGTCCTCGGGACTGTGTTGCTTGCCGGTTTCGCCAAAGCCTGGGCGGCTGCTGTGGCGGGTCGCCGACGGGCGCTGGCGATGGCGGTATGTGTGACACCGGTGATCGCGGTTATTGTTCTACGCGCAGCTCCCGGGATCGTCGCGGCGTTCGATCTCGACGGCTGGAGACTGCACCGCGCGCCGCATGTCGAACTCGGGCTCGATCGAGCTCCGGTGTGGATCAATGCCGGGCGTCAGGAGCGTTATCGAAGCCTCGCATCGATGGTCGGGTACCTGAGTGAAAACACCACCACCGATGAGCCCGTCTTCGTGTTTCCAAATCTCGATATCGTCTCGTTCCTCAGCGACCGCCACAATCCGACACGGCACGGCTACTTTTATCCCGAGTGGCCGGGACGGGACGTCGAAGCGGAGGTTACATCGGAATTGATGGCGAGACCTCCGCGGCTGACGCTTCTCCTTCGGATGCATGCGCTCTTTTTCATGAAGGCCCCGGTTTACTACTACACGCTGCGCGATTTCATCAACTCAAACTACAGTTCGGCCTTCACGATCGGTCCGTATCATCTGGTCGAACGACGTGACGTCGCAGGGCGTTGGGCAGACGAGATCGATCCATCGACGCAGGAGGCGGGGACGTCTGTTTCACCCGAGCTTGCCGCGGCGCTTGCGAATGTGACCGAGGGCGGTGAAACCGAAAAGATTGCCGCGCTGGAACGACTCGCGGATATGAAGCTCGAGACGGCGGCGCGTCCCGTCCTGCGTGCTCTGCGCGATCCATCGCCGGCAGTTCGGGACGCGGCTGTTGGTGCGCTTGCGGCTTGTCTCGACCCCGACTGTGCGAGGCCGCTCGCGCTGACGCTCCGCCGTGGCGGGCTTTCTGCGCAAAAAGCGATCCATGCGACGCGCGTTGTCGGTCAGACCGGCGGGCCGGGTGCTGCACGGCCGCTGCTGCGGATCGCAATCGCCGGTTTCGGCACGATCTCGGACGCTGCGCTCTCGGCGCTGTACCATGTGGCGACGCGCGACTTCATCGAGCGCTACTGGTTTTTGACGCCCGATGATCAATCCGCTCGAGGCAAGCGACTGCCGAAGGCACGACTCCTGAGAAGGCGCGCTCTGCGCTGGATCGGTGACTCCAAGCCGGATCCGTGGGCGGATCCCTGGGCTCATACGGGGACCGATCCGCGGCTGTCCGTCTACGCGATCTGGGCCAGCGTGGATGCCGGTGCCGAAGCGGCTGAGCGTGCGCTGAAAAAAGGCCGGGAGTCAGCGAATGACGAGATCCGGACCTACGCGGCTCTCGAGCTCGCTCGCCGAGGGGCCGCGCGCGGCGCTTTCGGTCCCGTGGCGGAGCTGCTCGATGAGGACGATATCTGGCCGCCGAACGTGATCCTCGAGCTCACGGACCAGACCGTGGCTTTCGACCGCAGGCTCGGGCGGCTGATCGATGCCGGGCTGAGCGATCAACAGCAGCGCGCGGCGTGGCTCGCTGCCCGGGTCGGCAGCAGGCGTACGGTTGAAGCGCTCAGCCGCGCGCTCGGCTCTGCGGATGCGACGATGCGGATGGCGGCCGTGTGGGGACTGCAATCTCGCGGACTGCACGATCGTATCGATGAGATCCGGCCTCTGCTCGAGGATCCCGACTACCGTGTGAGAGCGTTTGCGCGCCGGGCAGTTGAACATCTGGAGGACCGGTCATTGTGATCGGAAACGCCGTCGTATTCGCTGCAGCGACTGCGTACTTCCTGCTTTTCCGGTCGTATGGTTTTCAGCTCGAGGACGAGGGCAACATTCTGCTCCTCCTCCAACGGGTGGTTGAAGGGCAGCGACCCTACCTCGATTTCCACACCGGTTATACCCCCGGGTTCTATGCATTGGGTGAGGCTGTGTTCCGCACCTTCGGCGGGACTACCGAATCGGTACGGCTCGTACTCGCTCTGAACAACGCGCTCTGCGCCAGTCTGCTCTACTCGCTCGCGCGCCGCGCAACCGGCCGGTGGACCGCAGCGCTGGCGCCACTGCTCTGGGTGCTTTTTCTGCCCGTATTCTCCGGCGAGTTCGCCTCGTTCAATGTGCCCTATCCGGCCTGGTTCGCGACGCTGGCCTGGCTTGTGACCGCGGAAGTCCTCACGCGCTGGGTCCGTACAAGGTCGGTCGCGTGGCTGTTTGCGGCAGGACTTACCGCCGCGGGCGCGTTTTCAATGAAGCTCAACGCGGGAGCATTTTCGATTGCGGCCGCAACGTTCGTCGTGACGATGACGGCTTCGACGCGATCAAGACTGGACAACGCGAGCGCGCGTGGCGCCGCGCTGCTGATGGCACTCGGAGTTGTTGCCGCGTTCGGCGCGGTCTGGAGAATCAGCGACGGGCTGGTCCACCTGGCTCCGCTTCTCATACTGGCAGGTGGCGTCGCGGGACCGCTTACGGGACGTCTCGCCGACCGAACCGCTGAGTCGACTCCCGGAGCAACCCGCGCACTTCTTTCTCTCTACATCGGGTTCGCACTACCGACCGCATACTGGGCTTTGCCGCTGCTTTACGAGCTCGGTCTCCACTCGTTTCTCGAGGAGGTTCTCCTGCTCGGGTCGGGCGCGGCGGATCTGTACTACACCGGGCACCCGCCGCCGGAGACGCTGGCGCTGGCGCTCTGCCTCGCTTTGATCACGTTCGCAGGTGCCGGCCGACTTGTTCGTGCCGGGCGGCTGAAGCCGGCGATTCCTTGCGTGGCGGGCGGAATTGCGGCGGCACTGGGCGCGGCAGCCCTCAGCCGTGCTCCAATGCCGGAGTCGTTTGCTACCAGTATTCTGTTTCAGCTCGAGAATGCCGCGTTCTGGCTGGTGCCGGTCGTGAATGTGAGCGGGATCGTCTGGTTGCTGCGCAGCGCATCGAGCGAGGACGATCGCGACTTCGCTTTTCTGGCGGTGCTCGTCCCGGCTGCTGTCGCCATGTACTGGCAGCTCTTTCCCCGGACAGACTTTGCGCATGTGATGATCGCGGCGCCGCTGTCGATCGTGCTCGGAGTGGTCATGCTCGGCCGCGTCTTGCGGGATTGGGAAAACGCGGCGTGGCCGGCTGCGCTGTCGGGGCCACTCATCGTCCGATCTCTCGCGGTATGCGGTGTGACCGCGTTGCTCGCGATCGCAATCCCCGAAAGAGTTTCGGGGGCCCTCGAATGTGTCTTCAACAGCAAAGCGCAGCTGGCAAACGCACGAGCGCGAGTCTGCCTCCAGACCGGCGCGACCGATGAGATCGAGGAGCTTGCCGCGGTCACCGCCTATCTCGAGCGCGTCGCGGAGCGCGGCGAGAACGTGCTCGGATTTCCCGCGTTGGCGTCGGTGGTGTTCCTCGCCGGACAGAGTTCGCCGCTTCCGCACGATTACTGGTACCCCGGCCGTCCGTCTCGTGAGGAGGAGGCTGCAATGATTGTGGCGCTCGAGGCGAACCCGCCGCGATATGTTGTCACAATCAATGACGGCTGGACGTTCTTTCATGAGGCGCCGGCATATTTCTCCGACCTTCGCGAGTTCGTGACTGCGCGTTACGGTCTCGTTGGACGCTTCGGTCGTTTCGATGTTCTCGCGCTCGGCGCGCCCGAGGAAACGCTTGTGGTGGGAATGGGCCCGATTCGGCAGGCTTCCGCAGAGGATGTGGCCATCCCACTGATGGCCGCCCGACGCCAGGTCGCTCGTCGGTGGATGCGCTCGCTGACCGTCGCCGAGGTCAGCGCGGCACGTCTGCGGTCTGATGCCACAGGCGCGGTGCTGCAACTGCGCGCAATCCGGGATGGCGGCGATCTCAGAACAGCGGCGTGGATTCTCGAGGGCTTCGACCGGCCGCAGTCGCGTGTTCGTACCGCCGCGATCGAGGCGATGGCGGCGGTTGTACGGCGATTTCGGGCCGCCTCGTACCGCTGGGCCGATGATCTGAAACCTGAGGATTACAGGCCGTATCTGACACCTGTGCAGGACGAGATCGGTAAACTGGAAGACGACGGCGACGAGCGGGTCCGGCAGTTCGGACGGGCGCTCGCGGGGATTCTCCGGTCGCGTGCGCCCGTCGGCGCGAACGTGGACTCTGAGGGCCGGATTTGATCCACTCGCGGAGCATCTTCGAAGGGGTCGACGCCCGTGCCGAAATCCGCGCTGAGCGGCAGGCGCCGGCAAAGACACGACTCGATGGAATCGGATAATTTCACAGGCGAGCGGCCCGGCTGGGGTGAGGACTTCGACTACGACGAGGCCCGTCACCTTGCCGCTTACATCCACGCCGCGACTCTGGCCGAGGGGCTGCACGTGCTGGACGCGGGATGCGGCGAGGGTTTCGGCACTCAGACGCTTACGGATTCTGCGCGTGAAGTGACCGGTGTCGATTACTCCGCGCAGGCGATCGAGTTCTCCCGCAAGCGCTGGGATCGATCCAACCTGAGCTTCCGCCGTGTCGACCTCACCGCGCCCGGTGATTTCGATGAGCAATTCGATCTCGTTCTGAACTTCCAGGTTGTCGAACATATTGACGACCCGACTCCCTTTCTCGAGGGGTTGCGGGATCGCATTGCGCCGGGCGGTCGGCTCATGCTCACGACGCCCAACCGGCTCAAGACATTTTCGGAGAACCCCTACCATGTCCGTGAATACACTCGGGAAGAGCTCAGCGAGCTGCTTGGGCGCGTGTTCTCGGAGGTCGAGATTCATGGGATGCACGGCAACGCGAAAGTTACCTCCTTCGACGCGGGCCGCGAGAAGGCGGTCAATCGAATCCTCCGGCTCGATCCCCTCGGGCTGCGCAACCTGTTGCCGCGCGCGGTGATTGAAGCCGCGTTCGCGAAGCTCGCGGTTCTCGTGAGACGGCAGGCGCGTGGTGAGTCGGGCGCCGACAAGATCGTCCCCGAGGACTTCTTTGTGAGCGCTGACAACCTTGATGAGGCGCTCGATCTGGTAGCGCTGTGTCGTCCCTGAGCCCTTCGCGCGATCGCCATGTAGCCCGCGAGGCATGGTACGGCCTGTTCACACAGGCGCTGGACAAGATCGTCCCGGTGGCGATCATCCTGTATCTCGCGCGCACGCTGGCGCCCGAGCAGTTCGGTGTTTACGCCTTTCTTGTCGCGTACCTCGCTTTCTTCCAGATCGCTGCCGAGCAGAGCCTTGATACGGTTCTGGTTCGCATGGTCAGTCAGCAGCCCTCCCGCAGGCATGAGCTCTTTCACGCGGCCCTGGGGCTGCGGCTTGTGGCGGCAGGATTTGCAGTGGTTCTCGCCGTAGCGCTGGGACGGCCGGTCTCGGGCGGACAGGTATCGATCGAGCTTCTGCTTCTCGCTTCAGCCAGCCTTGTTACCGCTCTTGGGGGCTCATTCCGGGCCGTATTCCGCGCTGACCTGAACATACGTGCGGTTTTTCTGATCGCGCTTGGGCGGGCGATCTTTCTGCTCGCCAGTGTCGTAATCGCGATCCGATTTTATCCCGGGCTCGAATCCCTGCTCACGGCGATCGCCGTCGCCAACCTGATCACCTTCCTCGCCGTCGCGCTCACTGTCCGCGGTGATCTGCCGGTCAGGCTCTCCGCAGACCGGCAGCTCTGGGGCACGCTGGCACGCGGCGCATGGCCTCTCGCAGTTAATGCCTTCGCGATCACGGTCAGTCTGCGTGCCGGCCAGGTGCTGCTGATGTCGTTGCGCGGACCTGTCGAAGTGGGTCTGCTGGGAGCGGCCTCCCGCGTGGTCGAGGCTTTCAGCGTGCTTCCCGAGGCCTTGATGATAACCGTGTACCCGCTGCTCGCGGGCCTCCATGGGACGGATCCGCAACGCTTGATCGCGACGGCCGAAAAGTCGGTTCGTTATCTGGTGATCGCTACCGGCGTCCCGGTGATCGTATGTGCGATGGCCGGTCCGGAGGTCATGCGGCTTCTGTTCGGTGAAGCGTTCGAAGAAGCAGGCCAGGTCCTCGGACTGCTCAGCCTGATGGCGCTCTTCAGCGCGACGGGAACGGTGATCCTCAATGTTCTGGTGGCGGTTCACAGAGAGACCGCGCTCTATCGGAACACGCTGGTGTTCGCCGTCTTCAGCGTTCTCGCGTGCTTCCCGCTGATCGGCGCTTACGGCTACCCGGGCGCAGCGGTGGCAATGGTCCTCGCCAGCGTAGGCTCGCAGGCTGGACTCGCGCTCATCCCCTCCACTCGCGACTATGTTCGACCTTGTCTCAGCGCGGCGGCTCGCTCGATTGCCGCGGTCGCGCTCGGAGTCGGTGTTGCGTCTTCAATCGATGCCGGTCACATGGCCGGTCTGGCGGTAGCCTTCACGATATACGTTCTGAGCCTCGTTGTTTTCGGTGTGCTTAATCGCGACGAAATTCGATTCATGCGCACAATGCTCCTCGCACTCGCCGGCCGGCGGGAGGGGGCTGTCTCATGAACACCGAACTGCGACAGACGATCGACACTCCGTCGCCCTGCCCTATCTGCGGAGAGTCGGAGCTGATCCCGTATCACGACCAGGTCTGGCGGCGTCTGATCAAATGTCGCACCTGTCGGATCGTCGTCGCGGATCCTTTGCCAAGCCTCGACGAGAAAATCGAGATCGAGCGCCAGGCATACATCGGTGAGGCCTTGCCGGAAACGGCTGAGTTCTTCGCGAACTGCAACCGCGACTTCGAAGAAGACGCGGTCATTCGCTCCTTCAGAAGAATCATCTCCCAGATGGGAGAGGCCAGAGAGCCTGGCCGCTTACTGGACGTCGGCCCCGGGACCGGAATCTTCCTTCATCTTGCCCGCGAGCAGGGCTGGGAGCCTCACGGAATCGACGTCTGCGAAATCGCGGCAGCAAAAGCGCGAGACGAATTCGGAATCGATATTGATGTCGGCGAGTTCGGACAGTTTCCCTACGAGCCGGCCAGCTTTGACTGCATCACGATGCTTGACGTCCTCGAGCATACGCTCGACCCGGTCCGATTTCTCGAGCGCGCTCTCGACCTGCTCAAGCCCGGCGGTATTCTTGTCGTCGCCGTCCCCAACCAGCAGTGTCTGCTCACGGCGATCCTCGATCGCTACATCTGGCTCGCCGGTATCGGCGGACAATGGTTTCTCGAGCGTCTGTACGTCTCGCCGCATGTTTACTATTTCGGTCCGCGCGTACTGAAATTCGCGCTTGAACGTGCGCGATTCAACATCGTTCGCCTCGAAGGCGGCAACGTTTACCTTGGGCGCTATCGTCTGCCGATCTGGATGCGTGTGCCTCTCGAGCTCGTTCTGCACGTGGGTAGTCTGCTCGGTATGAGCGCTCGCGTGATCGCGATCGCGCGAAAACCCGGAGCGGAGTGAGAAGTCCGACCTGTCCGATGCGGCGCAATGGTCAGTTGAGATAGCCGAGCGCTCGCAGCTTCTCCTCCTGTGCGGGATCGAGCTTGAGCTTCTCCGGCTTCGCCGGGCCCGACAGATTGCCGCTTTCACGCCTCAGCTTGTCGCTCGTATCGCGGGTGCGCTGCTCGTAGCTGTCGATGAGTTTCCGGAGCTTCTCCGTGGGGTCCTGGGAAGTACCGAACAGGTTGTTTTTCTCGTCGGGGTCAACGCTCAGGTCGTAGGCTTCGTAGCGGAAACTTCCATCGGGGTTTTTGTAACGAGCGAGCTTCAGATCGCCGAAACGTACCCCGAAGGCGGGCACACCGAATCGCGAAAGAAGATAGTTGTGGTTCATCGCGTGCTTGGACCACGACTCGGAATAATGGGGTCTGTCCTCGAAGTCTTTTGTCCCGTCGTTCGTCAGGAGCGGCAGCAAGCTGCGGCCGGTCATGTTGAACGGCTGCTCGATCCCGAGAATGTCGAAGATCGTGGGTGCGAGATCGATGTGACCGACCAGATTGTCGAGGCGGCGACCTCGGGGTACGCCGGGGCCCCAGAAGAGCAGCGGTACGTGCGTGACCTCCTGGTAGAGGTGGGCGCTGTGGCGAACGAAACCATGCTCGAGAAACGCCTCTCCATGATCCGAGGTGATGATGAAGATGGTGTTCTTGTCGAGGTTGTTCGCGCGCAGCGTTCGAAACAGCAGGTCCAGCTGATCGTCGGTGTAGCGGATCTCCTGATCGTAGGCGACGACCTCTCGAAGATGTCGTTCTGCAGAATCTCCCACGGTCTCGCCATTGCGTTCAACAAAGAGGTCTCGGTACTTCAACGGCGGCGCGTAGGGGTCATGGACCTGGAATGTATGGAGGAACAGAAAGAAGTGCTTGTTCGCGTTTTGCGCAAGCCATTCACTGGCACGTCTGAACGTGACATCGACCTGCCCGGTCGGCGCCATGATATTGGGGCTCTTGTTCTCGGCGTAGACATTGAATCCGCGCCCGAACCCATGCCGGACCGATAACCAGCCATTCTCTGTGACCGCGCCGGTCTCGATTCCTGCCGCGCGCAACGGTTCGGCCAGCGGGTGCATCCAGATTGGAAGTCTCTCCAGTCCCGTCTGTATTCCATGTTCGGACGGTTGCAGGCCTGTGAAAATGGACATGTGGCTCGGGCTGGTGTTGCTCGCGGCGGAGACCGGATTCTCGAAGACCGTCCCGCCCTCCCCGAAAGTCCTGTCGATGAAGGGAGAGGTCTCGTGCTCGTGACCGTAGACCGACAGGTGATCTGCCCTCAACGTGTCGATCGACAGGAGAATCACGGTCGGCCGGTCGTCTTCGGCGGACGCAGGGACGTAGACCGTCGGGTTCGCCCAGACGGGTAAGGAAAACGAATTCGCTGCTGCAGGCTGGTGCCGGGTTTCGAACAGGAAGCGCACGTTCTTTCCGGCGAACCTTCCGAGGTCACAAGTGGCATCGCGCCATCGTCGATCGATCGCGTTCGTCGGATCGGACTTGTAGGAGAACAGTTCCTCGCAGTTTGAATCCACGCAGGCGGAGATCGCGAATGTTACCGGGCCCTGATCCCACGCCGGCTCAAGGACGCCGTAGCCGAACTCCAGCCTCGCATCTTCACCGACCGCGACATCGCGGGTCTGGTAGGAAACCTCGGGGCCCCAGTCGATCGAATAGGCGTCGACCGCGAACGAATGCTTCTTTCCAGTCTCGTTTTCGAGACCCTGGATGGTGAAGTTCATCCTGCTGGTCCCCGTCCCCGACAGGTTCACGCGTTGTTGCGGCAGGGGTTGCCAGCTCTTGTTCTTCTTGATGGCGGGGAGCAGCAGCATCCGGTTCGCGCTCGCCAGACGCGGGGGAAATCGCAGGGTGATCTGTACGATTCCGCGGTCGGAGACGGGAACATCATCGACGTTGGCGACAAGGCTTTGTGCAGGCGCCCCCAGTACGAAGCGCGTCTCGTCGTTGATCGAGGCCTCAGGGAACGAGACCGTGGCAAGACGTCCGGTTCGGGCTGCGCGGCCCGGTTGGAACGGCCCGGCCCCATAGTCGACCGTCATCTCTGCTCTTTCGCTGCCGTCAACAAACCGGTACGCGGCCTTCAGGCGATCCGATGCTCCGGTGCCGCCGCAGGCATTCACAAAGAAACACATCACGGAAATCGCGATCACCGCGCGCGTTGCGATCGCCGCATGGCTCGCGCCCGAGGTTCGACCTCTTGTCGTCGGTAAGCGTACGCGTCTCATATTCCCCGCCACACCTGCACTCGATTCCTACAGCGGCCGTTCGCCGGGAGCTTCAGATCTTCTTTGCCAGCAGCGTTCCGGCAATGCATCCAGCCCTTTTTCGAGTTCTCCCGCAAGGATAGCGTGGCCCCTCACGTTCGGATGGGAATCGAACGGGTGGACCCAGAGCGTCTTTGCGCGATGGCCCTTGAAGGCATCGAAGGGGTCGATCACGAACAGTCCGTTGGCCTCGGCTGTATTTCGCACCTTCTGATAGTGGCGAGTGTACGGATGCAACGAACCGAGAGAATGCAGGGCGGTGTGGAGCAGAACCACTCCGCACACGTCGAGATTCCGGGCGATCGCGGCGAACGATTCAAGAGCAGTCTCGAATTCATTCCATGCAGCCGGATTATCGAAATAGTTCTTGTCGAGCTCGTAGACGTAGGAGTCGGCCGGGGGATATATCAGCTCGCGGAGGTAGCGCCACCGTACTCGAATCAGTTCCAATAACCGGGATTCGCCGGGTGTGTACCGAGGCACCCGCTTGCCACCGTGTCCGCGTGCGACCTTGATGTACGCCGGGCCTTCGAGGTCGTTCAGTGTGAATCCGTAGACCAGCAAGTCGGGATCGAACTTCAGGCCGATCTTTTCGAGTCGCGCCTGAACGCTTGTCTTCAGATCAAGGCCCGAGATACCGAGATTCAGAACTTCGTAGTTCCGGTCTTCTCGTTCCTCGTTCAGCCGTTGTTCCAGGACCGAGGAGTAAACGTTGCTCCCTTCCACGCCGGATCCCATGGTCACCGAATCTCCGATCACCACGACACGGAACGCGTTCGCCGGCTTCTCGAGGGAATACTCCCGCCCGCGAAAACCAGCGCTGTTCGTCTGGTGTACGACGCCGTTGAAGATTCCCCGGACGTTCGGCCGGGCCAGACTCAGTACGCCTTTGAGTTTCGGAAGACTCTCCGTGCCGGTAATGGGTTTCCGGGAATCTCGCCCCACCGGATTTGCCGGCGAGGCCAGACGGACGACCAGCTCGCCGAGCAGCAGCGCGAGAACCAGACTCACACTGCCCGCGAGAAGCGCCTTCAATCCCTCACGGCCGGGCATAAAAAATCATCCACTGTGGTAACTGTTCGTGAGCCTGAGTTCGCGTTCAAGCACCTCGGGCCGATCGAATCACCGACCCAAGCGCATTGGGATCGCGCGCAGTGTGAAGACGGCGAGCGTGTAAACGGCAAGGCCGAGCAGAAGAACGACACGGAAGCCGAACGTCATCGAAAGTACGGTTGTCAGAACCGATCCGATCACCGAGAAAAATCCGTTGACCGCCCATCCCCACGCCACGTACTCGTCGGCGTGCGGGCTGAGCGCTGCGACCGTGCGGAGGCCCAGTGGCATGAACGCGCCGAGGCACAATCCAAGCGGTGCCAGAATCCCGAAAGCGACCGCGACCCGGAGTGTAAGCGAGCTGCTCTGCATCGAGTCCGTCAAAGCGTCGAGCCCGAACTGGTAGAAGACAGTCAGGCCTACGATAACCGCAAGCAGCGTCAGCAGCGCGGCGTTGCGGTTTGCTGCGTATCGCTCGCTCATGAGACTCCCGATGCCGGTGAAGATGAGTATCGACATCAGCGTGACGGTCAGGGAGTAGGTGGGGTATCCGAGGAACAGGGTAAGTTTCTGGATCAGGCAGACCTCGAAGAACATGAACCCGAGACCGAGGCTCGAGAAATAGACTGCGGACGCGACCTTCATGGGGAGATTGGCCCACTCCTTGCGGATCGCGACGAACGGAAGGAGGAGGAACGCCGCGGCGAAGACCACGGAGATCGCGAGCAGGAGGAGCAGCAGGCGCTCACCGATCTGGTCTTCCGGGTCGATGCCGCCATGTTTCTCGCTGAACTGCTCGATCACGTCTCCAAAGCGCGAGAAATGCCAGAAGAACGGCGCATCGTCCGTGATCGGGCTCACATCGTAGTTGTGCTCCTCGAACCACGCCTCGAGGGCTGAGTCCGGCAGGTTGATGATCTTGTTGACCGGACCGTCCTGGAGCTGGTGGCCCGGGGCGTGTTGCCCGACGGCCCCGGTCACGTTCGGCATGTTCTCGAGGAATCGGTCGATCTCGCCTTTGGTGAACGGCTTTCGCTTGAGCAGGATCGTGGAGACCGGAATGAAGTCGTGAGATGTAGCCACCAGCATATGCGCGGCGTGATCCTCGATCCCGAGCTCATGAAACGCCTCGCGCGCGGTCGCAATGTACCGGGCGGTACGGTTGGGCTTGCGGGAGAATTCGATCTCGCCGAACTGCATGCAGATGATCCCGTTGTCTGTCAGATGCGTCAGGCTCTCGAGGATCATCTCCTTGGTGTACAGATAGCTCTCCGACAGGACGAAAGCGCCGGCGGTCGCGGCGTTCATCGCCGAATAGCTGTCGGGTGCGACGAAGAAGATCAGGTCATAGCGTTCTGAGTCGCGCGCCAGATAGGAACGTCCATCGTCATTGATGAGATTGACCTTCGGGTTCTCGTTCAGATGGCCCGAGAAGTCGGCGAGGTGTGTGGTCAGGAGCGAGATCGTTACCGGATTGAGTTCGACAGCGTTGATCTGGCCCGCCTCGAAATACAGGGACGCAATGATTTCATGCCCGCCTGCTGCGCCTATGATCAGAACCTTGCCCGGCGGGTCATCGAGCACCCGAAACGGGAAAGATCGGTCCTGTTTGTCGAAGCGTGAGAGCTTGCTGAGATCGCCGTCGAATCGATGGACCGCCGAACCCCAGAGTCCGTCATGGTGAACGTAGCGGACGTCCGGGTGCTCATCATTGGAGGTGACGTCGATTCGGAAAACCGGGTTCCATTTCGAGAACAGCGTTTCCGTCTCGGGACGGATGGTTTTGATCGCGTCGGTCTTCGGATCCGGCAGCAGGCCCGGAAACGCGACGGTGATTGCGAGCACCGCCGCTGCGATCGTGCCGGCCGTTGCCCAGTTGCCGGCTCGCCCGCGCGCCAGCCAGACTCCGGTCAGCGCCAGAATGACGCCTGCGGCGGAGATCGTCGCCGGCGGACCCAGGTACTTGATCGCCGGCACGACAAAGGCGCAGGCGATACCCGCGCCGATGAGATCGGCGAAATACAGGCCGCTGATATCATCGGGCATGCGTCCGAAGAGCGTGGCAATCATCACGCCGACGAACAGGAATGTTCCGAACAGTGACAGGCAGACGATCATCAGTCTGCCGACGTTGAGACCGATCGCGTCACCGGTCCAGATCGAGCGGGTATCGACCGGTGTGTACGCTATGAGCAGATAACCGACCAGGACCGACGCGGCGCCGAGTACACACCCACCGATGAGGATTCTGTCGAGGTCCATCCGGCGCAGACGCGACGAGATCGCGACGAAGACACCGCCCGACCCGATTCCAAGCAAAGCGAGACCAATGATCAGATAGGTGTAGTAGTAGAAAAGTTTGAAGGAGATGAATCGGGTGTAGCTGATCTCCAGCAATAACGCGGCAAAACTGATCAATAAGATCGTGACGTGATATCGGCGTCCCTCAGCCATCCCTGCTCCTTCTCCTTCTCGCTGCGTGACCACGTCGACCGGAGAGGTTCCCGCTCAGGCCGTGTTCGTCGGTCGGCTTTTTCCTGAGTTTCCCGACGTTCATGGCTCCGCAAGGCTGCTGGCCCGGGCGTGGGCGCCAGGCTTCGCGGACTCTCCTCTGACGGCCGCTGACAGCGGTCACTACTGGGTGACTGTGGCTGCCCGCGGCACACTGAGTCAACGCCCCGACTCTGTAACGTGCCGACGGGAGTAGCAACGATTTTAGTCCACGTAGCCCAGGGCCTTCAGGGCCTCCCCCAGCTCAGGGTCGGTGATCGGCGAGTGGGCGTCACGGCCCTCGCGAAGGGCGGCCGACCGCTCGAGCAGGCGGCTCGTCAGGTAACCGGTCGTGACCGGGTATCTCGCGCTCAAGTCAACGCTCTCGGCCGGGTCTGACTGGAGGTCAAAAAGCTCTCTCTGCTGCTCATGCACCAGCAGTTTCCAGCGCCCCTCCCGGATGAAACCGCCCTTTGTGACCCGATCGGGGATGATCAGAAGTTCCCCTGCCGCGCGCGGCGTCGATTTCGCTTCGCGAAGCAGAGAGCGGCCGGAAAATTCGTCCGGAATCTCGATCCCCGCCAGGTCGAGGAGGGTCGGCGCGAGATCGACCTGACTCACGATCTCGTCGATCTCGGCGGGTTCGTCCGCCCACGGCAGCACGATCAGCAGCGGAACGCGCACAAGCTCCTCGTACAGAGTGTGTCCATGCCGGAACTCGTCGCGATCGCCTAGTGGTTCGCCGTGGTCAGAAGTGATGATGACCGCCGTGCGCCGAGCTGCGGGGCGCTCGGCCAGGGAGTCGATCAGGCGACCGATCCAGTGATCCGCGTACGCGACGCAGCCGTCGTATCGTTGTGGATTCCATTGGTCTGCAAACGACTGGACCTCTGCGCGCCTTTCGGGGGTGAGGCCGCGGACGAAGTCGTTGTCCGGAAGCTCGACGTGTTCTGCGTCGACGAACATCTCGCTGAACGGCGGTGGAGCATCGTACGGGAAGTGCGCGTCCATCGACTGGACATACAGGAAGAAGGGTTCCCGGTCGGACGCATCCAGCCAGCGTTGGATCTCCGCGTCGAGCGTCTGCGCATCGACCAGCTGCTGGCTCACCGGAAACTTGCTCTGCGGATCGGGCTCCGCCCGCAAGGTCGTGTAGGTCTCGAAGCCGCGGTCGTAACCCTGGTCGCCGACGACCACCAGGTTGGTTTGCAGCGCGCCGGTTCGATAGCCGGCTTTGCGGAAGCTCTCGGCGAGAGTCGTGACGGCGGGCCCGTCCGCGGCGAGAACGCCTCCCATCGGCGATGGCATCGCTGAGGCGAACAGGGCGCTGGTCGAAGGCAGCGTATGCGAGGCGGTGGAATAGGCGTTCGTGAAGACAAGAGCACTACGCGCCAGCTCATCCATGCGCGGTGAAGTCGGACGGTCGTGTCCGTACAGCGACAGACGGTCTGCACGCAAGGTGTCGATCACATACAGGATGATGTTGATCGAATTCTCGATCGGTCTGCGTGTGGGGTTGATGACGGCGGGGACCCTCTCCGTCTGCGCCCACGGCAGTCGCGGAGTGATCCACTGGATCGCGGCTCGCGAATGGTTTGTCAGCGTTACGCGCAGCGGCCCCGCTGGTGAACCCGAGGCCGCCGGCCCGTCGTCCGCGCTCGACTCGAGATATCCCTCCCAGCGACCGGGACCGAGTCGCTCAAGGCGCAGCGGCAGCGCACCGCGGTCGTCCTCGATTTCGATCTCGAAACCGCCGGCTCCCACTGCGAGGTCACGATGCAAACGGAACGTGATCATCGGTTCCCGGCTCTCCGGAGCAGCGGTTGATGGGGAGAGGTACACCGACAAGGCCGTGCCCGGCTGCACCACGGCCGCCGGCCCGTCGTCGCGTGTCAGAAGGTCGATCGCTCCGGCTTTGCCGCTGGTCTCCCCGACCCCGGCGGCAAGCAGCTCGCCCGGAACTGACGACGGCTTCTGCCGCGACATTGCCGGGTTCTCCGGGGCCGACGTGCAGCCTGCAATCAGCAGGCAAAGAGCCGCTGCGAGCGAAACCGCGGGGCCGATCCGCGAGCTGATCGCCCGCTACATCATTGTGACGGCTCCTCGTTCGCCTCATCGCGGAGGCGGTACTTGCGGCCGGCGTCCACGAAGGCCCACGCCGCTGCGATCAGAATGAACGGACCTGCGGGGTGGCGATAGCGCGGCTCGCCGGGGAACGCGGTGATGTGGAGGAGCGTGAAGTACGCGATGGCGATCGGGACCAGCAGGCTGCGCGGTTCGCGGTCTCGCACGATCGCGACCATGCCCAGCGCCGCCGCGATCAGCACGATGTGAAAATATCCATCAGCCATCGCGGCGAATGCGCTGTCGGGGATGGTATCGAACAGCGGTCGCCTCGGTCCGCTTACCGCGCCCGGAGTCACGTGCGGCCGCCCCCACTCCAGCGCTGCATGGTCGTGACGAAAGAAATTGACCAGCCGCCGAGGGACGAACGCGATCTCGTCGGCGGGGTGCGCGAGAATCTGCTCGAGCGCGTCTCGCGTGAATGCGCGGTTGATCTCGATTTCCCGGCGCGGCTGCGGGATGTGCTCGTAGCGTTTCCAGAAATCCATCCGATAACGAAGCTCATCAAGCGATCGCCCGCCGACCTCGACGGGGGAGTGCGCGTGGGACAACGTCCGCCCGAGCGATGTCGAAAGGACGATCGGTTCACCCATTCGGAGCTGATTTCGCACTGTCCATGGCACGAGCGCGAGCGCGAGCCCGAGGCACACCATCGCTGTCGCACGCAGCGTTGACGCCAGTCCGATCCCGCGCAACAGCCAGACCGCAGCGAAGACAAAGAAGAACAGGATCGACGCCCCGCGCACCAGTGTTGCCGCACCCAGAATGAGACCGACACCGATGCACCCCGAGACGGATGGTGCTGCTTCGCCAGCCTGTTGATCGACGTTCATGAAAACCAGGCAGGCCGCGACCAGTATCGCGGTGAACGGAACCTCTGCGAGCAGCAAAGGCGCGTAGAAGATGTCGCCCGGGGACAGAGCGAGAAGGCAGGCCGCCACCAGCCCGACCGACGGTCCGGCAAGACGTTTCCCGAGAAGATAGACCAGTGCGCAGGTAGCGGCAGCGCAGAGGGCGCCGAAGAGCTGCGCGGCGCGCACGCTGTCGCCGGCGAGCTTGAAGATGATGCCGAGGGCGAGCGGGTATCCGGGCGGCCACTCCGCGGTGGGAGCGCCGGTCAGCCGCGTGAGTCCCATTCCCTCGGCGATCCGCTGCCCCATGCCGTGGTACCACGTCATGTCGAAGTAAAAGCCGCCGGTCACATCGACATCGGCGCTCAAGATCCACGCCAGTCGCAGGCCCAGCGCGATCGCGAGAATCACCAGCAGCGGTCGCCGTGCGCTGTCCGGTTCCTGTTGGGGACTGGCGGTCATTTTCTTTCCTGCGGCCGCCGACCTCGGCAGCGGGCCGCGGCGCAGTCCTTGCGAGTTATTCCAACCCGGCCGCAGCGGCAACGCCCCCTGATACGCAGATCCTTGACTTCGGCCCGCTGCCGCGACATCCGACCGTCAGGCCTGTATTGTCGGGTCTCAGCTCCGTGGCTCTATCTGCATACCGATCGACTTCACTCAGCCCTCGGCAGACGGCGCGAATCGGCACCGTCCCGGGTCGCTGTTGCTGTGTAAAACCCGGCGGGCAGGGCGCGAACGAGGGAGGCGCTCGACGTGTTCGATGAGTCGCTCGCCGATCCCGCGGTCTACTGGTCGCGGCTTTTCTGGTCGGCGCTCTGGTTCACCCTTGGCATCGCTGTCGCTGCCGGCGTCGTGTGGCGTCTGCGCGATCATTTCACGGAGCGACGCGTTGCGGCCGCTTTTCGCGGGTCGTTCACCCTCCTGCTCTACACGATCGTGGCAGCGCTTGTTCTGGGAACATTCGCCACGCGATGGGGATTCCGTGGTGACTCGCCGCACTGGGGCCTCGAGAAGATGCTCGCGTACGAGGCGCGACAGCCCTTCGCATACCGGGTTCTCTCTCCGACGCTGATCAACGCCGGCATATCGATCCTGCCGCGCTCCTACGTGGAGCGGCACCGGGAGTGGTTCCTGGAGGAGACCCCGGTTCTGCGTTACCGCCACCGTAACGAGTCATGGGATCTCGACAAAAGCGTGGCCTGGCACGTCGCCTATCTCTATCTGTTCCTGAGCCTGATGATTGTTCTCTATGCCGCGCGCGCAGTGACCCGGGAGACCGGACCGGGCCCGCCGCTGTTGAGCGACGTGGCTCCTGCAATCGGTCTTCTCTTCCTGCCGATGTCTTTTCTGTTCGGAGGCTACCTCTACGACTTCGCGGAACTTGCCTTCCTGTTCGTCTGCCTGCTGACGATGCTGCGAGCCAAGTGGGCGCTCTACTACTTCGCGTTCGTTCTTGCTCTTCTGAACAAGGAGTCGAACATCCTGGTCGTCGTTTACTTCGCGGCGATCTGCTGGGATCGAATGGACCGGCGTGAGCTGATCGCGCACCTCGGTGCCCAATTGATGATCGGGGCGGTGATCGTGATCGCTCTGCGGATCGCGTTCTCCGACAACGGCGGCGGCCCGGCCGAATTCTGGATGTCGTTGAACGCGCTTTTCTGGCTGCAGCCCGAAACGTATCTGCGTTTTGACCGGCCTTACGCTGCGCTGATCCCCACCCCGCGCTCGGCCAACGTCATCTCGCTGTTTCTTGTTTCAGCGATTGTCGTCAGCGGCTGGCGTGCATGTCCGCCGACGCTGCGTCGGCTGGCGCTGTTCTCAGCGGTCGTCAACTTCCCGCTGTTCCTGATCTGGGGCTTCCTCGATGAGATCCGGAATCTGTCGCTCACGTTTCCGGCGCTTTATCTGTTGGGGTGTTATGCGGTTCCGCAGTTGTGGGCCGGAGCTTCGGACGAGAGACGCTGAAGAGACGGTTCTCGAGCTTCAGAACCCGTGCCGCGGCGAACATGGACTCGAGGACGAGGCGCATCGGCGGCGATAGCGTGAGTCGGCGCAGATCGGTCGACTCGAGGTCCATCTCCATCACTTCGAAGCCGCCTCGGGACAGAGCGTCCGTCAGGGTCTCCGGTGTAAAATAGATGAAGTGCTGTTCTATGTAGAACTTCTCGAGCGGGCCCGTCACGCGTTTGCCGGATGCGCGGTACATCGCCGCCGCGATGACATCGATGATGTTGCGCTGATTCGGCGTCGAAAGACTGACAACCCCTCCCGGCGCGAGGCTCTCCCGCATCGCCTCGAGCAGGGGTACCGGCTCTCTGGCGTGCTCGAGAATGTCCCAGCCGGTGATTGCATCGAAAGACAGCCCCTCGGCAGCGAACTGACTGAACTCGCCGATGCGGACGTCGAGACCGAAATGATCACGCGCGTGCGACGTGGCTTCCTCGGATTCGTCGATCCCGAACGGCTCCCAGCCGCGCCTGCGTGCGACGGACAGAAACAAGCCGGTGCCGCAGCCGACATCGAGGAGTTTTCCAGGTTGGCGATGTCGTTCAATGCGGTCGAGCCAGCTCTCGTAGAGCTGTACCAGCGGATTGGCCGGCTCATCGTCGTAACAGAACGAGTAGTAGGACTTCAGCTCCGGAACCGAGCCCTCGCCGTTGGTATACAGATTTTCGAAAAGCTCGCGGATCTCCTCTGCGGTCGGACGCGGCCAGAGGAACACCAGCTCGCACCGGTTGCAGGAGAGAATTCCGAACTGGCTGAGAATGTACTTCGACCGCAGGTCCGATGATCGGCACAGCGGGCAGACACGTTTTTCTTCAGCTGCAGGCATACGACGATGTGAGTGTGTCAGGATCGCGCGCGCGACATCAAGCCGGAGGCGGATCGGTATTCCTGCCCGGATCGCCTGTCGACAGCATACGCGGCATCCCCCATCCCCCCATGAAGACCGTTTCAGCGCGTTCGCGCTGTGTCGAAGACGAGAACTCGAGATTGACCGTCCGGCCCGCGAAGTCGCCGAGATCGACCTCGACGGGGAACCAGCGCCGGTCGGCGACGACGTTGCTCGGGTCGATGGTGCGCTCGAAGACGACTTTTCGCTCTTCGCTGGAACGGACGGCGATCGCGAAGCGAACCCATGAGGGAGGGAGCTTGTCCCAAAGAACGGGCTTGACTCCGATCGAGGTGACCAGACGTGCGCCGGCCGGAATTTTCAGCGGTACCGAGAGAACGGTCTCGCGGTCACCGAGTGATGGCCGCAGTGCCAGAACGGGGCGGAGCGGCCAGAGGTCGAAGGTGACGTATTCCGACCAGCGCACGTCTGGTCACCTCGATCGGAGTCAAGCCCGTTCTTTGGGACAAGCTCCCTCCCTCATGGGTTCGCTTCGCGATCGCCGTCCGTTCCAGC
>CAXQPB010000099.1:0-4293 GCA_964225545.1 Candidatus Nitrosopumilus sp. | reverse complement strand
CTCGTCGAACATGCGCCGGAAGGAATTCTCGTCGTCAATGTAGAGACACGCTCCCTCGTCGACGCCAATCGCAATGCCTGTCGGATGTTCGGGATGAATCGCGCAGAGCTGATGCATTCATCGCTGACAGAGCTCAGCGCGCCGGTGCAGCCTGATGGAAAAGACGCCGTCACATCCGCGCAGGAGCACATCCGGGAAGCTCTCGCGGGCGGAACCCCGGTGTTTCGCTGGCTCCACATCGGCCGCGACAAACGCGAGTTTCCATGCGAGGTCCGGCTGGTGCGCCTGCAATCCACAGAGGGCCCGCTGATCCGCGCCAGCATCACCGACATCAGCGAACGCATTCGCAGTGAGGAGCGACAAGCGCGGCTGATGAGGGAGCTGGACCATCGCGTGAAGAACAACCTCGCCACAGTCATTTCTCTCGTCGAGCAGAGCGCAGCGAATACGACATCCGGCGAAGATTTGCGGGCCTCCCTGGCAGGTCGTATTCACTCCATTGCGATTGTTCACAGCGCACTCGCACGTAGCCACTGGAGCGGGATGCAATTCCGTGACCTCTGCCTGATGACGCTGGGCCCATACAATCTTGCAGGCGAAGCGCAGCGGATCGGTATTCAGGGACCGGCGTGGCATCTGCCCGCCGATGCCTGCGCCTCGCTCTGCATGGTGCTGCATGAGCTGGCGACGAACGCAGTCAAATACGGAGCGCTGTCTGCCCAGAATGGCCGCGTGCAGCTGACCTGGACGTCGGACAGGGACTGCATACAGATCCTATGGCAGGAGACGCAGGGACCACCTGTCAAGGAGCCTCAGAGCACAGGCTACGGGATACGACTGATCGAGGGGATGATCGAACATGAGTTCGACGGCACCGCGGAGATCGCGTACCCGCGAGATGGCGTGCTCGTACGGATAACCATTCCACGCGACAGCGCGCAAAGAGAGGCAAACGCAGCTTGAACCGGGATGGCCGGACGCAGCGCACCAACGGCCGCGAGTTGAGGGAAACATTGATCACTCAAAACAATTCGGACTCTGCAGCACCGAGTCGGCACGTCATCATCGTGGATGACAACTTCGCCGTCGCTGACGGCCTGCGCCGATCACTCGAAGACCACGGCCACTGTGTGATCGGCATGGCCGCGAGCGTGCGGTCCGCGAAAGCGCTTGTTTCGCGCACTTCATGTGAGGTTGCCGTGCTGGATATCGACTTGAAGGGCGAGACAGTCATTGAAGTCGCGCGGCTGCTCGCTAAGGCGGACACGCCGTTCTTTTTTGTTACAGGCTTTGGTGAAAGCCTCGTGCTGCCGCCGGATCTGAGCGATGCGCCACGACTCGAAAAGCCGGCGCGCATCGAAGACGTCCTCCGAATGATAGACACCCTTTGCGCGGTGGATCAGACTCACTGACCACGATAAGCTCGCCGATACGCCGCCGGCACAACGGTTGCCATCGCGGCAGCGGGCACCTCCGCAGGGCACCGACGGCGTTGAGCAATCCGACCACAACCCGACGACTGGCCACCGGGATGATCATGGGCGTCGTGCTTGTGGCATTCTCGGCGGCGGCTCTCTGGACCTTGTCGGGCCCCCGACCCGCGCCTTCAGAACTCATCATCAAAGCGGACATCATCACGATGACCCCCGACCTTCCGCGGGCAGAGGCGATCCATATCGCGGACGGCCGCATTCAGCACGTCGGCTCGATGGACGAACTGCGCACACTCGCGCCACCTCGGACCGTCGTCGTCGAGATGAAGGATACCGTTATCACTCCCGGACTGATTGAACCGCACACACACCCGGACGCTGCGGCCGTGCTTGCCACCACCATTGACGTCAGCGGAGTCCGCCACACCTCACGGGCCAAATGCATGAACGCACTGGCGAACGGCGCGAAGAGGTTCTCCCTTGCACCATGGACCATCGCGTTCGGCTGGGATCCGGTCATGGTCAAAGACCTGAGCCCGCCGACTCTGACTGAGCTCGACACCATCTCCCCGACCAAGCCGCTGGTAGTCCTGACCCAGATGATGCATGACGCATACGCCAACTCGGCGGCGCTGGCGGCGGCAGGCATCGACGAGCAAACGCAAAACCCGGTCGGGGGAGAGTTCGTGCGCGACGCGGACGGACGCCTGACCGGAACCGTACGCGAGGTGGCTGCGATCGACCGGTTGCTCGCAGCCATGCCCCCGCCGCCAAAAGGATCTGCCGAGCTGCTTCTTGCCTTGCAGTACAGCCGATATGCCCGTGCGGGATACACGACTCTCGGCGCGCTCGGACCGGCCAGTAACCTCGAGGACCCGATCGGGCTGATGGAGCGCCTGGCGCTCGACCCTGAGATTCCGGTGCGCACCGTCGTCTATGCGTTACCCGCCCAGCTCGCGGGCTCCGAGCCGCCCCCCTCGAGCCACCGGTTCCGGCTGCGCGGCGTAAAGTTCTGGATGGACGGCTCGCCATACGCGGGCGGCGCCGCCTGGGCAGACCCGTACGAAAACAGCCCGCTGGTCGTCGACCGTCTGCACCTCGGCCGTGACCATCGTCCGGCGCTCAATTACGGCGCCGAAGAGTTCCGAGCGATGTTTCTGGAGCACCATGGACAGGGTAGACACATCGCCGTTCACGTACAGGGAGAGCGCGCAATCGACCGAGTCCTCGATACAGTCGAGTTCGCACAGAGCCGGTTTCCCCGGCCCGAAGCCCGCCACCGCCTCGAACACAACGCTCTGATCACGCAGGACCAACTTGTGCGCGCGCGCGAACTCGGTGTCACGGTCAGCTTCTTCCTCGATCACATTCGCTTCTACGGGGACCGGCTGCCTGAAATCGTGGGAAGCACGCGAACCCAGCGCTACATGCCGGTGGGATCGGCATTGCGTGCCGGACACCGGGCGAGTCTGCATTCCGACAACCCGGCAACGCCGCTCGACCCGATGCGAGTTCTTCAGACGGCTGTCGCACGCAGAACTCGGGAGCGTCAGATCGTCGTAGGTGCAGACCAGCGCATCAGCGCCGAGCAGGCCCTGCGCGCCATGACGATCGATGCCGCCTGGCAACTCGGCCTGGAAGACGAGGTCGGCTCGATTGAACCCGGCAAACGTGCCGACCTGACCATGCTTTCTGCCAACCCGCTGGAAACAGCTCCGGAACGAATCGGCGAAATCGCGATCCTGTCAACGTGGATCGACGGCCGGCCCGCCGACTCGCGCAGCTGGCGCCGGGGAAATCTCGCGCGCGCGCTGAACACAGTCGCGGGATGGATCTCGCTCTCCTGAAGGATTCACCGCCCCCGCCGGCCGACCGATTCGCCGGTCGCTGGCGGAACTTCAGTCGCGTTTTTCGATGCGCAGCCCGTCGAGCGTGTCGGCCTCTCGCCAGGCATCCAGAATCGCAAAGTACTCAATGGAGCCCGTTCCGCCTCCGTAAAAGCCGTTCTGCACGCCTCGGGCCGACCTGTTGCCCTCGTTGTTGTAGTAGCCGGGCGTACAGGCGTCGAGAAACTCACCGCCGGCGCCGCTGGCTTTCTCGACGCAGGCGTTCACCCACGACGCCTCTGCCTCGTCGGTAAGCTCGACGATATCGATCCTGTCCTGAAGTGCCTTCGCAATCACGTACGCGATGTGTTTGGCCTGCTCATTGAGGACATGCGGGAAGTTCGCAGTGAACCCCGCCTGCACGAGATTCAGCAGGAAGCAGTTCGGAAAACCGGCGACGTGCATCCCGTACATCGTGCGCACTCCGTCAGCCCAGTGGTCGCTCAGCGTCCTGCCTCCGCTGCCGGTAACCTCGAACCCTGCACGGCGGGAGTAGTCGGTTCCGACTTCGAAACCCGACGCGTAGATCAGGCAATCCAGTTCATACTCACGACCCCCGACAACGACGCCGGTTTCCGTGATGCGTTCGACACCCTTGCCGGCCGTATCGACCAGCGTGACGTTCTCGCGATTGAACGTCTCCAGATATTCGTTGTGGAAACACGGCCTCTTGCAGAACTGGCGGTAGTACGGCTTCAACGCCTCGGCCACGTCCGGGTCCGCGACCACCGATTCGATGCGCGCGCGGATCGCCTCCATCTTCTCGAAGTCGGCCATCTCGGCCGCAGCCATCAACCCCTTCTCGGAGAAGTCCTGTGTCTCGCCGGCCTGAATACTGAGCAGGATGTTCGTAATGATGTCGGTCCAGCCGTCATCGACCAGATCCTCATCCTGGGGAATGCCGGAGACAAGCAGGTTGAAGTTGTCCATCCTGCGCTGGTGCCAACCCGGCTCCAGTGTCTTCACCCACTCCG